>NZ_CP021744.1:7475650-7810033 GCF_002192455.1 Streptomyces albireticuli
TGTGCGCGCAGAACGAGCCGCGGGGCATCTCCGTCGGCGAGGTCACCACCGCCCAGTCCGCGGGCGTCGGATGGTCCACGATCACCACGCGGTGGAACGGGAGCTCCGACGGCCACTTCACGGCGTACGTGGGGCTGGACGCGAGCAAGCCGATGAAGCTGTACGACATCACCTGCGAGCGCTGAGCCGCAGGGACGCCGCCGTCGGACGGAGCGGGACCCGGCGGGGGCGCGTCCCGGTCCGCCGAGGCCGCTGCGATCATGGAGTGCGTATGTGACGTGTGACTTCGGTGAATTCGGAGATGGTCCGTGATGCCCGCTGTACCCGCTGACCCGACAGTGCTGCACCCGATGCCCGGACAGCGGCGTGTCGTGCTGCTCAAGCCCCTGGTGACATCGCCGTTGATCGAGGTGGGGGAGTACTCCTACTACGACGACCCCGACGACGCCACGGCGTTCGAGACCCGCAACGTCCTTTACCACTACGGGCCGGAGAGGCTGGTCATCGGGAAGTTCTGCGCGCTGGGCACGGGTGTCCGCTTCATCATGAACGGCGCCAACCACCGTATGGACGGCCCCTCCACGTTTCCCTTCCCCATCATGGGCGGCTCCTGGGCCGAGCACTTCGACCTGATCACCGGGCTGCCCGGCCGGGGCGACACCGTCCTGGGCAACGACGTCTGGCTGGGGCACGGGGTCACGGTGATGCCCGGCGTGCGCATCGGCCACGGCGCGATCGTGGCGTCCGGCTCCGTCGTCGTCGACGACGTCCCGGACTACGGCATCGTCGGCGGCAACCCCGCGAAGCTGATCCGCACCCGCTACGACAGCGACGACGTCGCCCGCCTGCTCGCCCTCGCGTGGTGGGACTGGCCGGCGGAGCACCTCACGGAGCACGTGCGCACCCTCATGTCCGGCAGCGTCGACGCGCTGGAGGCCGCCGCGCCCGGGAAGGGCTAGCGTCCCGAACCCGCCGCCCGTACCCGCCCCCTGACGCCTTGTGAACGAACGCGGCCCGCACACTAGAATGCAGCGTTTGTTCGATTGTCGGTGGTGGAGGGGGAGAGGCGTGCAGGCAAGACTCAGAGAGACCGCGGGGGAGCTGGCCGGGGTGCTCTGGCGCGAGCACATCGTGTACCGGGACCGGTCCGGGCAGGTCGTCATCCGGGGTGAGCACGTGCGGCGCTGGATCAGCCTCGCGCCCACCGGGGGCCACGACGAGATCCTCGTCCGCGCGGGCCGCATCCTGGACGGCGGCACCACGGCCCCGGCCCGCTCCGAGGCGGTCGTGCCGCTCTCGGCCGGTACGGCCGAACTCGCCGCGGCCTGCCGCCGCCTCCTCGCCGAGACCGCGGCCGACCCCGTGCCGGGAGCACCGGCGGGGCACCGGCGGGCCCGCGCCTCGGCCAAGCCGCGCCGCGCGCGCAAGGAGCGCCACACGGGCCTCGGCTCCTGGCTGGTCATCGCCTGCATGACCGCCCTGATCGGCCTCTGCGTCTACAGCGTCGTCGCGACCGGGAGGTGACGCGCGCCGGCGGCTCCGCCGGACAGCGCCGTTAAATAACACAGAGGGGTCCTCCGGGGGCGGCCGATGGGGCGAACGGGTGAGGTGGCGGAACCTCGCCCCCGCGCCCGAGTTACGCAGGTCGCCATCCGCTCCGGCGGAACCCCTCGGTCGAAAGGCACGGACGTGCTCAAGAAGGTCCTCGCGACAGTCGCCTTGACGGCTACGGCGGCCGCGGTCGCCACCGCCCCCGCCATGGCGGTCGGCGACGGGAGCGACGTCGCGAACGGCAACGGCGCGCTGACCGGCTACGGGAACACGGCGACCGGCGGAAAGATGAGCCCGCAGATGAGCGCGGTCTCCGACAGCCTGAACAAGCTGTGCATCGGCGTCGGGAAGCTCGGCGTCCAGTCGCTCGCCCTGCTCATCAACGTCGGCGTCCAGGACGTGCCGATCCTCACGTCGCAGCAACAGCAGCAGTGCACCGACAACTCCACGATCAGCGACGGCGACGACCCGCTCGCGCACCTCCTCGAAGAGATCTCGCTCGTCGCGTACAACGGCTCCGGGAACAAGAGCGGTTCCCACAAGCACTGAGCCGCGGGTCACGGCAGCGGCTGCTCCGCCCAGATGACCTTGCCCTCGGGGGTGTAGCGGGTGCCCCAGCGCTCGGCGAGCTGGGCGATGAGGAACAGGCCGCGGCCGCCCTCGTCCTCCGCCGCCGCGTAGCGCAGGTGGGGCGAGGTGCTGCTGGTGTCCGAGACCTCGCAGATCAGGCTGCGGTCGCGGAGCAGGCGCACCCGGATCGGGCCGGTGCCGTGCCGGATGGCGTTGGTGATCAGCTCGCTGAGGATCAGCTCGGTGGTGAACACGGCCTCGTCCATGTCCCACCGGGCCAGCTGGCGGGTGACGTCGGCGCGCGCCCCGGCCACGGCCGCGGGGTCGGAGGCCACCTCCCACTCCGCGACGCGGTCGGGCTCCAGCAGGCGGGTGCGGGCCACCAGCAGGGCGATGTCGTCGCTCTGACGGGCGGGCAGCAGGGCGGCGAGCACCGCCTCGCAGGTCTCCTGGGGCGACCGGCCGGGCGCCGCCAGGGCCTGGCCGAGGAGCTCCAGGCCGACGTCGATGTCCCGCCTGCGGTCCTCGATGAGGCCGTCGGTGTACAGGACGAGGCTGCTGCCCTCGGGCAGCCGCAGCTCCGCGGCCTCGAAGGGCAGACCGCCCAGGCCGAGCGGCGGGCCGCCGGGGATCTCCAGGAACTCCACCGTGCCGTCCGGGTGGACCAGCGCGGGCAGCGGGTGCCCGGCGCGGGCCAGCGAGCAGATCCCGGACGCCGGATCGTAGATCGCGTAAAGACAGGTCGCGCCGGCCACGGGAGCCTCCCCGTCGTCGGCGGACGACTCCTGATCGATGCGGCCGACGAGTTCGTCCAGGTGTCCGAGGAGCTCGTCGGGCGGCAGATCGAGGGTGGAGAAGTTCTGCACCGCCGTCCGCAGCCGGCCCATGGTCGCGGCGGCGTGCAGCCCGTGGCCGACCACGTCGCCGACGACCACGGCGACCCGGCCGCCCGGCAGCGGGATGACGTCGAACCAGTCGCCGCCGACCCCGGCCTGCGCGGGCAGATAGCGGTAGGCGATGTCGAGCGCGTTCTGCTCGGGCAGCCCCCGGGGCAGCAGGCTGTGCTGGAGGGTCACCGCCATGGCGTGCTCGCGGGTGTAGCGGCGCGCGTTGTCGATGCACACCGCGGCCCGGGCCGCCAGCTCCTCGGCCAGGGACAGGTCGTCCTCCTCGAAGGGCTCGCTGTCCCGCGTGCGCCAGAAGTTGGCGATCCCCATGAGAACCCCCCGCGCCCGCAGCGGCACGGTGATGAGGGAGTGGAAGCCGTAGTCCAGGACCGCCTGGGTCCGCTCGATGTCCTGGGTGCGCCAGCCGGCGGAGGCCCCCAGGTCGGGGACGAGCACGGGATGCCCGCTGATGAACCCCGTGGCCTGCGGGGTGGGCGCGGCGAACGTGACGAGCTCGCCCGCCCCGTACAGCGGATGGTCGTCCGTCACTCCGTTGAGCGCCACCCGGCGCAGCTCCGGCGCCTCGCCCCCCGTGCCCGCCTTGGGCTCCTCACCGCGCAGGACCGGCTCGGAGAGGTCGACGGTGGCGTAGTCGGTGAACCCGGGTGCGGCCACCCGGGTGAGCTCCTCGGCGGTGCGTTCGACGTCGAGGGTGGTGCCGATGGCCACGCTCGCCTCGTACAGCAGCCGCAACCGCCCCCGCGCGGCCTCGGCCTTCCCGGCGAGGGCGCGCAGCTCGGTGGAGTCCCGCAGGGTGGCCACGCTGCCGGGCGGCCCGCCCTGGCTGTCCGTGGGGCGGTTGTTCACCGCCAGCAGCCGGTCCCCGACCGGGACGACCTCGTCGGTGGCGACGCGCCGGGAGGCCAGCAGTTCGGCCATCCGGGGGTCGAGGTCGAGCTCGGCGACGGGCCGCCCCTCCGCGTCCGGGGGCAGGTCCAGGAGGCGGTGCGCCTCGTCGTTGGCGAGCAGCACCCGGCCGTCGCCGCCCACGATGACCACGCCCTCGCGCACCGCGTGCAGGACCGCGTCGTGGTGCTCGTACATCCGGGTCATCTCGGCCGGGCCGAGCCCGTGCGTCTGGCGCCGCAGCCGCCTGCTGACCAGGGCCGTGCCGGCCGTCGCCAGGGCGAGCGCGACGATCCCGGTGCCCAGGACCACCGGCAGCTGGCGGTCGAAGGCGCTGCTCACGGCGGTGACCTTGATCCCGGAGGACACCAGGCCCACGACCGTGCCGCGGTCGTCCTTCACCGGGACCACGGCCTGCACTTCCTCGCCGAGCGGGCCGTCGACGCTCTCGACGGTGACCCGGCCCTCCTGCGACGGCGCGATGGTGCCGATGAACCGCTGGCCGATCAGGTCCGGCCTGGGGTGCGTGTAGCGCTTCCCGTCACGGTCGGTCACGACGATGAAGTCGACCCCGCCCCGCTTGCGGGCGTCCTCGGTCAGCGGCTGGAGCACGGCGCTCGGGTCGGGGCCTTGCAGCGTCCGCACCAGACCGGGCGCGTGGGCGAAGGCCTCGGCGGCGGCGAGCGAGCGGTCGCGCGCCGCCTGGAAGCGGTCGCTCCGGGCCTGGAGCAGCAGGGTGACCACGGCCGCCACGACGATCAGCAGCACGATCAGCACCTGGAGCAGGAACATCTGCCCGGCCAGGCTGCGGCCGCGGGCCGCCGCCCGGAGCCGCCCCGCCGACAGGGCACGCCGGCCCGGGCGCCCCGGCCGCCGCTCTCCCCGGCCGCCTGGGCGCCGACCGGCGGACCGGCGGCCCGAGGATCCCGGGGAGCGGTCCCGGAGTCGGGCCATATCCCATGTCTACCCCGGGCCCTGGCCCGGCGCGAACGACGCGGACCGCGACGAGACGTAGATCACGCCGCGCGGGAGCCGGCGGGGGAGCCGGCGGACCGGGTCAGCAGAACTCCGCGTCGGCGATGTCGTCCGCCCGCGACGTCAGCAGGAACACGTTGGTGTTGAAGTAGGTGACCAGGAGGTGCTCCGCGTCCCGGGTGGCGAAGGCCATGGCCTGGGTGCCGGGGACGCTGCCGTTGTGCCCCCACAGCTCCGTACCGCAGGACGTCCGGTACCGGGCGAGCCCCAGGCCGTAACCGGTGAAGGGGCCGTCGCCCGGGAGCGGGTGGGCGGTGGTCATCTCCTTCATCTGCGCGGGCGGCAGCAGCCTGCCCCGCAGCAGCGCGGTGTAGAAGCGGTCGAGGTCGGCGGCGCTGGTGACGAGATCGCCGTCCGCCCAGAAGAGGGAGGGGTTGATCTCGGTGACGTCGTGGACCCCCCTGCCGGGGTCGTCGGGGAAGGCGGTGTAGGCCCGGCCCGCGGGTGCGGGCATGCCGGTGTCCGTCCCGGGGAGGACGGTGGAGCGCAGGCCGAGCGGTTCGAGGATCCGCTGCCGCGCCTCGGTCTCGTACGGGTGTCCCGTGACCCGCTCGACGGCCATCGCGGCCAGGACGTAGTTGGTGTTCGAATACTTCCAGTCGGTGCCGGGAGCGAAGTAGGGCTCGTGCTTCATGGCGAGGGCGACGAGCTGCGGGGGCTTCCAGGAGTCGAAGCGGTGCTCCAGGTACTCCATGCCGCCGGCGTGGGCCGCGGGGTCCCCGGTGTACTCGAAGATCCCGCTGGTGTGGTTGAGAAGCTGACGGAGGGTGATCTTCCGGCCGTCGTTGCCGTTCCCCCGGACGACCTCGGGAAGCCACTTCTCGACCGTGTCGTCGATGCTCAGCCGGCCCTCGGCCTCCAGCTGGAGGACGACCGTCGCGACGAACGTCTTGCTGATGCTGCCGGCCCGGAACCGGTCCCGCGCGGCGGGCGGCCGCTCGGTCCTTCCGTCGGCGACGCCGGCCGCGTCCCACCAGGCGCCACCCGTGTCGCGGGCCCGGGCGAGGACGCCGGGAGCGCCCGCGTCGACCGCCGCGTCCACCGCCGCCCGTGTGCGTTCGTGGCCCCCCACGGCCCCGGGACGCGCGGGTGCGGCGCTCGCCGCCGGTGGTGCCAGCAGCGCCGCTCCCGCGATCGCGGCCGCCGCGACCGCGGCAAGGGTGGTTCGTACCGTGCGCAACCCCATCACTCTCCCCAGGTGTCTCATGCCGGGACCGGCCGTCGGGCCACGGCGCGGTCACCCATCAATGATCGTGACGAGGAATGGGGAAAAACACCGTTTCCCCGCCAAACCTCCCCCTTCGGGTGCGAGATGCTGGCTGGAAACGAGGGGCTCGCGCTCCGGCGGCCGGCGCGACCCCGGTGCGCCCTCCCGATTCCGTCGGCGAGGACCGCGATGCGGGAGATCGTCCTGAGGATGACGGTGTCCCTGGACGGTTTCGTCGAGGGGCCGGACCGCCGGATCGACCGGGTCGGACACCCGGACGGCGTTACGACTCGCGGGGGCGCGGGCCTTCGGCGACGGGGTCGTCCTGCCGCGCTTCGAACGCGCCGAGGTGCCCGGAGGGGTGACGCGCCGCCTCAGGCGTCCCGCTCGGGGCTCCCGAGCCCGGCGTCGCGGGCCTTGGCCACGGCCTGGGCGCGGTTGCTGATGTGGAGCTTGTCGAAGATATGGGTGATGTGGTTCCGGACCGTCTTCTCGGAGAGGACGAGCCGGCGGGCGATGTGCCGGTTGTCGAGCCCCTGGGCGATGAGCTCCAGCACCTCGATCTCGCGCGTGGTGAGGGTGGGGAAGAGGTGCTCGGTGTGGTGGTGCGGGTTGGCGGTCAGAAGGGTCGTCAGACGGGCGGCGATGTCCGAGCCCAGGACGGCGCCGCCGGCGGCGACGGTGCGCACCGCGTGGAGGACCTCCTCCGAGCCCGCGCCCTTGACGATGTAACCCCGGGCGCCGGCCTGGAGGGCGGAGAGGAGGCTGCTGTCGTCGTCGGACATGGTGAGCATCAGGACGGGCAGGCCCGGGTGGCTCCGCGCCAGCCGCCGGGTCGCCTCGATGCCGGAGATGTCGGGCAGCGAGAGGTCCATCACGACGATGTCCGGCTCGTGCTGGGCGACGGCTTCGGGGACCTCGCTCCCGGTCTCGGCCTGGGCGACGACGACGGCACCGCCCGCGCTCTCCAGCGCGGCCTTGAGGCCGTCCCGGAAGAGCGGGTGATCATCGACGATCAGCACGCGGGGCACGCATCTGTCACCTTCACTCACCTTTGGGACATTAGCAGTCGTACCGGGTGGGACGGGTGAAGTGACGGCGGCCGGAATGGATCTTGTCGCGGGGCGGTTGTCCGGACGGATCCCCCACCCGTCCCTTGTCCCACCGGTGGTCCGGGCCCGCCCCGTCGCCCGGACCCCCGCTTCCCACCGGAGCCCCCTCATGAACCTCACCGACCATCGCGTGGTCGTCACCGGCGCGGGCCGCGACTTCGGCCGGGCCGTGGCCCTGCGCTTCGCCGAGCTCGGGGCCGAGGTGTTCCTCGCCGCCCGCACCCAGGAGGCGGCCGAGCGCACCCGCGCGGAGATCCTGGCCCGGGGCGACACCCGCGCGCACGCCTTCGCCTGCGACCTCGCCGACCCCGCTTCCGTCCGCGCCTTCGCCCGGGCGGTCGGGGAACGCACCGACCGCGTCGACGTGCTCGTCAACAACGGCGCCCGCTGGCTGGCCGAGCCGGACCTGCTCTCGGCGTCCGACGAGGACGTGGTCGACACCCTCGCCTCGGGCGCCACCGGCACGGTGCTCGTGACCAGGAACCTCCTGCCGCTGCTGCTGGCCTCCGAGCGGCCGGACATCGTGACCATGGTCTCCATATGCGGCGTCCCGAACGCGTCACACCCCACCGCCCACGAGGCGTACCACGCGGCCAAGCACGCCCAGGCCGGCTTCACCGAGTCCCTCTCGCGCCGGCTGCGCCCGCGGGGCGTCCGCGTCATCTCCCTGTTCCCGCCGGACTTCGACACCCCCGACATCCTGTCGCCCGAGTGGGACGCCGCCCCCGACGGCCCCCAGGACCCCCTCACCGCGAAGTCCCTGCTCGACTGCGTCACCTTCGCGATCGGCCAGCCGCGGAACTGCTACATCAACGCGTTCCACTTCGAACCCGCCTGACGCCTACGCCGTGTCCGCCCCCGGCGGCGCCGGTGACACGGCGTCGGCCGGGCGGGCCGGGCCGGGAGCGCGGCCGCCGGGAGACGGCTTCAAGCCGTACTGGGCGGCCTGGATCCCGTACGCGAAGCGGTACGCGCCGTCCTCCAGGGCCATGAGTTCCTCGTGGCTCCCCTGTTCGACGAGGCTGCCGTTGTCCAGGACATAGATGAGGTCGGCGCTCGCGGTGGCGGCGAGACGGTGGGTGATGAGCAGGACGGTGGTGCCGTCGGCGGTCAGGGAGCGCAGCGCCTGGAAGGCGTCGATCTCCGCCTTGGGGTCGAGCGCCGACGTCGGTTCGTCGACGATCAGCAGGGGCGCGTGGCGGTAGCGGGCGCGGGCGCTGCCCAGGCGCTGCCACTGCCCGCCGGAGAGCTGGGTGCCGCGCTCGAACCCCTTGAGGACCAGGCTGTCCCACTGGTGGGGCAACGACTCGATGACACCGTCCGCGTCGGCCGCCACGGCCGCCCGCCGGACACGGCCCTGGTCCATGGGGACCGTGCTGCGCCCGATGTGGATGTTGGCGCGGGCGGTCATCGGCCAGTGCGGGAAGTCCTGCCCCAGGACGGCGACCCGGTCGAATATCGCGTCCCGGTCGGCGTCCCGGACGTCCACCCCGTTCCACCGGAGCGTGCCCGCCGTCGGCACGTAGAGCCCGGCGACCAGCTTGGACAGGGTGGTCTTGCCGGAGCCGTTCTCCCCGACCAGGGCCACCACCTTGCCCCGGGGGATCGTCAGGCTCACCTCGCGCAGGGACGGGGCGGGCGCGCCGGGATAGGTGAACGACACCTTCTCCAGCCGGACCTCGGTCATCCCGCCGGCCGGCGGTGTGCCGCCCGTGGGGATGGCGTGCCGCTCGGCGAGGCGGCACGCCTCCTCCAGGTCGCGCAGGTACATGGACTCCTCGTACATGCGGTTGAGCTGCATCACCACGGAGTCGAGGCCGGCCCCGGCGGTCCGTACGGCGATCACCGCGGTACCGGCGACGGCCAGCGGCATGCCGCCCCGGGCCAGCAGCAGCCACAGCACCGCGTACGCCCCGAGGGCCGCGAGGCCGGAGACCGAGGACGCCGCCGTCTGCGTCACGGCCTCCGCGCGGGCCAGGCGCTGCTGTTCCGTGCCCACGGTGGCGGCCATGTCGTCGTACGCGCCGACCAGCAGCGGCCCCGCGGAGTGGACGCGGATCTCCGGGGCGGTGTCCTGCTGGACGAGCGTGTGGGTGATGACGTCGATCGCCCGCCGGTGTTCCAGCCAGGCGTGCATGGAGACGTACTGGCGGCGGACGGAGACGACCGCGCCCCAGCCCTTCGGGGCGGCGATCAGGAGCAGCATGAGCACCAGGACGGGGTGCAGGAGGGCCAGGACGCCGGCCGCCGCGACCAGTCCGACCAGCGCGTTGATCACCGTGACCGAGGAGCCGAGCATCCTGCGCACCGAGTCGGTGCCGTAGCGGCCCGCGTCCAGGGCGCGGTGGACCGTCTCGTCCTCCATCGCGGCCAGTTCCACCCGGACCGCGGCGCGGTAGAAGCGGGCCGTGCACGCCCGCTCCACCTTGGGCTCCAGCCGCCCGGTGGCGGCCACCGAGACGGCCGACAGCAGGGCGGCGACCGCGGTGACCGCCATCCCGCCGACGAGCGCGGGGGCCGCCTGCCGCAGCCGGTCGGCCGTCGGCTCCGCGGAGAAGAGGGCCACCAGCGCCCGGTTGGTGGCAACCAGGACGAACGCGCGCATCAGGCCCTGCCCCAGTTCGGCCGCCAGCAGCGTCAGGAGGGCCCGGGGGTCCTCGCGCCAGGCGGCCCGGCCGACCATGCCCATCATCGCGGGGAACTGACGGGCCATCGACCAGAACGACAGGTGGGTGAGCGGCGCTTCGTTCCGGGTGTACGACTTGTCGTACCGCAGTGCTCCGCCGAAGAGCAGCTTCTCGCTTTCGGACAGGGGGAGTCCGGCCGGTTCGCCCGTGCGCCGGAACCTCATCGTGCCTTCGGCGTGCCGGGGCGGGCTTCCTCGGTGCGTGCGGTCATGACGGGCCTTTCCGGACGTGGGAGCGGAAAGAGGCGGTGCGGGTGGGGCCGGTTCGCGGGTGGCCCCCTCCGCGGGCGGCGCACGCGCGTGGGCCCGTACATCCCCCTTCCACCATGGTGGCGGACTTACGGGCCAGTTTCGCGGCATTTTCCGGGTGAGCTCCCTTGTGCGTATGCGTGCCCCGGTTCGTTGTGGCGAGTCGCCTTGTTCGCCGGAGGCTCTCCGATGAAGCATGGGGGACGTCTCTGAACGTGTCCGGAGCGCCGTGTTCCGGCGTGGGAGAAGGAGAAGTGCTGTGCGTCGGATGAGTATTGTCCTCGCCGCGACCCTCGTGGCCGGCGGGATGGGCGCGTCGGTGGCTCCGGCGGCCGGGGCCGCCTCGCTGTCCCGCCCCGAGGCGCGCGGCGACCAGCCGCCCTTCCGCTACGCGGACTGCTTCCGCGTCGCCAAGAAGCGCGGGGAGACCCCGGCCCACGCCAAGTGGCACTGCGACGAGCTGGTGAAGAAGGGCTGGGTCAAGCCGCCGCAGACGAAGCGGCCGCAGTCCAAGCCGGCCCAGGCCAAGCATCCGAAGGCCGATCACAAGGTCAAGCACCCGAAGGCCAAGGCTCCGAAGAATTGACGTTTCGTCAAAGTCCTGGACGTCGAAGGTCTGTCAGCGCCTGATCGCCTGTGGGCTGCCTGGCGTGTGCGGGAAGGACAGTTCCGCGGCGGTCAGCGGGGGACCCGTCAGGGGGCGGCGGCCGGGACCGCGCAGCACCGCGACCATCATGTCCGGTGTGACCAGGGTGGTGGCGGGTGCCGCGAGGGTCATGACGGAGATCAGTGCCGGGGCCACGGAGTGGCGTCCGGCACCGGCCATTCCGTGACGCCGAATTGACGTGCCATCAGGCGTCCCACAGGGCGCCGAGCGCCACGATCTCGTCCCGGTACTCGATCCGCTCGGCCCACTCCCGCGGCCACGCCCCCGCCCCGAGGTGCGCGCCGGCGAACGCGCCGGCCAGGCAGGCGACGGAGTCGGAGTCGCCCGAGGAACAGGCGGCCCGGCGCAGGGCGGTGACCGGCTCGCCGGGGAAGAGGAGGAAGCAGTGGAGCGCGGTGGCCAGCGCCTCTTCGGCGATCCAGCCCGCGCCCGTCGTCAGGCAGGGGTCGCGCTCGGGGTCGGGTGCGCGCAGTGCCGCGTCCAGCCGGTCGAGGGCGCCGAGACACTCGTCCCAGCCGCGGGCCATGAAGCTCTCCGGCCCGGCGTCCTGGGCGTGCTCCCACAGGTCGCCGAGCCAATGCGCGTGGTAGCGCGTCCGGTTCCCGGTCGCGTACGCGCGCAGCAGCCCCGTCAGCCCGGCCGGCCGGGCGCCCCGCGCCAGCAGGTGCACGGCGTGGGCGGTCAGATCGCTCGCGGCGAGCGCGGTCGGGTGCCCGTGGGTGAGCGCGGACTGGAGCTGCGCGGCCCCGGCGCGCTGCTCGCCGGTGAGCCCGGGGACGAGCCCCAGGGGCGCGACGCGCATGTTGGCGCCGCAGCCCTTGGACCCGGTGATGCTCGCCCGCTGCCAGGGGAGCCCGTCCCTGCTGAGCAGTTCACAGGCGGTGAGGCAGGTGTTGCCCGGGGCGCGGTTGTTGTCGGGGGAGCGCCACCAGGCGACGTACTCCTCGCGCAGCGGACCGACGAGCCGCTCCGGAGTGAGCGGACTGTCCTCCATGGCGGTCCGCAGGGCGCGCCCGAGCGCGAGGGTCATCTGGGTGTCGTCGGTGACGAACGCGGGCCGGGGCAGGTCCATCCGCCGCCAGGGCCCGTACGTGGCCAGGATCGACGGTACGTCGTCGAACTCGGTGGGAAAGCCCAGCGCGTCGCCGATGGCCAGCCCGGTCAGTGCCCCCGTCGCCTTCATGTCCTCACCTTACGAGCCGCCCCGGCGCCCGGTCGGCGCCGGGCGTTACCGGGGCGCGGGCGAGGGAACGGTGGCGGGTGGAGGCGCCGCGCCACCGTTCCGGAGGACCGCCGCCTCACTCCTGGGCGTCGCCCGGCCCGGTCGCCCCGGCCCGCGGCAGGATCAGGGCCGAGCCGGAGTGCAGCGTGATGCGCACCGGCGTCAGGCCCGTCGCGTCGGGCACCGGTTCGCCGGTGCCGGTGTTGCGGGCGAAGCGCGGATGGGCGCCCCCGCTGACCTGGAGGCGGACGCGGTGCCCGGCGGCGAAGCGGTGGGCGGTCGAGCTCATCGGGACCGTCGTCACCGAGGGGTCCTCGCGCCTCGGGTCGAGCCGGACCAGCCCGTCGCAGACGTTCGTCGAGCGGCCCTTCCCGTCGACGTCGCACAGCCGGGCGAAGACGTCGGCGTGCCCGGTGTCGGTGGACACCCGCAGCCGCGCGGAGACCGGTCCGAGGATCTCCAGGGGCTCGGTGAGCACGGGTCCGGTGAAGGTCAGGACGTCCTCGCGGGCCTCCAGGGCCTTGTTGTCGCGGGCTCCGGCCGCGGGGGAGAGGAGCTGGCCGCCGACGGAGGGGGTGGGGTCGGCCGGGTCGTAGCGGAAGGACGCGAGCGGACCGGGGTCCGCGGGCTCCTCGGCGGCGAGCCGCCCGTCGGGGGCCGGGAACCAGGGCTCCCCCGCCGGGGAAGCGGGCCAGTCGTCGAGGTCCCGCCAGGCGCCGTCCCGGCCGCCGACGTGCACGCGGACCCTGGTGGGGCGCAGGCCGGAGGGGTCGTCGCACAGGTGCGCGCGCAGCCAGGCCAGGGTCTCGGCGAACACCTCGGGCCAGCCCCGCTGGAGCGCGGAGGTGTGCGTCCAGGGGCCGATGAGGAGGCTGGTGGCACAACCGGCCCGGCGCAGCCGGCCGTACTGCTCGACGGTCTGGTCGAGCAGGGCGTCGTGCCACCCGGAGATCAGGCCGACGGGCACCGCCGTCCGGTCGGCCGCGTCGGCCGTGGACGCGCCCTCCCAGTGGGGGGCGGTGGCGTCCGGGTGGGCCATCACCTCGTCGAACCAGGGTATGCCGCCCCCGAGGCCGGGCCGGACGGACTCGCGCAGCGGCAGCTTCCGGGCGATCTCGCGCATGTGGCGCTGGAGGCGCAGCGTCGCGCGCAGGAACGTGCCGATCCCCTGGTGCTGATAAGTCATGCCGACGCCGACGGCGAGGGCGTTCTCCAGGCGGAGCGCGCCGTGCGAGTGGAACAGGGCGTGCGGGTCGTGCAGGCCGACCTGGACCGCCATGGCCCGCAGCTCCGGCGGCGGATCGAGGGCCAGCGCCCACTGCACGTACCCCAGATAGCTGGGGCCGGCCGTGCCCAGCCGCCCGTCGAACCAGGGCTGCTCGCGCAGCCAGGCCACGGTGGCCCGCCCGTCCGCCGCCTCGTTGTGCCAGAGGTCGAAGGTCCCTCCCGAGCCGCCCGTGCCGCGGCAGCTCTGGAGGATCACGTGGAACCCCTGCTCGGCGAGGAGGAGGCCGTACATCGGCGCCCAGGGCAGGCCCCGGCCGTAGGGCGAGCGCACCAGGACGGTCGGGAAGTCGCCCCGCCCGCGCGGGAAGTAGTGGTCCGTGAGCAGGGGGCTGCCGTCGGCGGCCGGTACGGCGAGCCCCGGCTCCCAGCCGACGTCGTGCCGCCGGGCGGGGAGGCCCCGCCAGGTCGCCCGCATCAGCCGTGAGGACAGCGGCGGCTTGCGTGACGGCCCGGTCCAGGTGGTCCTCGGTGCGACGTCCTGCGTGTGCGGTGGCGCCATGGGTCTCTCCCCTGTTCACGGTCGGCAGGTAATTCCGTACAGTGTACGAGAATAATGCCTGCTTGGATGGACACGGCAAGCACCCCTGCTCAGGCAGCGAACGGAAGGAAGGACACCGTGGCCCGCGGTGACGCGTCCGACGCCCCGCGCGTCGACCCCGAAGAGCTCTGGCTGCGCCCCGCGCGCCCCCGCCGGGGGCGCCCGCCGGCCTTCAGCCGTGAGGCGATCGCGGCGGCCGCCGTCGCCCTCGCGGACGCCGAGGGGCTCGGCGCCGTCACGATGCGGCGCGTGGCCGCGGAGATCGGCGCGGGCGCCATGTCGCTCTACAGCTACGTCCCCGACAAGGAGACGCTGGTGGAGCTGATGATCGACCACGTCAGCGGCGAGCACACGATGCCCGGGCTCCCGACCGGCGACTGGCGGGCCGATCTGAAGGCCGTCGCCCACGCCCAGCGCGCCCTGATGCTCCGTCACCCCTGGCTGCCCGCAGCGCTGCCCGGCCGCCGGACCCTCGGCCCCCGCACCCTGGACTTCCTCGAAGTCGTACTGGCCGCCCTGCGGCCCACCCGGCTGGACGGCGGCGCGCGGCTGGAGGTCTTCAGCCTGCTGACCGGCTTCGTCGCGGGGCACGTCGCGCACGAGGTCGCGCAGTCCGCGGTCGCCGGGGAGCCGGACCGGGCGGCGGCCGAGGCGCGCTACCTCGCGGCCGTCGCCGCCGACGGCGGCCACCCGGAGCTCGCCGAGGTCCTCGCCGCGCCCGCGCGGCCGACCACGCCCGACGAGACGTTCGCCCGGCTCCTCGACCGCATGGTCGACGGCCTGGACGCGGGCTGAGGCCCCTGGGCCCCGCTCCCTCCCGGCCGCCGCCGGGCCGGAGGTTCAGCGCGTCCGGCGATCGAGGGCGTCCGGCAGGGGCCGGGCCGGGGAGGACCCCCGGGGAGCGCCGGGAACCCGGAACCGGGCCACCACCGCCTTGCCGTGCCCGTGCGCGGCGGGCTCCACGCGCAGGGTGCCGTCGTAGGCGGCCGTCAGATCGGTGACGGTCCGCAGGCCGTCGCCCAGTGCCTCGGGGGACAGGTCGGGGAGGCGGGGATCCCGGTCCGCGACGCCGACGACGAGCTGCCCGGCCCCCACCGCGACGGTCACGTCCACGGTGGGGGAGTGGTCCCCGGCGTGCCGCACGGCGTTGGCGACCAGCTCGCTGACCACCAGCAGGACGGCGCCCGCGAAGGCGGTGTCCCGCCCGATCCCGTACTCCGTGAGCGCGTCACCTGTGTCGCACCGCACCTGTCGCACGGCCTCCGGGGCCGCCGGCACCGTCAGCAGGCGACGCCAGACCGGCGCGGGCCCGTGCTCGCCCGCCGCCGTCGGCCGGCGCTCGCGACGCCACCTCACCAGGCCGCCCCCGCGTCGGCCTGCCGCTGACCCGCGGGATTCCTGGTAAGGGCTCGGCGGGCGACACGCATCAGCTCGGCCATCTCCCCGTCCGCCGGCTCGTATCGAAGAATTCCCCAAGGCTAGCGCCCGTCCACCCGCCGTGACGGCAAAGGCGCGCGGCCGACGGTCCGCCGCCCCGCCCCACCGCCGGCGTCAGGCCGGTACGCGCCTCCCCGGTCCGGCCGCTGTCGCACGACACTGCCGGAGAGGCGTCACCCGGTCCTCAACCGAAGAGGAGCCGGTCGTGATTCACCTGAACGAGACGCTGGCCCTGCGGTCCGTAGAGGGGTTCTTGTCCCCGGACGAACGGGCGCAGCTCGTCAAGATCGTGGACGACGAACTCGCCGCGAGCGGACGGCGACCGGAGCGGCAGGCGAGGTGGTCCGGGCACCCGGCGACGCGTAGGCATCTTGCGCGAGGCCACCGCCCGCGCGCTGCCCGTGCTCCGGCGCGTGCTGCCGTCGGTCGCCGCGACGGCCCCTGGAGATACACCGAGTTGACGGTAGGTCAGGAGGTGCCCACCCACCTCGACGGCATCCCCGACCCCGGCGTCGCACCGCGTCGCGTCGGGCGGATCGGCGTATCCCTGGAGCAGCCGGACTCGGGCGGCGGGTTCTACGTCGAGACCCCCGCCGACCCGGCCGTCTGGGGCGGCGAGATGGTGGGCGAGAGGGAAGGGTACGCGGCGGGCACCGCACTGACCCGCACGCTGCCGAGCCGTCCGCGACCGCCCGGCGCGTCACCCGTCCTCGCCCAGGACCACGCCCCGCCCGGCGGGGAAGCGGTCCGGGCCGGGTGGACCGACAGCGTCATGAGCCGGCCGCCCGCGATCAGAGACGCCGCCAGCGGGCCATCGCGAGGGAGAACAGCCCGAACAGGGCCAGCCCCGCCGCGACCACGCCGAGCAGCCACGGACCGGCCGGGGTCCCTGCGAAGGTCCGGAGCGTGTCGTCCAGCCCCTTGGCCTGCTCCGGGTCGTAGGCGACGGCCGACTTGACGGCGAACCCGCCCGCGGCGGCGAACACGAGCCCCCGGCTCGCCCCGCCCCCGACGCCGAGGACGTCCATGGCCGTGCGGCCGGCCGGGGACATCCGCGCGAGGTCGAGCTTGTCGCGGTACGCGCGAGTGACCGCCCGCACCGTGATCCATACGCCCGCGGCCGCCACGGCGGCCCCCGCCCCGGCCACCAGCCACTGACCGGCCGGCCAGTCCAGCACCCGGGCGGTGGCGTCGCGCGACTGCTCGTCGGTGGAACCGGCGCCGCTGCCCCGCTCACCCGCGGCGAAGGCGATCACCGAACCGGCCACGGCGGCGTAGAACACGAAGCGCACGACCGATAGCAGCCGTTTGCGGGCCTTGCCGCCGTCCGGTCCCGCCGCGCCGAAGACCGCCTCCGACAGCCGCCACAGAGCCATGCAGACCATGCCGATGCCCACCGCCCACACCAGCACCTGGCCGAAGGGCTGCTCCGCCAGCTCCTGGACCGCTCCGCCCCGGTCCGCCTGCTCACCGGTGTCGAGGTGGGCGATGCGCAGCGCCAGCGTCCCGACGAGGAGGTAGATCACCCCGCGCGCCGCCAGCCCGGCGCGGGCGGCGACGACCGTCCCCGTCCCGCGCGCCGCCCGTGCCGTGCCGCCGTCCGGCCACCGTCTCATGATGTCGCCCTTCGGGTCGGGCCCGCCCGTCCGCCGGGACGAACCGTCCGTCCTCGCACCCGTCTGCCCTCGGAACCCGGGCGGAAACGACCGTACCGGCGGACCGG
This sequence comes from Streptomyces albireticuli, assembly GCF_002192455.1. Classification (NCBI taxonomy): domain Bacteria; kingdom Bacillati; phylum Actinomycetota; class Actinomycetes; order Kitasatosporales; family Streptomycetaceae; genus Streptomyces; species Streptomyces albireticuli. The sequence goes on from NZ_CP021744.1 coordinate 7,492,728, forward strand.
TCGCGGCACCGGGGACGCGAGGGCGGGCGGCGGCGCGGTTCGCCCGTATACCGGCGGACGGGGCGGGTGGCGAGGTCAGACGGGGGTGTGCGGCGCGGCCAGCTGCCTGGTGCCCGAGCGGACAGCCCAGAAGAAGATGCCCAGCGCGACGACGGCGACGGTGACCGAGTCGTACGGCGCCGGCAGCCGGCCCGACCCCTTGAAGGTGCCGAGCCACGACAGGGCCGTCAGCGCCCCCAGATAGACGACCAGCCAGGCGCCCGTGAGCAGCTCCGCCGCGAGCGACCGCTCGTTGTGCCCGGTGCGCCACATCGCCAGGAACAGCAGCAGCCCGGCCAGCACGAGCGGCAGCGCCAGGCGCAGGTCGTGCCAGCCCGACCAGTACACGAACTCACTGGACACCACGAAGCTCAGGGGCGCGATCCAGCGCAGCCCCGGCACCCACCCGGCCATCCTCTCCCCGCCCGGACCGGCCCGGAAGACGGCGACGGCCACCGCGGAGGCGGCGTAGATGAGGAGGTACATGTCGCCCATGACGCTGACGATGTTCTGCCAGCCGCCGAACGGCAGCAGGAAGAGGACGATCACGACGAGGTTCAGCAGGAGCGCCCGGTGCGGGATGCCGTAGCGCTCGCTGACCCGCATGAAGGCCCGGGGGATCGTACGGTTCTTGGCGAGGGCGTAGGTGTGCCGGGCGTTGAGGGCCACGCCCACGTACGCCGAACCACCGGGGGAGGCCACCGCGTCCGCGTAGAGCAGGCTGGACAACCAGTGCAGGTTGAGGATCAGCGCCAGCTGCCCGAAGGGCGACTCGAAGCTGACGCCCTTCCAGCCGTGCCCGAGCAGGTTCTCGGGGACGGTGAAGAGGAAGGCCAGCTGGAGGGCCAGGTACATCAGCACGGCCAGCGCGATGGCGGTCAGCACGGACGCCGGGAGGGTCCGGCGCGGGTTGCGCGTCTCGCCGGAGAAGTCCAGCGGTGCCTGGAAGCCGTTGACCGAATAGACGATGCCGCCGCCGGCGAGCGCGGAGAGGCACGCGGCGTACCCGTAGGGCGCGAATCCGCCGTGGTCGGTCAGCCGCCCCGAGTGCCAGCCCGAGGCGAACAGGGCGATCACCGTGACGACCGGCACGAGGACCTTGAACACCGAGACGAGGTTGTTGAGCCGGGCGAACGCCCGCACGGTGAACCAGTTCAGCGCCGTCAGCAGGACGCTCAGCGCGACGGCGACGCCCAGGCCGAAGGGGCTCAGCGTGCGGCCCGCGTAGATGTCCGGCAGGTAGTGGTCGGCGTACTGCATGATGGCGCTGATCTCGGCGGCGGTGCCGCCCACCGACAGCAGCACCGACCACCCGACGAGCGTGCCGACCAGCCGGCCGCTCGCGTACAGCGGCCAGCGCACCGTACCGCCGCCCTCCGGCCGCGACGCGCCCAGCTCGATCATGACGAGCGCCACGAGACCGCACAGCAGCCCCGCGCCGACCCACGACAGCAGGGCGGCGGGCCCGGCCGTCTGCGCCGCGTACATGGCGGCGAAAAGCCAGCCGGAACCGACGATGTTCGAGAAGCCGATCGCGGTCAGCCCCCAGAACCCCAGATGCCGGTGCAAGCGGCCTTCCTGTTCGAGCACCGTCGGCGCGACGGGCTCACCCCCTGCCGGCTGACGATCCGACACCGGACCCCTCCTCGTTCCCGATCCGGCGGAACCCCGCCGGGACGGCCGCGCGGGCGGTTCCCCCGCGGCTCGTGATCAGGATTCTCCCCGGCCGGTGACCTGGGGGTGAGGCAGGGCACCGGCGGACGGGCGCGCGTCGGCCCGGGGAAGGGGGCCGGCCGGCGCCCGGTTCGCGCGCCGCCGCCCGGTCCACCGCCACAGCGCGAACACGGCGGCGGCGACCACCAGATACGCGGGGACGAGGAGGACCGCGTCCGGTGCCGTCTGCTCCGCGGACCAGCCCGCGTGGCGCCGATCCCCTTCCCAGACCACCCGGTTGACGGTCAGAAAGGTGAGGTGGGTGCCGATGGCGGCCCACAGCGGGGCCCGGACCACCGCCGCCCGCGCCGCGACGAGAGTCAGCCCGAACACGGCCACGAGCACCAGGTAGTCGGCCGCCCGCTGACCCCCCGGCGCCAGGCCGACCGGTACCGGACCGGCGCCGATCAGCCGCGAGACCCCCGCCTGCACCACGGTCGAAGCCCCTGGGACCAGCAGGAACACCGCCGTCGTGCCGAGCGACGCGGCGACGCCGCCGAACCGCTCGCGCAGCGAGGTCCAGGTGTAGCCGCGCAGCGACGTCTCCTCCGGCAGGGCTTCCAGCAGGAGGGCGACCACCCCGTTCGAGACGACGAACCCGGCGAGCGCCACGGGGTCGGGGCTCGACCAGCGCAGCATGCCCGCGGCCGTACCCGCCCCGAGGACGAGCGCGGCCGCCACCGCGGTCACGCCCGCACCGGTCAGGAAGGCCCGCGCGCTCGCCCCGGCACCGCCGAACCCGAGCGCCGCCGGGGCGCGGCGGCCCCGGCGCGCGACGACGAGGACGAGCGGCACGGCCAGCGCGCTGACCAGCGCGGCCGGTATCAGCCGTGCCACGAGGCCGGTGGCTCCGACGGCCCCGGCGACCGCCGGGCCCAGGGCCGTACCGAGACCGAGGGCCGTGGCCATGACGAGACCGCCGAACAGGGCGCGGCGCAGGGCCGTGAGGTACGAGGGGGAGGCGGCGGGGCGGGAGGGCTCGGGCATGCGGTGGATTCCTGACACGGCGTCGACGCGGTGGACCGGTGTACCGGACTTCCACCCATCGTCGCCGCCGGTTCCGTCAGGGGCCTCACCAGCGCTGATGACTCGTTGGTCCATCCTTCGATGTAGCCGGGTGACCTGGTGGGTCGTAGGGCTCGCCCATACGCCTCAGGACCGGCCGGCTGGCGGGGGCACGGCGTCGTGCCCCCGCCCGCCGGAGGTCAGTTGTGCCCGAACTTCCGCGGCTGCTTGTGGGCGACCTCCGGGGTGGAAGGCCTCACCTCCCGGGTGACCGGTGCCTTCGGTTGCTCCTTCGTCTCCACGGTGGCGCGGTGCTCGTGTCCGCCGGTACGCGCGCCGCGGTTCTGCCGGGTCTGCTTCTTGCCCACGGTCCTGCCTCCTGTTACGGGGATCTCGGAGGATCGGCTACCACCAGACTGGCGTGTGCGGGCGGAGGGCGCATGTCGGCTACGGGGCGTGACCTGAGGGACGCGTCGGGTGGCCGCCGCTGTCGTGCCCGGCCGCGGAGGGCACGGACCGCCGCCTGCGACGAGCCCGCCGCCTGCCTAAGCCGGCGCGTGAGAGGCCGGCCGGCCCCTCACGCGCGATCTGGAGAGGCTCTAGAGAGGGGCCGAGAACCGCTCCCACGGTCCCAGGGCCGTCGCCCGTGCGCGCAGCATGCCGTAGCTGTCGCCGCCGTAACCCATCTCGGCCGACACGAGCTGGTCGTTCGCCTGCGAGGTGATGGTCGTGCAGCCCTGCCCGCAGTAGTTGAGCGAGAACCGCTCCCAGGGGCCTACGGCGGTCGCCCGCGCTCGCAGCATCGCGTAGCTGTCACCGCCGTATCCGAGCTCTGCCGAGACGTACCGGTCGTTGGCCTGTGACTGGATGGTCCAGTGCCAGTCGTTGAAGCAGACGGTGAACCGCTCCCAGGGCCCGATCGCCGTCGCTCGTGCCCTCAGCATGCCGTAACTGTCGCCGCCGTAGCCCAGCTCGGCCGAGACGAGCCGGGCGTTGGTGTGCGAGGTGATGACCACATGGTGATAACAGGCGGCGGACACCTGGGTCTTCGCGCGGTCCGCGACCACGTCCGCCAGGGTTTGCGTCGTGCCGCGGTTCGCGGGCGCGGCCGACGACCACGCGGTCGGGGCGGCTACGCCCGCGAGAGCCAGGAGAGCCGCTGCCACGACGCCCATACGTCTCGCGGCGCCTGTGACACGAAACGGTCTTGCCATGATTCCCCTTCCGGAGTGCCTGTGAGTTCCCTTCCGGGCGTGCGGTTGTCCCGGTGGCTCGGGTCCGACCGGGCGATCCCCGTGACCCGGGGACAGCGTTCCGCTCGGTCTTCGACTCGTGCGAACCGTAGGGCTGGTGGCATTGCCGCGCGTTCCCGACCTCTGTCGGGCGATCCGGCTGTGCGAACTGCCGGGAAGGACCTCCGAGATGACCGGCCGCCCCTTGCCGGGGGAGCCGTGGCAGCACCAGGCAACGTACAACCCGTCCGCCGCGCGGCCTAGGCGTTCACCGGCCGTCCTCGCGCGCCGGCGGCGGCGTCGCGTCGTGGCCGTGGTCGCCGAGGGCCACGGGATGACTGTCGCGGAGGTAGGCGGTGTGCGCGCCGCGTTCGGCCTCCAGGGCGGCGACGACCCGGCGGCGCAGGGGGCCCGGGAACCGCTCCAGTGCCACGTCCTCGGTGACGAACTCGGCCGCGCGGATCTCGTTCTGTTGCAGGGTCAGATCCTCGGCCCGTACCGTCCCCTCCAGGCGCGCGGCGAAGATGAGGACGACCACGGGGCGCCCGTAACCGGCGGCGGGCAGGTTGTCCACGGCCAGCAGGCGGCCGACGCGCAGCTCCCGCAGGCCGAGTTCCTCCTCCGCCTCCCTGGCGAGGGCGACCAGCAGCTCCTCGTGCTCGACGAAGCCGCCGACGATGTCCCAGCCCGGCTTGTACGTGGGTTCGACGATCAGCAGCCTGCCGCTCTCGTCCCGCACGAGCGCGTCCACGGCGACCAGGGGCGAGGGCAGGCCTCGCAGAAAGCGGACCAGCTCGGGGTCCTTGGGCTCGTGCGCAGGGGTGGACATGGGGCGCCTCCTCGTGGACGAGAACACCGACGGCGAAGGCGGCGTCCACACCATGGGCGCCGCCGTCCGCGCCGCCGACGGCGCACTGTACGGCGGCGTCAACGTCTACCACTTCACCGGCGGGCCGTGCGCCGAACTGGTGGCCCTGGGGAACGCCCGCGCCTCCGGGTGACCGAAGCCGGTCGTGGGGTGCCCCGCCCACGGGCTCGGTGGGCGGGGCGGTGGGTGCGAGGGCCGGCTAGGCCTTGAAGGAGCGGATCTGGTAGCTGCCCTGGAGGTTCCCGCCGGAAATGGCGGGCGTGGAGCCGACGCGCTTGTTGTGGTTGGTCTGCGTGTAGTACTGCACACGGTGCCTGGTGCCGTTCCACACGGAACGGACGTTCTGGCCCCGCTGGATGAAGGAACAGTCGTCGGCGGTGTTCGCCTTGCTCTCCTGCGACCACTGACAACGGGTGCCCCCGCCGTTCCAGTCGCTGTAGATGCAGAAGTGCCCGGGGGCGCAGGTGAAGGCGGCCTGGCGCGCGGGCGCCGCGGGGGCGGCCGTAGCGGTGGGCACGACACCGAGGGTGGCGGCCAGGGCGACCGCGGCGACGGCGAACGAGCGGATACGGCGCATGGATGAAACTCCTCTTCCTGGTGTTCCTGGTGTTCCTCGTGGGCGGCCGGGAGTGACCTGGTTGCCGCTCCGAACCGGCTGTTGCTCGGAACCGGCTGAGAAGGACCGCGCGCGAGCGGGAGAACACGGCCCGCCGACGGGTTCAGTCGGCCGGCCGTGTGAAAACGCCCTCAGTATGGTCCGCTCCTGTGGCCCTCTTCAGCTCATTCGTCCCCTGAGTCACCGCCCGCCGGTGTGCGGAGGCGCGCATACCGGAGGCGCGGCCGGGCCGAGCGCCGCCTCGTGCCGCGCACGCGCCCGGAGCGGTTCCGCCGCGCCGCCGTGTCGTGTGAAGGCCCACAGCACGAGCCCGAGGCAGCTGAACGTGGCACCCAGCACGCATACGGCGCCCCAGCCGGCCGCCGCGTAGAGGGAGGTCGAGGCGAGGGCGCCGGTGGCGCTGCCGAGGGAGTAGAAGACCATGTACCCGCCGATGAGCCGGCTGCCCGCGTCCGGGTGCAGCGCGTAGATCAGGGTCTGGTTGGTGACGTGGACCGCCTGCACGGCGAGGTCGAGGACGATCACCCCGACGACCAGGGCCCAGAGCGAACCGCGGGTGAAGGCCAGGGGCAGCCACGAGGCGGTGAGCAGTGCCAGGGCGATGCCGGTGGTCCGCCGGGAGAGTCCGCGGTCGTTCAGGCGGCCCGCCACGGTCGCGGCCGACGCGCCGGCGACACCGATCAGCCCCAGTGCCCCGATCGCGCTGTGGGACCAGGAGTACGGGGCCTCGCTGAGCGGCAGCGCGACGCTGCTCCACAGGGTGCTGAAGGCGGCGAAGACCAGCAGCCCGAACAGGGCCCGGAGCCGCAGCAGCCGTTCCCGTGCGAACAGGGTGACCGTGGAGCGCAGGAGCTGTCCGTAGCGCAGGGTGGCCGCCGGGACGGGACTGTGACGCGGCAGCACCCGGTGCAGGACCAGGGCGAGCAGCGCGGTGAGGCACGCCGAGGCGAGGTAGACGGAGCGCCAGCCGGCGAGGTCGGCCATGAGGCCGGATGCGGTGCGGGCGAGCAGGATCCCGCTGACCACGCCGCTGGTGACCAGGCCGACGACCCGTCCGCGCCCGGCGGGAGGGGCCAGCGACGCCGCGAAGGCCACCAGCGTCTGCGTGACGACCGAGAGGAGCCCCGTCGCGGCCATGCCCACGAGCAGCATCGCCGCTGTGCGGGCGACGGCCACCACGGCCAGCGCCGCCACCAGGAGCAGCAGCTGGGCCACGACGAGCCGCCTGCGGTCGGCCACGTCGCCCAGCGGCACCAGGAAGAAGAGCCCCAGGCCGTATCCGGCGTGCGTGAGGGTGACGACGCTGCCGACGAGCGCCGGGCTCATGCCGAGGTCGTGACCCATGGTCACCAGGAGCGGCTGGGAGAAGTAGACGTTGGCCACCGCGGCCCCGCAGGCGACGGCGAAGAATATGACGACGCGACGAGACAGGACGAACGCGGAGCCTGCCCCGCTCGGGGCCTCGGCCGGTCGTGTCACGGCCTCACAGTTGCCGGGCATCAGCACTCCTCCGCATATCTGGTTTCATCTTGCCACCGATGGCGGTGACGGTAGTCATCTTGGTAGCGTGTTGCAACCACTGTGAGAGTGAGGGACGACGCCATGGTGACCAGGACGCGCTTCGACGACAGCGAATGCCCCGTCGCCCGGTCGGTGGACGCGATCGGCGACTGGTGGTCCCTGCTGATCGTGCGGGACGCCTTCGACGGAAGCCGCCGCTTCGGGGAGTTCCAGCGCGGCCTCGGCGTGGCCAAGAACATCCTCACCGCGCGCCTGCGCACCCTGGTCGCCGGCGGCGTCCTCGAATCCGTCCCCGCCTCGGACGGCAGCGCCTACCGCGAGTACGTCCTGACCCCGAAGGGTGAGGCGCTCTTCCCCGTCATCGTGGCACTGCGGCAGTGGGGCGAACGGAACTTCTTCGCCCCCGGCGAACCGCACTCGGAGCTGCTCGACAGCCGAGAGGGCCGACGCCTCCGCCCGCTGGAAGTGCTGTCCGCGGACGGGCGCCGGCTGAACCCCGACGACACCACCGTCCACAAGGTCTCCGCCCCGTGAATCAGCGTTCGGTGTGATGCCCGGGAAAGCGTCCCGCGTGACCCGGTCCCGTCACGGGCCACGCCCCTGAAGCCCTTCCCCCGCGCGGCCCCCGCCGCCCGGCGCGTCACGGCAACAGCCCCCCGCCGCGCGGAATTCCCCCGTCAGGGTGGTTTCGGCCCAGCCGGGTAATCGGTCCCGAAGGTCATCCGTTTGTCACTCCGGTGCCGCACGCGAGGTGCGGGCCGGCCGACCGTACGCCGAGATGCGCAGAGGGGCACGATGACAGACGGAACCGTCCTGTTCGCGGTACGCGACCTCCCGGGAAGCGGGGGTACCGGCGCCGAGCAACTGCGCAGGATCCACAAGGAACTGGAAGCCGACGGCTTCGAGGTGCGCTGGGTCTCCACGGGCGAGGACGCCCGTGCGGTGCTGCGCACCGAGGCCGGTCTGGCCGCCGCCGTGGTGGACTGGACCCTGCCCGAGGACGGCAAGACAGGTGGCGAGGCGGGCGGGCCCGCCGTGCTCCGCCAGGTCGGGCGGCGGTTCCAGAACCTGCCGGTCTTCCTGGTCACGGCCGGGGAGGACTTCGAGCACCTGCCGCTGTGGGTGGCGGAGACCGTCGTCGGCTACGTCTGGCCGATGGAGGACACCGCGCCCTTCATCGCCGGACGGATCGCGAGCGCCGCCCACGGCTACCAGGAGGGCGTGCTGCCGCCGTTCTTCAAGGCGCTGCGGCGTTTCGACGACGCCCATGAGTACTCCTGGCACACCCCCGCCCACTCCGGCGGCGTCGCCTTCCTCAAGTCGCCGGTCGGCCGGGCCTTCCACGACTACTTCGGGGAGCGGCTGCTGCGCAGCGACCTGTCGATCTCCGTCGAGGAGCTCGGCTCCCTCTTCGAGCACTCCGGCCCCGTCGGGGAGGCGGAGCGCAACGCCGCCCGCGTCTTCGGTGCCGACCGCACCTACTTCGTCCTGCACGGCGACTCGACCTGCGACCGCATGGTCGGTCATTTCAGCGTCACCCGCGACGAGATCGCGCTGGTGGACCGGAACTGCCACAAGTCCGTCCTGCACGGCCTCGTCCTCTCCGGTGCCCGGCCGGTCTATCTCGTCCCCACCCGCAACGGCTACGGACTGGCGGGCCCCCTGCCGCCCGCCGAGATCGCCGCGGACGCCGTCGCCGCCCGCATCGCCCGTAACCCGCTGACCCAGGGCGCGGTCTCCCCCGACGCCCAGTACGCCGTGCTCACCAACTCCACCTACGACGGCCTGTGTTACGACGCCCTCCAGGTCGCCCGGGCGTTCGCGCCCAGCACGCCCCGGCTCCACTTCGACGAGGCATGGTTCGCGTACGCCCGGTTCCACCCCCTCTACGCCGGGCGGTACGGCATGGCGGTGGGCCCCGACACCTTCCCGGGCCCGGAGCGTCCGACGGTCTTCTCCACCCAGTCCACCCACAAGCTGCTGGCCGCCCTGTCGCAGAGCGCCATGGTGCACGTCAAGCCCGCGCCCCGGGCACCGGTGGAACACGACCGGTTCAACGAGGCGTTCATGATGCACGGCACCACGTCGCCGCTGTATCCGATGATCGCCTCCCTGGACGTGGCCACCGCGATGATGGACGGCCCGCAGGGCCACTGGCTGATCGACGAGGCGCTGGCCGAGGCCGTCCGCTTCCGGCAGACGGTCGTCCGCATCGGCCGGCGTATGGCGGCGGCGGGGGACCGGCCCGGCTGGTTCTTCGGCGTCTGGCAGCCCGAGACGGTGACCGACCCGGCCACCGGCACCCGGCTGCCCTTCGCCGACGCCCCCGCCGAACTGCTGCGCACCGAACCCTCCTGCTGGCAGCTGGAGCCCGGCGCCGACTGGCACGGCTTCCCCGGCCTCGCCGAGGGCTACTGCCTCCTCGACCCCGTCAAGGTCACCCTGACCTGTCCCGGCATCGACGCCACGGGGAACATGGCCGACTGGGGCATCCCGGCCCGCGTGCTCACCGCGTATCTGGCCACCAGGAACATCGTGGTGGAGAAGACGGACAGCTACACCACGCTCATCCTCTTCTCCATGGGTATCACCAAGGGCAAGTGGGGAACCCTGATGGACGCCTTGATGGACTTCAAGGCGCTCTACGACCAGGACGCCCCGCTGGAGAACCTGCTGCCCGAGCTGGTCGCCGCACACCCCCAGCGCTACACCGGCCGGACCCTGCGCGAGCTGTGCCAGGAGATGCACGACCACCTGCGCGAGGCGCGCCTGGTCGAGCTGCTCGACACGGCCTTCCAGGATCTGCCCGAGCCCGTCACCCCGCCGCAGCACTGCTATCAGCGCCTCATCCGCGGCGGCACCGAGCGGGTGCGGCTGGCCGACGCCTCCGGGCGGGTGGCGGCCGCCATGGTCACCGTCACCCCGCCCGGCATCCCCGTCCTGATGCCCGGCGAGAACACCGGTACCCCGGACGGCCCGCTGCTGCGCTACCTGGGCGCCCTGGAGACCTTCGACCGGCACTTCCCGGGTTTCCGCAGCGAGACGCACGGCGTCACGGTCGATCCGGAAAGCGGTGACTACCTCATCGAGTGCGTACGCCGGATCCCGGCCCAGCAGACCGCGAGCGCGGCGGGCGAGAGCGAGGCCGAGCCGGCGCCTGGTACGGCCGGTACGGCGTCGACGACGGGCTGACGCCGCCTGCCCGGCCGTACCGGCCGAGGGCCTCCCGCTCGTGCGAGCGCCCCTGCCCCGAAGCGAATCGGGGCAGGGGCGCGGGGCCGGGAGGCACGGCTCACCCGGAAGTCACTCGGAGGCCATGACGGGCCGCCAGCGCTGACCGGCCGCCCCCGCGTACGCCCACTGCTGGGCCTTCGCGCCGACCTTCGCGCCGGAGTTCTCGATCTCCAGGTTCTTGTCGCTGTTCTTGTTGGTGACGAAGCCGGAGCCGTCGCTGAACCAGAGGTCCCACAGCTGGGTGTCGACGCCGTCGACGCAGGTCCACTGCTGGGCGGGCGCGCCGTTGTCCTTACGGGAGTCGGCGATCTCCAGGCACTTGCCGCTCTCGACGTTGACGATCCGGTAGTTGTACTCGTCGGCCTTGACGAACTTCCACTCGGATCTCGAGGTCACACACGGGCCCTGCACGGCGCGGGCGCCGTTGTCAGGGGAAGCGTTCTCGATGGTCAGGCACTGGTTGCTGCCCTCGTTCACAAGGAAGTTCGAGGAGGCCGCGCGCGCGTCCGGCGCCATCAGGACCAGGGCGGCACCCGCGGCGGCGAGGGCCGCGACCTTCGAGGTGATCTTCATGTCGTCTCGCTTCGATCATCATGCGTCACTGCGGCGCGACCGCCGGAGTTGATCATGATCATAGATCGCGGATCCCGCTTTGCCCACCGGAATCGGGCATTTCACTTCTTCGTACCGCAACCCGGCGGTCCTGCCCGCTCCGTGGGCGGAAGACGCCGGTCGCCGACGGGCCGGACTCACCCGTCGAGCAGCGCGCGCTCCCACTCCTCCTCGCGCCGCTCGACGTACTCGCTGTCACGCCGCCAGATGTCGCCGTGGCCTTCGGCCCAGAGCCTGGCCCAGGGCTGGTCGCCCCGGGCGGACCGGTCGCGCAGGAAGTCGTGCATGGAACGCGTCCGCCGCCCCAGCAGGGGTACCAGACGGCGCCGTTCGGTCTCGTCGAGCCTGTAGGCGTCGGCGAAGACCCGCAGGCGGTACGCCGCGTCGGCGCGCCGCCAGGCGGGGTCCGCGGACAGCGGGACGAAACCGTGCACGGCGTAGGCGACGTCCCACAGCCGGGAACCGGGGCCCGCGGCGTCCCAGTCGATGAAGGCCCACCCGTCGCCTCCGCCCGGCCCGCCCGCCACGAGGTTCCACGGCGCCAGGTCGTGGTGGGCGATGATGTCGTCCCCCTCGGCGGGGACGAGCGCCTGCCACCGGGCGCCGGCCGGTGGCGTGAACCCTGCCACGGCGTCGTGGAAGTCCCTGATCAGCCGCGCGACCCGGGCCAGCCGTCGCGAGGGCTCCAGTAGGGCGAACCGGTCGGGCCGGACCACGTCGCCCGGCAGGAAGGTCAGTACCTCCCGGCCCCGCTCGTCGATCCCGAGGGGGCGGGGAGCCGCCCGGAAGCCCACGTCGTGGAGGTGGGTGAGCAGCGCGTGCACCGCCGGGGTCCACGGCCCCGCCGGGCGGCGGACGGTGTCGCCGACGCGGACGACCCCCTCGCTGACGTTCCCGCCGGACAGCGGCTGTTCTTCATCGTGTCGCACGGTGACAGTCTGATCGACCGGCCCTTCGCGATCACCTGGATTACGAGACCCGGGAGGGGCGGGGGCCGAGGGCCGTGCGGGCCCACGTCGGCGTGTCGGCGGTGCCCGCGGAGCCTCGCGGTCCGTACTGGTGGGGAGGACGATGCCCCGGCCACGTCAGGAGACGGCGATGCCCAAGATCACCCCGAATCTCTGGTTCGACACCCAGAGCAAGGAGGCGGCCGAGTTCTACTGCTCGGTGTTCCCGAACTCGAAGATCAACAACATCATGTACTACGGGGAGGCGGGCCCCCGGGAGCCCGGCACGGTGATGACCGTGGACTTCGAGCTCGACGGCCAGAAATACACCGCCATCGACGGCGGCCCCGAGTTCACGTTCAACGAGGCGGTCTCGTTCCTGATCAACTGTGACGGCCAGCAGGAGGTGGACCACTACTGGGAGAAACTCACCGCGGACGGCGGCCAGGAGATCCAGTGCGGCTGGCTCAAGGACAGGTTCGGGTTGTGCTGGCAGGTGTGGCCCACGCAGGCCGACGCGATCCTCGGTGACCCCGACAAGGAGCGCTCCGACCGCGCCGTGCGGGCCATGCTCGGCCAGAAGAAGATCGACCTCGCCGCGCTGCGGGAGGCCGCCGACGGAGCGTAGGAAGACCCCGACGCGGCGGTGCGCCGGCGCCCAGGGAGCCGGCGCGCCCATGTCATCCCGATCACTAGGGAAACATCTGAGCCCTTTTTGTCATCCTGTGTGGGCGTGAAGATCCGTTTGCCGGGTGCTACGGCGGGCGGAGCGCTGCCGGGCGGAGCGGTATGGACGAGACCGGCGGGAAGCCCCACCGGTCCGGGCCGCACCCCCGGCACCGGCGGTGCGCACGAGGAGGCGCACGCCTCATCCGACACAGCTGAGGAAGAGCTCATATGCCCGATCCCGCACGACTCCCGCTCACCGCGTATCAGCGCGACATCTGGTTCTCCGACACCCTCGTGCCGCACTCGCCGCAGTACTCGATCGTGCTGCGGGAGCGCTTCTCCGGAGACCTCGACCTCGACCTGCTGACGGCCGCCGTCCGGCACGTCCTGGCGCACAACGACGCGTTACGCATCCGCTGCGGGAGCACCGACGGCCTGCCCTACCAATGGCTGGAGCCCGAGGACCCGCAGCTGGCGGTGCTGGACCTGCGTGCCGAGGCCGACCCGGAGGCGGCCTGCCTGGCCTGGGCCGAGGACAGCAGGTCACGGCGCCTGCCGATCCTGGGCGGACGGCTCTACCGGGCGGCGCTGCTGCGGGCGAGCGACACCGTGGTGCACTTCCAGATCGTCATGCACCACCTGATCTCGGACGGCTGGACGCTCAACGAGTTCCGGAAGCAGGTCCTGCTGCGCTACGCGGAGCTGACCCGGGGCGAGGAGCGCCCGTCCGGCCCGGCCGCGCCCTCGTTCACGGACTTCATCGACGGCGACAGCCGCTACCGCGCCTCGGAGGCGTACGCGCGCGACCGGCGGTACGTGCTCGACACCCTGTCCGGAGCCGAGCCCCGGCTGTTCGCCAGGAAGGACTCCGGCGCCCCGCGCCGCGGCCTGCGCACCTCCTTCACCGTCGAGGGCGAGACCGTCGACCGGATCCTGGCCGGCGGCAACTCGCCCTTCTCCGCCGTCGTCGCGGCCTTCGGCATCTGCCTGGCGACCCTGCACGAGGCGGACGAAGCCGTCATCGGCGTCCCGCTCCTGAACCGCCACTCGGACGAGGAGCTCCGGGCGCACGGTCTGTTCACCAACGTGCTGCCGCTGCGCGTCCGGACCGACGGCAACCCCTCGATGTCCGAACTGGCCAAGCAGGTAAGGGACTCGACCCGGGGCCTCCAGGAACACCAGCGGATCCCCCTCGCGGACGTCCTGCGCGAGCGCTCCACGACGGGCGCGGAGCAGCTGTTCGACGTGACGATCAGCAATCTGCGCTTCCCCGCGCCGCCGAGCGCGCCGGGCCTGTCGGTCAAGGCCGACATGCTCCTGGAACTGCTGGAGACCAACGCGCTGGCGGTCACCCTGCACGCCTACGAAGGCGTCGGCGAGCTGCGGATCGACCTCGTGTACGCCGAGGACGTCTTCGACGAGCACCTGCCCGTCGCCGTGCTCGTCGAGGCGGTGCGGGAGCTGCTCCGGCAGAGCGCCGACCAGCCGGACAGCCCGGCCGGCCCGCCGCCCGGCCTCGCCGCCGCGCGGACCGTACCGGCGGCGAGCGCCGGGCCGGCGGCCGCCGTACCGGCGGAGTCCGGTGACGGCCGTCCCCGCACCGAGCTGGAGGCGGAACTGGCCGCCATCTGGGCGGACGTGCTGGAGGTGCCCTCGGTCGGCATCCACGACAACTACTTCGTCCTCGGCGGCGACTCGATCACCATGCTGCGCATCCGCGCCGGCGGCGAGCGGCGGGGCATCCACTTCTCGCTCACCGACCTCATCAAGGGCCCCACGGTGGCGCAACTGGCCACCCGCGCGGTCCTGGACGCCGGAGGCACGCACACGGCGACCGCCGTCACCCCGTTCGAACTGGTATCCGCGGTGGACCGGGGCCGGCTGACGGCCCTCGCGGACGCCTTCCCCCTGACCCGGGTGCAGCTCGGGCTGCTCTACCACAGCCGCCGGCACGAGAACTCGGCCGTCTACAACGACGTGTTCCAGTACTCCGTCGGCACGGCCTGGCACGAGAAGGAGTTCCGGACGGCCTTCGCCGGGCTCGTCGAGCGCCACCCGGTACTGTGCTCCTCGCTCGACCTCGCCTCCTACTCCCAGCCGCTGCAACTCGTCCACCACCAGGTGCCGGACGCCCTCGACGTCGTGGACCTGCGCGCGCTGCCCGGTGACGAGGCCGCCGCGGCGATCCGCGCGCACATCGAGGAACGGCGCTTCGTCCGGTACGAGTTCGCACAGGCACCCCTCCACCTCTTCCGGGCCCACGTCCTCGCGGACTCCGTCGAGCTGGTGTTCAGCTTCCACCACGCCCTCCTGGACGGAGGCAGCGTGGCCAACCTGATCACCGAGCTGCTCCAGGACTACGCGCACGGCATCGGCGCCGACATCCCGGCGGTCCCGGACGGCGACCTCCCCTCACCGGCCGACCACGTCCGCGAGGAGCTGCTCGCCCTGGACTCGGCGGACAGCCGGGCGTACTGGCGGCAGGCCCTGAGCGGTGTGACGCTGCCCCAGCTGGACGGCTTCCGCCTGGCGGAGGCCCCCGGCCCGACGGAACTCGTGGTCCACGACACCGAGCTCCCCGGAGCCGTGCAAGCGGCGGCCCGGCGCTTCGCCCAGGAGCACGAACTCCCCCTGAAGTCGGTCCTCTTCGCCGCCTACTGCCTGACGATGAGCTCGCGCTTCTCCACCCGCGACTTCGTCACCGGCCTGGTCACGCACGGACGGCCCGAACTTCCCGGGGCAGAGCGCATCGCCGGCCTGTTCCTGAACACCATGCCGGTCCGGGCGGACCTCTCGTACCTGACGTGGCTGGAGACGGCCCGCGCCCTCTTCGCCCAGGAGCAGGAGAGCCACCCCCACCGGCGCTACCCGCTGAGCGCCATCCAGAACGACGAGGGCGCCGAGTTCGTCCTGGAGTCCGCCTTCAACTACGTCCACTTCCACCAGCTGGCCGCGGTGCTGAGCCTGCCCGAGGTCCGGCTGCTGGACTTCCGGACCTGGGAGGAGACCAACTTCAAGATCCTGGTCAACGCCTACGTCGACCCGCTCGACGAGAGCATCCGGCTGCGCGCCGACTTCGACGGGGCCGTCTTCACCCCCGCACAGGCGGAGCTGTTCACCGACACCTACGTCCAGGTGCTGCGGCGGATGACCGAACGCCCCGGGGAGACCGTGGACTTCGGCTTCCTGGCCCCGGAACCGGCCGCCCTGACCCCGGTGACCGGGGAACCGCGGGACGTGGTCACCCTCTTCACCGAGCAGGCCGCGCGCACGCCCGACGCGGTCGCGGTGGCCTTCGACGGCGGCCGGTGGACCTACCGGGAGCTGGCACGGGCCGCCGACCGGGTGGCCGGACACCTGCGCGCCGCCGGGACCACGACCGGCGACCGGGTGGCCGTCGCGCTGGACCGCTCGCCGGAGCTCATCGCGGTCGTCCTGGGCATCGCCAAGGCCGGCGCGGCCGTCGTCCCGCTGGACACCGCCTACCCGGCGGAGCGGCTGCGCATGATGCTGGAGCAGGCCCGGCCCGTCCGGGTCGTCACCGACCCCGGCCACGCCCACCTGGCCGGCGACCCGGACATCCTGCTGCCGGTCGGGACGGTCACCGGCGAGGACCACCCGCACGGCCACGACCCGGCACCGGTGACGGTCTCGCCGCAGGACATCGCCTACGTCCTCTTCACCTCGGGCTCCACCGGAGTGCCCAAGGGCGTGCGGATGCCGCACCGCTCACTGGCCAACCTGATCGCCTGGCAGAACGGCGCGCCCAGTGCCGCGCCCGGCGGCACGACCTTGCAGTTCGCCCCGCTGAGCTTCGACGTCTCCTTCCAGGAGATCTTCTCCACCCTCACCTCCGGCGGCGTCCTCCAGCTCGTCTCCGAGGCACAGCGGCGGGACGCCCGCGCCCTGCTCGACCTGCTGGACACCGCCCGTGTGGAGCGGGTCTTCCTGCCCTACGTCGCGCTCCAGCAACTCGCCGAGACCTCCAACGCGCTCGGCCGGACACCCGCCCACCTGCGGGTCGTGGTCTCCTCCGGCGAGCAGCTGCGGGTCACCGAGGAGATCCGCCGCCTCTGCGCGGCACTGCCCGGCGTGGTCCTGGAGAACCAGTACGGCCCGACCGAGTCGCACGTCGTCACCCGCTTCACCATGACCGGGCCGGCGAGCGCCTTCCCGGCACTGCCGCCCATCGGCTCGCCGATCGCCGGCTGCGCCGTGCACGTGCTGGACGAGCGGCTGCGACCGGCACCCGTGGGCGTCCGGGGCGAGATCTACCTGGACGGCGCGTGCCTGGCCGACGGCTACCTCGGCGGCCCGGAACAGACCGCCGAGCGGTTCGTGCCGCACCCGTTCACCGGGCAGGGCCGCCTCTACCGCACCGGCGACCTCGGGCGCGTGCTGCCCGGCGGTGACATCCTCTTCCTCGGCCGGGCGGACACCCAGCTCAAGGTCCGCGGCTTCCGCGTGGAACCCGCCGAGGTGGAACTCGCGATCACCGGCCGGCCGGACCTCTTCCCCGGCATCCGCGAAGCCGCGGTGGTCGCGCGCCACCGGGAGGGCACGGACTCCTTCCTCGCCGCCTTCCTCGTCGCGGACGCCACCGGCACCGCGGCGGCCGACCTGGAGAAGATACGCGCCGGCCTGCGCCGCACGCTGCCCGAGCACATGGTCCCCTCGCACCTCCAGTGGGTGCCGGACCTGCCGCTCACCCCGAGCGGCAAGCGCGACGACGCCGCGCTGCGCCGCCTCCCGCTGCACACCGACGCGCCCGACGAGTCGGCCGCGCCCCGCGACGAGTACGAGCGGACGCTCGCCGAGATCCTCGCCGAGCTGCTCCACCTGCCCGCCGTGGGCGTGCACGGCGACTTCTTCGACCTGGGCGGCACCTCGCTGACCGCGATGCGCCTGGTCGTCCTGATCAAGCAGCGGTACGGGGTGGACATCCCCATGTCGCGGTTCGTCACCACGCCCACGGTCAGCGGCCTGGCCGAGCTGCTGCGCTCCGGCGAGGCGCTCTCCACCTTCGACCCGCTGGTGCCGTTCCGCGCCGAGGGCACCCGGCCGCCGCTGTTCTTCGTCCACCCGGCGGGCGGCAACGTGCTCTGCTTCGCCCAGCTGGCCAAGCACCTCCCCGCCGACCAGCCGTTCTACGGGCTCCAGGCGCCCGGCACCGAACTGGGCAGCGAGCCGCTCCGCTCGGTGGAGGAGCTGGCGACCAGCTACCTGAAGGCGATCCGCGCCGTGCAGCCGCACGGCCCGTACACCCTGGGCGGGTGGTCCTTCGGCGGCTTCGTCGCGCTGGAGATGGCCCGGCAGCTCCACCAGGTGGGCGAGCGGACGGCCAATGTGTTCCTGCTGGACACGGTCGCGCTGGAGCCCGGCAAGATCACCAGCATCGACGACGACGCCCTGCTGACCTGGTTCTTCTGGGAGCTGCTGTTCCTGGAGCTCGGCGGCGAGTCGCCGGAGGCGCACATCCCGCGCCATCTGGACGACCTGTCCGAGAAGTTCGAGTTCATCGCGCAGCGCGGCGTGGACCTCGGCGTACTGCCGCCCGGCAGCTCGGCGGCGATCGTGCGCCGGCTGTTCAAGGTGTACGCGGCGAACTGGCAGTCCGCCCTGGACTACAGCGGCAAGCGGTTCGACCTGGACTTCACGCTCATGCGCGCCACGCAGCCGCTGCCCCAGGTCCTGCTGGACATGCACACCACCGCGGGCACCCTGCACCGCGACCCCCGCAACGGCTGGGGCGACCGTACGACCGGCGAACTGACCGTGGTCGAGGTGCCCGGGGACCATCTGCTGATCATGGAGGAACCGTACGTGCCGGTGATGGCCGAGAAGATCATGCGGATGGTCGACGAGGCGTCCGGCGGTGCCCGATGACCCGGGGTCCGCTCAAGGCGATCGTCGTCGGCGCGGGCATCGGCGGCCTGGCCGCCGCCATCGCCCTGCGCAAGGTCGGCGTCGACGTGGAGGTGTACGAGCGCGCCGGCGAGCTGCGCGCCACCGGCTCGGCGCTCTCGGTGATGTCCAACGCCGTCACCGCCCTGGCCGACCTGGGCATCGACCTGCACCTGGAGAAGCACGGCCGGCAGATCCAGCGGTTCCAGATCAGGACCGGCCGGGGCCGGCTGATCCGCACGCTGCCGTTCCCCGACGCCTGCCGCGACGCGGGCGCCCCCAGCTTCTGCGTCAGCCGCCCCGACCTCCAGCGGGCGCTGCTCGCCGAGGCCGGGGACTGCCCCGTCGAACTCGGCGCCGTGGCCACCGGCTTCACCCGCTCCGGCGACGGCGTCGAGGTCACCTTCGAGGACGGGCGCGTGGCACGCGGCGACGTGCTGATCGGCGCCGACGGCTTCCACTCCGCCGTCCGGCGGCAGCTGGCCGGACTCGACGACGCCCGCGACGGCGGCTACGTGTGCTGGCTGGGCATCGTCCCCTTCCGGCACCCCCGCTTCACCACCGGCTACGTGGGCCACTACTGGGGCAGCGGCCAGCGCTTCGGACTGATCGACATCGGCCACGGCCGGGCGTACTGGTGGGGCACCCGGAACATGCCCCCCGAGGCCTCGCACCACTGGCGCGGCGGCAAGGGGGAGATCCTGCGCACCTACGCCGGCTGGGCCGAGGAGGTGCGGGAAGTCATCCGGGTCACCCCGGAGGAGGACATCCTCGCCGTGCCCGCCCAGGACCGGCCCTTCCTGGAGCACTGGGGCCGGGGACCGGTGACGCTGCTGGGCGACGCCGCGCACCCCATGCTGACCAGCCTCGGCCAGGGCGCCGCGGTGGCCATGGAGGACGCCGTCGTGCTGGCCCGGTGCCTGACCACGGCCGCCGACCCCGCGCAGGGCCTGCGCCGGTACGAGGACCTGCGCCGGGAGCGGACCCGGGAGCTGGTGGCGGCCTCCCGCGCGGCCAGCGACGCCCAGCACCTGGAGAACCCGGTGCGCCGCACCCTCCGCGACCTTCAGCTGAGGTGCGCCTCGCGCCGGTCGCTGCTGGCACGGGACACCGCCATGCTCACCTTCACACCCGTCCCGGCCACGCCATGAGCGGCGCACACCGCACAGGGCCGGACGTGTCCACGGGGACAGCTACCGACGCCACCGTTCCGGGCCTCTTCGCCCGGCAGGCGCGGCGCACCCCGGACCGGCCCGCCGTGACCTGCGGCGACCGTACGCTCACCTACGCCGAGCTGGACCTCGGCTCGGCCCGCCTGGCCGGCGCGCTGCGCGAGCGCGGGGTCCGCCCGGGGGACCGGGTCGGCGTGTGCCTGGAGCGCGGCGTCGATCTGGTCGTCGCGCTGCTGGCGGTGCTGCGGGCGGGCGCCGCGTACGTGCCGCTCGACCCCGGCTACCCGCCGGAGCGACTGGCGTTCGTCGCCGAGGACACCGGGCTGAGAGTGGCGGTCGCCGAGGCGCCCTTCCCCGGCCTCACCACGCTGCCGGTGACCGCCGTTCCCGCCGCCCCCGCCGGCCCCCTGCCCCTGCCGGAGCCGGACGCGATCGCGTACGTGATCCACACCTCGGGGTCGACCGGCCGGCCCAAGGGCGTGCCGGTGCCGCACCGGAACGTGGCCGCACTGCTCGCGGCCACGACCGCGGAGTTCGGCTTCGGCGAGGAGGACGTGTGGACGTTCTTCCACTCCTTCGCCTTCGACTTCTCGGTGTGGGAGATCTGGGGCTGCCTGCTCACGGGCGGCCGGCTGGTGGTGGTGCCGCACTGGACCGCACGTGATCCGCGGGCGTTCCACGCCCTGCTGGCCGCCGAGCGGGTGACGGTGCTGAACCAGACGCCCTCGGCGTTCACCCCCCTGTTGCGCGCGCCCGGATTCGCTGCCGGAGGGCTCGGCGTGCGGCTGCTGGTCTTCGGCGGCGAACCGCTGGACACCCGCACGCTGATCCCCTGGTTCGAGCGCTATCCGCACACGCGGGTGGAGAACATGTACGGCATCACCGAGACGACCGTGCACTGCACCCGGCGCACCCTCACCCCGCGCGACGCCCGCGAGGGCGTCCGCTCGGTCGGCCGCGCGCTGCCCGGCTGGGAGTTGTACGTCCTGGACGAGCACGGCCGCGAGGCCGCCCCCGGGGAGCCGGGGGAGATCCACGTCGGCGGGGCCGGGGTGGCCGACGGCTACCTGAACCGGCCCGACCTGACCTCGCTGCGGTTCGTCCCCGACCACCTCACCGGTGGCGGCGGACGGCTGTACCGCACCGGGGACCGCGGCCGGTGGCGGGACGACGGCGAGCTGGAGCACCTCGGCCGGCTCGACGACCAGGTCAAGATCCGTGGCCACCGGATCGAACTCGGGGAGATCCGCGCCGCGCTGGCCGAGCTCCCGCACGTGCGGGCCGCGGCGGCGGTGGTGCGGCCCACCGCCGATCCGGCGGACGCCCGCGTGGACGCCTACGTGGTGACCGCACGGCCCGACGTCGTGACCGGGCTCCGGGACGCGCTGGCCCGTCGCCTCCCCGCCTATCTGGTGCCCGCCACGATCACGGCGGTCGACGCGTTCCCGCTCACCCCCAACGGCAAGGTCGACACCGACCGGCTGCCGGCCCCGCGCCTGCGCGAGGCCACCGCCCCGCCGGCCCGGACACGGGCCGGGCCGGGGCGGCGGAGGACCCGGTGACCGCACGGCTGATCGAGATCTGGGAACGCCTGCTGGCGGAACCCGTCGGTCCGCAGGACAACTTCTTCGAACTGGCCGGGAACTCCCTGCTGCTCGCCCGTCTCGCCACGGAACTGCGGGAGACGGGCCTGGCGGAGGTGTCCCTGCGCGACCTCTACCTCCACTCCACCCTCTCGGACATGGCCGGGCTGATCAAAGGCAGGACTTCATGAAAGTGGCGCTTCTGTGCGTCCCGCACGCCGGGGCCGGCGCGAGTCTGTTCCGCAAATGGCAGCGTCACCCCCTCGAACGGATCGAGGTGGTGCCCGTCCAGCTCCCCGGCCGCGAGGAGCTGTTCGCGGAGGACGCCCTGACCTCGCTGACCGAGGTCGTGGACCGGTGCGCCGACCGCGCGCGGGAGGTCCCCGAGGACATGCCGCTCGCGCTGTTCGGCCACAGCTTCGGCGCGCTCGTCGCCCATGAGACGGCGCACCGCCTGGTCGCCGAGGGCGCACGGGTGCCCGAGCGGCTGGTCGTGAGCGGCGTGGCCGCGCCCTGGCTGCCCAGGCCGGTCGTCGGCGGGGAGGCCCTGGCCGACGAACCGTTCGTGGCGCGGGTCCGCGAGGTCGTGGGCTACGACCACCCCGCGCTCCACGAACCCGAGCTGCGCGGACTGCTGCTGCCGTCGCTCCGGGCCGACCTGGGCATCAGCGACCGTTACACGCCCGGTGCCACCGGCCCGCTGCCGGTCCCGATCACCGCACTGCGCGGGGCCGGGGACCGGCTGGTGTCGAAGGAGGACCTGGCGCTGTGGTCGAAGGCCGGCTCGTCGTCCACCGAGGTGATCGAGCTGCCCGGCGACCACATGTACTTCGCCCATGACCCGCGGCCGTTGCTGGCCGAGCTGGACGCGGCGTTCGCGCGGGCCGCGGGCTGACCGGCCGTACCGCCACCGGGGCTCCTCCCCTTGCGACCCGCGCAGGGGGAGGAGCCCCGGTGCTCGTGGTTACGATGCGGGCATGTCACCCATCCTGGTCCGGCACCGTACGGGCCTGCCGGCCGGCGAGGCCTGGCGCCGCCTGACGGACTGGGAGCGCCACGCCGACCACGTGCCGTTCACCCGCACCGTCGTGACCACCCCGTCCGCGCACGGTGCCGGCGCGCGGTTCGTGGCCCGGACCGCCGTGGGCCCGGTGGCCGTCGACGACATCATGGAAGTCGTCGCCTGGCGCCCGCCCTCCGATACCGGACCGGGACGGTGCCGGCTGGAGAAGCGGGGCCCGGCCGTCATGGGCTGGGCCGAGCTGGAGGTGGGGGCGCGGGGGACCGGCGCGTACGTCGTCTGGCGGGAGGAACTGCGCCTCAAGGGCCAGCCCCGCCTGCTCGCGCCGGTGGTGGACCGGTGCGGCACGCTGCTGTTCACCCGCGTGGTGAGACGGCTGCTGGAGGGGTGAGGCGCTCAGAGCGGTGCGGCGGCGCGGGGCGTGCCCAGCCGGCGCGCGGCGAGGAGACCGCCGATGCCCGGGAGGACGGCCGCGGCCCTGGCCGTGGCAGGGGCCTCCCGCACCCGCCAGGTCGCGACCACGACGAACAGATAGGCGCAGCCGTGCGTCGGGCCCATCAGGGAGGAGACGGGCGCGAGATGGGCGGTGGCGAGGTTGGCGAGCATGACGACCAGTGAGGCGAGCTCGACGTGCGCGGCGACGCGCAGGGGGCGGAGGTTCACGGTCACGCTCCCGTCGTGGAGCCGGGGCGGACCACCATCAGGACGGTGACCGTGGCCCACAGCAGGTTGAAGACGCCGGCGAGCATGGCCAGACGGCCGGCCGACACGGCTCCCGGGCCGGAACCGGGAGCCTCCGCGGCGGCCAGCGCACTTTCTTGGGCGGGCAGGAGGAACAGCGCCAGGACGGCGGCCGCCAGCGCGGTCAGGACGATCGAGACGATGACCCATCCGTCGCCGAGGACCCCGAGGCTGCCGGCCGTGGCGAACCCGAGGACGGGAACGGTGATACCGACGGCCGCGTAGCCGCGGCAGACCCGGTGCAGCAGCCGCAGCGTCGCCAACGGCCCGGCGCCGCCCGGGTCGCCGTGGGCGCGGCGCAGGGACCGGGGGAACATGCTCGCCGCGACGGTGACCGGGCCGATGGCCAGGACCGCCGCCAGGACGTGCAGGGAGAGGAAGAGTTTCGTCACGGCCGGCACTCCGCGGCGCTCGTACCGGCGGGGGTGGGGCGGACGGGTACCGGGTGCCTTCGACGGGCATGCTGCTGTGCTTCCTTACGTGACGGGGCCGGGGACGCGTGGTCAGAAGCCCGCGGGCACCGGGCCCCGGGCGTGCCAGACGGTGCCGCGCCGCTCGTGCGCGAACAGCTCCTCGACGGCGTGGGCGATCCGGGGGCCCACCTCGCGCTCCAGCAGGTACAGGCCCAGGTCGAGACCGGACGTCACGCCGGCGCCGCTGACGAGGTCGCCGTCGTCGACGACGCGGGCGCGGACCGCGTGGGCGCCGGTGCTCCCGAGCATCTCCAGGCCCCGGTGGTGGCTGGTGGCGTGCCGGCCCTCCAGCAGACCGGCCATGGCCAGGACGAGCGAGCCGCCGCACACCGTGCCGACGGTCACGGCCGGATTCTCCAGCGCGGTCTTCATCAGCGCGGGCAGCCCGGTGTCCAGGGCACGGCCCAGGAGCGCGGGAATGGTGTCCTCCCGCTGCCCCGCCCCGGACTCCGCGTCCTCGCCGGGGGCCTCACCGGGGGAGTCCAGCTCCCCCATGCGGCCCGCGGCGCCGGGCAGGAGGACCAGGCCCGCGCGTCCGGGGTCGAGGGCGGCGGTGGCGCGCAGCGTCAGACCGCCGGTGCCGCTGACGACCTCGCGCGGCCCCTCGGCGGAGACCAGCTCGACGCTCACCGCTCCGCCGGAGGCGATGCCGCCCGCGTACAGCACCTCGTAGGGCGCGATGACGTCGAGCGGGTCGAAGCCGTCGAACAGGACGATCTGGGCGTGCATGGCCGGTCCTTCCGGTGGGGCGGGGCCCCGGTCCGTGCCGGGGCGCTCCCGACGCTAACCAGGCCGCCGCCGTTGTCCCAGTGGCATTAGTGACAGCTTCCGACGGAATAGTGCCAGCGCCTCCGGAGCGGCTGTGAGCTGGGAAAACGGCTGGCCGAGACCTGACGGAGCCGGGACGGGCACGTGGTGGCGAGGTATCTTCCCGCCATGCACACCGTCGCCGTACTCGCGCTGGACCGGGTGGTCCCGTCCGACCTGGCCACCCCGATCGACGCCTTCACCCGCACCCGCCTGCCGGACGGGCGCCCCGGCTACCAGGTCCGCGTGTGCGGGGAGAAGCCGGAGATCGACGCGGGTGCCTTCACCCTGCGCGCGCCGTGGGGCTGGAGGGGCTGGCGGGCGCGGACACGATCGTCGTGCCCGGCACCGACGGTCACACGGCCCCCCTCGACCCCGCCGTCCGCGACGCCCTGCGGGCCGCCGCGGCCGACGGCACGCGCATCGCGTCCATCTGCGTCGGCACCTTCCCCCTGGCCGCCACCGGGCTGCTCGACGGCCTGCGCGCCACCACCCACTGGATCGCCGCCGCCGAGCTCGCCGCCGCGTATCCGGCCGTCGACGTCGACCCGGACGTCCTCTACGTCGACAACGGCCGGATCCTCACCTCGGCCGGCGCCGCCGCGGGCCTGGACCTGTGCCTGCACATGATCCGGTGTGACTACGGGTCGGCGGTCGCCGCCGACACCGCCCGGCTGTCCGTCACGCCGCTGGAACGGGAGGGCGGGCAGGCGCAGTTCATCGTCCACGACCACGTGCCCACGCCGCAGGGCTCCGCCCTCGAACCCCTGCTCACCTGGCTGCGGGAGAACCTCGCGCGCGACCTCACCCTCGCCGACATCGCCGCCCAGGCCGGCACCAGCACCAGGACCCTGATCCGGCGCTTCCGCGAACAGACCGGCACGACCCCGCTCCAGTGGCTCCACCGGGCCCGTGTCCGCCGGGCCCAGCACCTCCTGGAGACCACGCGGCACCCCGTCGAACGCATCGGCGCCCAGGTCGGCTTCGGCTCGCCCACCGCCTTCCGCGACCGGTTCAAACGGACGACCGGGGTCAGTCCGCACGCCTACCGTCGGGCGTTCGGCTGACGGCCGCGGCCGGCGGCACGGCCGGTGACGGGAAGCCTGCTCCGCCCGGTCGGGTGCGCGCGGGCTACGCGCGCTCGACGGCCGGCCGGCCGTCCGGCGTGCCGGGTGCGCCCTCCAGGGGTAGGAGCGCCGGGCGCTTCGCGGTGCGGCCGTCGCCCGAGGAGGTGCCGCGCAGGCGGCGTACGAGCCAGGGGCCGAGGAACGTGCCCGCCCAGCGGAGTTCGGCCGCCGCGGCCTGCCGTCGTGTGAGGACCGCCCGGGGCGGCAGCGGCAGGGCCCAGGCGCCGTCGCTGCCGGGCAGGTGGAGCGCGTCGGCCATCGCCGCGGCGATCCGCTCGTGCCCGAGCGGGCTGGCGTGCAGACGGTCCGCGCTCCACAGCCGCGGGTCGGTGGTGACGGCGTGGCCGGCGGTCTCGGCCACGGTGACGCCGTGCCGGGCCGCCGCCGCGCGGATACGGGCGTTGAGGTCGCTCGCCCGGGACCGGAACGGCCGGGCCATCGGGATGATCTTCCCGGGGTCGGGGAAGGTGAGGGTCGCCACCCGGGCCCCGGCCGCGGTGAGCTCGGCGAACATCGCTTCCAGGTGCCCGGCCACCTCGGCGGCGTCGAACCCGGGCCGCAGCAGGTCGTTGACCCCGGCGACGACGGTCACGAGGTCGGGGCGCAGGGCGAGGGCGGGTGCCAGCTGCCCGGCGCGGACCTGGCCCGCGGTGAGCCCCCGTACGGCCAGGTTGGCGTACAGCAGCGAGGGGTTGGCGGCCGTGAGGTGCTCCGCGAGCCGGTCGGCCCAGCCGCGCAGGCCGGTGAGGTCGTCCCCGTCGCCGAGACCTTCGGTCTGGCTGTCGCCGAGGGCGACGTAGCGGAAGTACTCGCTGTGGGGCACGGGGTGTCTCCCTTTTCCCTTGGGCCGTCGTCGGGCGGGCCGTCGTCGGTGGTGCGCGTCCGCGGGCGGACGGACACCCCTACTGGATAGTGGCACTATCTAACAATGGATAGTAGCACTACCCATCGAGGGCGTCCGGGCTCGCGAAAGGGCGACGATCATGGCCCTGGCCGTGGTCTCCTGACTGTGCCGGACTCCGGGGTGCCTCCCGGAGGCCGGCGACGGCAAGCCGGAAACGCCGGACCGGAGTCGGTGCGGGCCTGACGGGCCGTACGGGCGCGGCGCCGCGCGGTTCCGCCCCGGTACGACCGTCCTGGTCCGGTGAACGGAGCGAGGTTGCTATGGCTGACACGACGGTTGACGGTTCGCTTCCCGCCCCGCGGGGGAGAGCACCGCGGGGCGCCGGCGCAGGCAGGGCCGGCGACCCGGAGCTGAGGCAGCTGCTGGCGGGCCTGACCGCGGTCCGCGACGGGGACTTCGGCACCCGGCTGCCGGACGGCGCCGACGGCCTGATGGGGGAGATCGCCGAGGTCTTCAACGGCATGGTGGACCAGCTGTCGCTGTTCACCTCCGAAGTCACCCGCGTCGGGCGGGAGGTGGGCAGCGAGGGCCGCCTCGGCGGCCAGGCGCGCGTTCCGGGCGCCGGGGGAGTCTGGCGCGAACTCACCGACTCGGTGAACTTCATGGCGGGCAACCTCACCGACCAGGTGCGCAACATCGCCCAGGTCACCACGGCCGTGGCGCAGGGGGACCTGTCCCAGAAGATCACCGTGGACGCCCGCGGGGAGATCCTGGAGCTGAAGAACACCATCAACACGATGGTGGATCAGTTGTCCTCGTTCGCGGACGAGGTGACGCGGATGGCGCGTGATGTGGGGACCGAGGGGATTCTCGGTGGTCAGGCGGATGTGAAGGGGGTGTCGGGTACCTGGCGGGATCTGACCGACTCGGTGAACTTCATGGCCGGCAACCTCACGGCGCAGGTGCGGTCCATCGCCCAGGTGGCCACCGCGGTCGCCCGGGGCGACCTGTCCCAGAAGATCACGGTTACCGCCCGGGGCGAGATCCTGGAGCTGAAGAACACCATCAACACGATGGTGGATCAGTTGTCCTCGTTCGCGGACGAGGTGACGCGGATGGCGCGTGATGTGGGGACCGAGGGGATTCTCGGTGGTCAGGCGGATGTGAAGGGGGTGTCGGGTACCTGGCGGGATCTGACCGACTCGGTGAACTTCATGGCCGGCAACCTCACGGCGCAGGTGCGGTCCATCGCCCAGGTCGCCACCGCGGTCGCCCGGGGCGACCTCTCGCAGAAGATCACCGTCGAGGCCAAGGGTGAGGTGGCCGCGCTCGCCGGAGTGATCAACACCATGGTCGACACCCTGTCCGCGTTCGCGGACGAGGTCACCCGCGTCGCCCGCGAGGTGGGCACGGAGGGCCGGCTCGGCGGGCAGGCGCGTGTCCCCAACGTCGCCGGCATCTGGAAGGACCTCACCGACAACGTCAACTCCATGGCCGACAACCTGACCGGGCAGGTGCGCAACATCGCCCTGGTCACCACCGCCGTGGCCAACGGCGACCTCTCCAAGAAGATCGACGTGGCGGCCCGGGGGGAGATCCTGGAGCTGAAGACGACCATCAACACGATGGTCGACCAGCTGTCCTCCTTCGCCGCCGAAGTCACCCGGGTGGCCCGGGAGGTGGGCAGCGAGGGCCGCCTGGGAGGCCAGGCGGAGGTCGAGGGCGTCTCGGGTACCTGGAAGCGGCTCACGGAGAACGTCAACGAACTCGCGGGCAACCTCACGCGCCAGGTGCGGGCCATCGCCGAGGTCGCCAGCGCCGTCGCCGAGGGCGACCTGACCCGCTCCATCACGGTGGACGCCTCCGGAGAGGTCGCCGAGCTCAAGGACAACATCAACGCGATGGTGGGCTCGCTGCGCGAGACGACCCAGGCCAACCAGGAACAGGACTGGCTCAAGACCAACCTCGCCCGCGTCTCCGGCCTGATGCAGGGCCACCGGGACCTGGCCGTCGTCGCCGAGCTCGTCATGGACGAGCTCACCCCCCTGGTCTCCGCCCAGTACGGCGCCTTCTACCTGGCGGAGGACACCGGCCAGGGCACCGAACTCGTCCTCGTCGGCTCCTACGGACGCCCCGCCGGCGGCGGGCACACCCGCTTCCGGCTGGGGGAGTCCCTGGTCGGCCAGGCGGCCCGCAGCCGCCGCACCATCGCCGCCGACGGGGTACCGGCCGACTACGTCACCCTCTCCTCCGGGCTCGGCCACAGCGCCCCGGGCAGCCTCGTCGTGCTGCCCGTCCTCGCGGACGACCAGGTCCTCGGCGTCATCGAGCTGGCCTCCTTCACCTCCTTCACCCCCGTGCACCGGGCCTTCCTCGACCAGCTCATGGAGACCGTCGGCGTCAACGTCAACACCATCGTCGCCAACGCCCGCACCGACGAGCTGCTGGGGGAGTCCCAGCGCCTGGCCACCGAGCTCCAGGCCCGCTCCCAGGAGCTCCAGGTCCAGCAGGAGGAACTCCAGCGGTCCAACGCG
This sequence comes from Streptomyces albireticuli, assembly GCF_002192455.1. Lineage (NCBI taxonomy): Bacteria > Bacillati > Actinomycetota > Actinomycetes > Kitasatosporales > Streptomycetaceae > Streptomyces > Streptomyces albireticuli. The sequence continues at coordinate 7,521,390 of NZ_CP021744.1, forward strand.
GAGCTGGAGGAGAAGGCCGCCCTCCTCGCCTCCCAGAACCGCGACATCGAGGCGAAGAACCTCCAGATCGAACAGGCCCGCCAGGAGCTGGAGGACCGCGCGCAGCAGCTCTCGCTCACCTCCACCTACAAGTCGGAGTTCCTGGCCAACATGAGCCACGAACTGCGCACCCCGCTCAACAGCCTGCTCATCCTCGCCCAGCTGCTGGCCCAGAACCCGGCCCGCAACCTCACGCCCAAACAGGTGGAGTACGCCGGCATCATCCACTCCGCCGGCTCCGACCTGCTGCAACTCATCAACGACATCCTCGACCTGTCGAAGGTCGAGGCCGGCAAGATGGACATCAACCCCGAACGCGTCCCCCTGCGCCGCCTGCTGGACTACGTCGAGGCCACCTTCCGGCCGCTGACCACGCAGAAGAGCCTGGACTTCAGGATCACCACCGCCGCCGGGGCCCCCGCCGACCTGCTCACCGACGACTCCCGGTTGCGGCAGGTCCTGCGCAACCTGCTGTCCAACGCGGTCAAGTTCACCGAGCGCGGCGGCGTCGAACTGCGGATCGAGCCGGCGGCGGACAGCGAGCTGCCCGAGGCGGTGCGCCGGGGCGGACCGGCCGTGGCCTTCCGCGTCGAGGACACCGGCATCGGCATCCCCGAGGAGCAGCTGGAAGCGGTCTTCGGCGCCTTCCAGCAGGCCGACGGCACCACCAGCCGCAAGTACGGCGGCACCGGCCTCGGCCTCTCCATCAGCCGGGAGATCGCCTATCTGCTCGGCGGTGCCGTCACCGCCCGGAGCACCCCGGGCGAGGGCAGCACCTTCACGCTCTACATGCCCGTACGGCGCCCGGACTTCGAGGAGCACGCCGCGGCCGAACCGGACGGTGCGGGCGCCGGCACGGCCGCGGCCGACGACCAGCCCGCCGCCACCGCCCCCGCGCCCCCCACCGGGCGGCGCCTGCTCGTGATCGAGGAACACAGCCGCGGGCTGCTCTCCCTGGTCGCCGAGAGCGCCGTCGCCGACCTCACCGGCGGCACCGGTCTGACCGGCCCCGGCGAATCCGTGGAGATCGTCGGCGCCGCCGGAGCCCAGGAGGCCGCCGCGGCCCTCGCGGCCGAACCCTGCCACTGCGTCGTCCTGGACCTCGACATGCCCGGCGACGAGGCGCCGCGCTTCCTGGCCGCCATGGACGGCGACGCCGGGCTGCACGCCGTCCCCGTCCTGGCCCACAACAACCGTCGCATGGACCCGGACCGGGAACGCGCCCTGCGGTCCCGCCCCGCGGGCCGCCCGCTGGAGCTGCTCTCCAGCCTGGACGAACTGCGCGAGCGCATCGCCCTGCACCTGTCCGCCGAGCGACTGGGCGCCGTCCTGCCCCTGGCCCGCCCGGAGGACACCGCCGCGCCCGACCCCCGGGCCGTCGACGACACCCTCGCCGGCCGCACCGTCCTGGTCGTCGACGACGACGCGCGCAACCTCTACGCTCTCAGCGGCATCCTGGAGACCCACGGCATCCAGGTCCTGCACGCCGAGAACGGCCGCAAGTGCCTGGAGACGCTCGCCGCGCACCCGGAGACCGACCTGATCCTCATGGACGTGATGATGCCCGAGATGGACGGCTACACGGCCACCGCCGAGATCCGGCGGACCCCCGGCCACGCCGGTCTGCCCGTCATCGCCGTGACCGCCAAGGCGATGCCGGGGGACCGGGAGAAGAGCCTGGCGTCGGGGGCCAGCGACTATGTGACGAAGCCGGTGGACGCCGACGAACTCATCGCGCGCGTCCGGCGCTGGCTGGACGCGTAGCCCCCGCGCCACCGCCGGGGCCCGCCCGGCCGCCGTCCCCTCCCTCCCGCAGACCTCGATGCATCATGTCCGGGCATCAGGTAAGGAGTTCCACCGTGCACCCTTCGCAGCAGCCGGGCGAGCGCCCCTCGCACACCGCCGGCCCCGCCCCGACCCACGGGTCGCGGGGCGACGGGGCGGGCGCCGGTGACTCCGCGGCGGCCGCCGGGAGAGCGGCCGCCGTGCCACCCGCGCGGGAGGCGGGCCGGGACGCGCACAGCTCGACGGTCGGCCGGCTGGCCGCCACCGTGGCACGGCTCCGCACCGAGGTGCGGGCCGCCCACGCGGCGGCCGACGGCCGGGCCTTGATCGAACTCGCCAAGGGCGTCCTGATCGAGCGGCTCACCTGCGGCCCCGCCGAAGCGGCCCGGCAGCTCGCCGCGCTCGCCGACCAGGCCGACCTCTCCCAGCTGGAGCTGGCCGCCGACATCGTCAACCAGGCGTCCCAGGACCGCCTCTCCCAGGCGGCCGGAGAGTTCCTCGCCCGCACGAAGAAGCCCGCCGCGACCCCGGAGGGCGGCGCCGCGCCGAAGGACCCCGGCCTCTCCGCCGCCGTCAGGCTGCGCACCGCCGAGAGCGGCGCCCTGGCCGCCGACGACACCCAAGCCGTCGCCAGGTCCCTCCTGGAACACGCTCTGGCACCCCTGGGGGCGACCGCGGTCGCCATCTGGGCGGCGGGCCACGACGCCTCCCTCACCCTCGCGGGCAACGCCGGCTTCACCGCCGAGGAGGCCGGGCGCTGGCGCTACGTACCGCCCGGCGTGGCCACCGTCGCCCGGCACGCGCTGACCGACCGTCAGGCAGTCTGGTTCCCCACGCTGTCCGACGACAACGCGCCCTCCATCGGCCGACGCGACACGAGCGGCGGCCGGGTGGCCGTCCCGGCCGGCACCGGTGGCCGCATCCTGGGCGTGCTGGAGATCTGCTGGCCCCACCCCGTCGCCCCCCAGCCGCCACGGATCCGCCGGCAGATCGAGGCCCTGGCCGAACTGTGCGCCCACACGCTGGAGGCCCGCCCCGTCACCGGCGCCGCCCCGCCCGCCGGGGTGCTCCGGCGTGACCTGGACGAACTCACCGACCTCGCCGACGGCCTCCACGACCCGGCCCTGGTGCTCCTGCCGCACCTCGACCCGGACGGCCACCTCACCGACTTCCGCATCCGCCACACCAACCGGCGCTTCGCCGACCCGGCGGGCCGGCCCCGCAGCGCCGTCAGCGGCGCCCTGCTGCTGGAGGCCTACCCCATGGCCGCCGGCGACAGCGGCCTCTTCGAGGCGGTCGAGCGCGTCCACGCCACCGGGGAGCCGTTCCGCGCGGAACGGATGACCCTCACCGCGCTCGTCGACCAGGTACCCCTCGCGGCGGTCGCCGACATCAGCATCAGCCGTCACGGCGGCAGCGTGCTGCTCCTCTGGCGGATCGAGGACGAGGCGGCCCGGCTGGCCAGCCTCCTCCAGCACGCGCAGCGCCTGGGCCGGATCGGCGGGTTCGAGGAGAACGCCCTGACGGGCGAGGTCATCTGGAACCGCCAGCTGTTCGCCCTGCACGGGCTGCCGCCCGCCGCGACCCCCGTCCGGCTGGAGGACCTGCCCGCCCACGCCCATCCCGACGACGCCGTCGCCCTCGGCCGTTTCCTGCGCACCCTGCTGCACCACCGACGGCCCGCGTCCACCGCCTTCCGCCTCCAGCGGCCCGACGGCGTCACCCGGCACGTCCGTCTCGTGGCCGAGCCCGTCCTGGAGGCCGACGGCCGGCTGCTCGCGCTGCGCGGTGCCTACCAGGACATCTCCGCGCAGCACTGGACCGAGGTGGCCCTGGCCGCCACCCGCGACCAGCTCGCCCACACCGAGCAGGAGGCCGCCGAACGCGACCGCCTGACCCTCCAGTTGCAGCACGCCATCATGCCGCCCGCCCGGGCCCCGCTCGACGCCCCCGGTCTGAACGTGGCCGTGCGCTACCGGCCGGCGGAGACCGAGCACCTGGTCGGGGGCGACTGGTACGACGCGGTCGTCCTGCCCTCCCGGCGGATCCTGCTGTGCGTGGGGGACGTCGCCGGCCACGGCATCGGGGCCGCCACCAGCATGATCGTCCTCCGGAACGCGCTGCGCGGCCTCGCCGTCACCGGCGCCGGCCCCGCCCAGCTCATGACCTGGCTGAACATCGTGGCGCACCACCTGACCGAGCGGATCACCGCCACCGCGGTCTGCGGCCTGTACGACCCCGCCGACCGTACGCTGCGCTGGGCCCGGGCCGGGCACCTGCCGCCCGTCCTGGTCAGCGCGGACCGGACCGCCACGCTTCCGCTGCTCAAGGGGGTCCTCCTGGGCGCCATGGCCGACGCCCTCTACGAGGAGGGGGAGATCCGGCTGGCGCGCGGGGACACGCTCCTGATGTTCACCGACGGGCTCGTCGAGCGGAAGGGATCCCTCCTACAGGATTCCCTGGACCATCTGATCGCGGCGGCGAAGGTGCCGACCGCCACGCTGGAGCAGCGGCTGGACCGGCTGCTGACACACAGCAGGGCCGACACGGACGACGACACGTGTCTCGTGGGCGTGCAGGCGGTGTGAAAAGAAGCCCACAGGAACTCCGCCGTGTTCACGATTCTCCGTGTTCACGATTTCCGCGGTGTGCACATGGAAAAGCGGGCCCCGGCCTTTTCGAGGGCCGGGACCCACCTTTCATGGTGGTCGACCGTGTTCCCGGTTCCGGTACGCGCACGGGCCCGCTCGAATTTCGGAATTCGGGCGGGCCGCCGCGGCCGCGAGGGTGTTCAGGTCACCATCGGTACCAGCGGCCGCGACCACCGCCCGGGCTCGTGGAGCGCATGACGAACCCCAGGAGCCAGAGGGCCAGCACCACGACGGCGACCCACCACAGAATCTTGACGGCGAATCCGGCACCGAACAGGATCAGCGCCAGCAGCAGGACGAGAAGCAGGGGAACCATAGTTATCAACCTCCGAACCGACGTGTGCCCGGAGACAATGACTTCACACCCCGCTTTTTCGTCATCGCGCGGCCCCGTACGAATAGCGTAATCCCGATGGGGCGGGAAAAGATCTGTTTCCCCGGCCGGCTCCCGGCACGGTCGCGGCGGACCGCGGCTCACGGACGGCCCGCGCGTCCTCCGGATGCGTTCCGCCGGGGCAGGGCGGACGCTGGACGCATGACAGGACTCGCCCCGATCGTGGTCCACCCGCCGTCTCCCTCGGGTGGCCGGAGGGTGACCGTGGGCAGGGAGATCCTCGGGACGGCGTACGGGGTGGCCGACCTGTACGAGTTCCTGCGCCGCGCCGGCTGGGACCCGGACGACATCAGGCTCGACGACCAGGGGCAGATCACCTGGCAGGGGGGCGGGCCCGGCGCCTGGTGAGGCGGCGCCGGGCGCGGCCGGTTCCGGGCTGGTGTTTTCGCAGGTGGGGGCTTTTTTATGAGCGCGACGGGATGCCCGGGGGTGCTTCCGCGCTTGACATGCAAGTAAATACTTGCATGATTGTGGTGTGAGCGATGAGATGGACAAGGTCTTCAAGGCCTTGGCCGATGCGACCCGCCGGAGCCTTCTGGACCGGCTGCGCGAGAACAACGGCCAGACGCTCGGTGAGCTGTGTGAAGGCCTGGCGATGTCCCGCCAGGCGACCACCCAGCACCTGGGCCTGCTGGAGGCCGCGAACCTCGTCAGCACCGTCCGGAAGGGCCGGGAGAAACTCCACTACCTCAACCCCGTGCCGCTCCAGGAGATCCAGGAGCGGTGGATCGACAAGTTCGAACGCCCGCGTCTGCGGGCGCTGAGCGCCCTTAAACAGAAAGCCGAGCACGCCATGTCCGCCAAGCCGGAATTCGTCTACACCACCTACATCGAGGCCACCCCGGAGACGGTGTGGGAAGCCCTCACCGACCCTGAGACGACCGCGGCCTACTGGGGCCACAGCAACGTCTCGGACTGGCAGCCGGGTTCCTCCTGGGAACACCGCCGCGTCGACGGCTCCGGCGTCGCCGACGTCGTGGGCACCGTCGTCGAGGCCGACCCGCCCAAGCGCCTGGTGTTCACCTGGGCCGGGCCGGACGAGGACCGCCCGGACGGGCCCTCCACGGTCACCTTCGTCCTCAAGCCCCTCGGCGGCACCGTCCAGCTCACCGTCACCCACGAGAACCTGCGTGACGAGACCGAGCTCCGCGAGGCCGCGGGCGGCTGGTCGGCCGTGCTCTCCAACCTCAAGACCTATGTGGAGACCGGCAAGCCCATGCCCCTCCCGCTGTGGTCCTGATGCCCCGGCGCCCCGAAAGCCGGTGCCCCGGCCCCCGCATTCGGGGCGCCGGGGCACCGGAGGACGCGAGCGCCGGCCGCTACGGCCGCCGGGGGAGCGGTACGGACGCCCCCACCTCGTGCAGGTGCACGACGATGTCGAAGCCCCGGCCCAGGGCGAGCGGGGCGACCGGCTGGTTGGGGTACCGGCCGGGGATCAGGAAGGTCGGGCGGGCCGTGTCCAGCCAGCCGCCCGCGACCGGGTCCCGGCCGGCCGCGCGCAGGTCCACGTAGAAGTCGCGGTGGCGCACCTGGTCGAGGGTGTGCTCGTTGCTGCCGGGCGCTGCGGGGCCGACGCCGAACACGCCCGCCTCGCCCGTCGCCGTCCGGGCCCGGTACGCGCCCTCGTACAGGGAGGTGCCGACGGCGAGGTACTCACTGCCGATCAGCTCGCGCAGGTCCCGGCCCATCGTGACGGGGAAGACCGTGGGCAGCGCCGCCTCGTAGGTGACGTGTCCGTTGTGCGCCGAGACGACGATCCGGTCGCCGGTCCGGCGCTGCCACCACACGGCGTTCTCCGCCATGGTCCGGTCGCGGTGCCGGTTCGCGGCGAGGGCCTGCGCCGGGTCGGTGCTGTCGAAGGCGTACGAGGTGGCCATCTGGGAGATGACCCGGGCCTCCTGGAGCACCCACGGGTCCCGCTCGCCGGCCTCCGCCAGCAGCCGGTACGCGGCCCCGGCGTCCCGCGCCATCGCCTTGCGTTCGGCGAGCGGGAGCGCGCCGTAGGCCGCCAGCCGTGCGCCGACCCCGTCGGGCAGGGCGCGCAACGCGGCGTACCGGGTGCGCAGTTCGGGGACGAGCGCGGGCTGGTGGCGCCCCGCCCAGGTGAGGACGCGCTCGTACTGGGCGGGGTTCACGTCCGCGAAGTCCATGCCCACGATCCGGACCGGGCGGGAAGCGGTGCGGTTGTGCTCGCGCACCCAGCCGAACAGCCGGAAGAACTCCTCCGTGTCCAGCAGGGAGTACGCGTCCTGGAACTCCTCGCGCATGATCCGGCGCAGGTCACCCTCACCGGTGCGGACGTACGCGTCCAGCCGTGCGGCCGCCGACCAGTTGATCTCCATGGCGAAGGCGGAGAACCCCTCGCGCGCGACCAGCTGCCGCAGCAGCCGGTCCTTCATGGCGAACAGCTCGCTGGAGCCGTGCGAGACCTCACCGACTCCGACGACCTTCGCCCCCCGGGTCATCCGGGCGAACGCGGCGAGGTCACCGCCCGGGGCGCCGGGATCGGTGGAGCGCAGCGGATGGGCGTACCGCTCCAGCGCGGCCACCACGGCCCGGTCCGAGGCCGGCGCGGACGCCGCGGCGCGCGGTGCGGAAGCCGCCGCGGAGGCGGCGGCGGGACCCGCGAGCGCCGCCAGCGCCAGGGTGAGCGCGACGGCCGGGGCCAGGGAACGGCGAGCAAATATGTGCGTCATGCACGCTGTTATACAGGGTGGCGCGTGACCCCGACCGGCGCCCGCGGGAGCGGAACGACGCCCGAAGTCTCGGAAATTCCTTAGCCCGCTCCGTGATTCGGTGAGGCTGCCGAGCGCTGGGTACGGATTCGAGGACCCTCGACCGGCTATGTCCGTGTGCCGTGAAAGGGGACCGAATGTCCAAGTGTGCGCTGATCACCGGAATCACCGGGCAGGACGGCTCGTACCTCGCCGAGCACCTGCTCGCCCAGGGATATCAGGTCTGGGGCCTGACCCGGGGACAGGCCAACCCGCGGAAGGACCGGGTGGCCAAGCTGATACCCGACCTGACCTTCGTCGACGGTGACCTCATGGACCAGGGCAGCCTGGTCTCCGCCGTGGACCTCGTCCAGCCGGACGAGGTCTACAACCTCGGGGCCGTCTCCTTCGTCCCCATGTCCTGGCAGCAGCCCGAGCTCGTCACCGATGTCAACGGCACCGGCGTGCTGCGCATGCTGGAGGCCATCCGCATCGTGAGCGGGCTCGGCAAGTCCACCGGCGGGAGCGACGGCCACGGCCAGATCCGCTTCTACCAGGCCTCCTCCTCGGAGATGTTCGGCAAGGTCGTGGAGTCGCCGCAGAGCGAGCGGACCCCCTTCCACCCGCGCAGCCCCTACGGCGTGGCCAAGGCCTACGGCCACTACATCACCCAGAACTACCGCGAGTCCTACGGGGTGTACGGCGTCTCCGGGATCCTGTTCAACCACGAGTCGCCGCGCCGCGGCGCGGAGTTCGTGACCCGGAAGATCTCCCTCGCGGTCGCGCAGATCAAGCTGGGGCTCCAGGACAAGCTGCTCCTCGGCAACCTCGACGCGGTGCGCGACTGGGGCTTCGCCGGGGACTACGTCCGCGCGATGCACCTGATGCTCCAGCAGGACAAGCCCGGGGACTACGTGGTCGGCACCGGGCAGATGCACTCGGTGCGGGACGCCGCCCGCATCGCCTTCGAGAGCGTCGGCCTGGACTGGGAGGAGCACGTCGTGATCGACCCGGCGCTGGTGCGGCCCGCCGAGGTCGAGACGCTCTGCGCCGACTACTCCAACGCCCGGGAGGGGCTGGGCTGGGAGCCCGCCGTCGACTTCGAGCAGCTGATGCAGATGATGGTGGAGTCCGACCTCCGCCAGGCCGGCCGCGAGCGCGACCACGGCGAGCTGCTCGCCGCGGCGAGCTGGTAGGCCGCCGCGAAACACCTGCTCACACCCGTCGTGAACCCGGAGTCGGCCGATCTCTAGGGAATTCCACGACCACGCCGTCCGACACTTGGCGCGTGGCGTGCGGGAAGTCGAGCAGTGCCCCGTGCGGGGCACCGAGATGACTCTCAGTCGCTGTGGAACAGCCATCCCGAGTACCGGATGCCCACATCGAAATCCTCTGCAGTCCGCCGGTCTTGAGCTTGAGATGGGTTGAGTTGAACGTGGCGAAGATGGACAAGGAACAGAAGCTCCGCGACTACCTGAAGCGGGCGAGCGCCGATCTGCGGCGTTCCCGGCAGCGGGTGGGCGAACTGGAGGCGGCGGCTCGCGAGCCCATCGCGATCGTGGGCATGAGCTGCCGGTTCCCCGGGGACGTGCAGAGCCCCGAGGAGCTCTGGTCCATGCTCGTCGCGGGCGAGGAGGGCATCACCGGGTTCCCCGAGGACCGGGGCTGGGAGCTGCTGGCCGAGGACGCCGGCAAGTACGCCGGCGGATTCCTGCACGAGGCCGCCGAGTTCGACGCCGGATTCTTCGGGATCTCCCCGCGCGAGGCCCTCGCGATGGACCCCCAGCAGCGGGTGCTGCTGGAGTCCTCGTGGGAGGCCTTCGAGCGGGCCGGCATCGACCCGGCGGCGGTCCGGGGCAGCCGGACCGGCATGTTCGTCGGCGCCATGCCCCAGGACTACCGGGTGGGCCCGGACGACGACGTCCAGGGCTTCACCCTGACGGGCAGCGCCACCAGCGTCCTGTCGGGCCGGCTGTCCTACTTCTTCGGGGCCGTCGGGCCGGCGGTGACGGTCGACACCGCCTGCTCCTCGTCCCTGGTGGCGCTGCACCTGGCCGCCCACTCCCTGCGCCAGGGCGAGTGCTCCCTGGCGCTGGCCGCGGGCGTCACCGTGATGTCCTCGCCGGTCACCTTCGTGGAGTTCGACCGCCAGGGCGGCCTGGCCACCGACGGGCGCTGCCGCTCCTTCGCCGACGGCGCCGACGGCACCGGCTGGGGCGAGGGCGTCGGCGTGCTCGTCCTCGAACGGCTCTCCGACGCCCGGCGCAACGGGCACGAGGTCCTGGCCGTCGTCCGCGGCTCCGCCGTCAACCAGGACGGCGCCTCCAACGGTCTGACCGCCCCCAACGGCCCGTCCCAGCGGCGGGTCATCGAGCAGGCGCTGACCAACGCGCGGCTCTCGGCCGACGAGGTCGACGTCGTCGAGGCGCACGGCACGGGAACCGCCCTGGGCGACCCGGTCGAGGCCCAGGCCCTGCTCGCCACCTACGGCCGCAACCGCGCCGAGGACCGCCCGCTGCTGCTCGGCTCCGTGAAGTCGAACCTCGGCCACACCCAGGCGGCGGCCGGCATGGCCGGCGTCATCAAGATGGTGCTGGCCATGCGGCACGGCACCCTGCCCCGTACGCTCCACGCCGACACGCCGTCCACGCACGTCGACTGGACGGCCGGATCCGTACGCCTGCTCACCGAGCAGGTCCCGTGGCCGCAGGGCGAGGCACCGCGCCGGGCCGGCGTCTCGTCGTTCGGCCTCAGCGGCACCAACGCGCACACCATCCTGGAGGAGGCACCGGCCTTCCAGGCCGCCGAGCCCGCCCAGGAGACCGACGGAGAGCCCGGCCAGGAGGACGCGGCGGCGCCGGCCGCCGTCGCCGAACCCCTCGAAGCCGGCGCCGTCCCGTGGCTCGTCTCCGGCCGCACCCCCGAGGCCCTGCGCGCCCAGGCGTCCCGCCTGCTGGCCTTCCTCGGCTCCCGCCCCGGCCTCGTGCCCGTCGACGCCTCCTACTCCCTGGCCACCGCGCGCTCCGCCTTCGAGCACCGCGCCGCCTTCACCGCCGCCGACCGCGACCGGGCCCTCGACGTCCTCACCGCGCTCGCCGACGGCGACCCGGCCCCCGGCCTGGTGCGCGGCACCGCCCAGGGCCGCTCCAAGCTCGCCTTCCTCTTCGCGGGCCAGGGATCCCAGCGGCCGGGCATGGGACGCGAGCTGTACGCCCGCTTCCCCGCCTTCGCCACCGCCCTCGACGAGATCTGCGCCCACCTCGACCAGGGCCTCGAACGGCCCCTGAAGGACGTGCTGTTCGCCGCCGAGGGCACCCCCGAGGCGGAGCCGCTGAACGGGACCGGCTACGCCCAGCCCGCCCTGTTCGCCCTTGAGGTCGCCCTCTACCGGCTGACCGAGTCCCTCGGCGTCAGGCCGGACTTCCTGGCCGGCCACTCCATCGGCGAGATCGCCGCCGCGCACGTCGCCGGGGTCTTCACGGCCGCCGACGCCGCGGCCCTGGTCCTCGCGCGCGGCCGGCTCATGCAGGCCCTGCCCGCCGGCGGCGCCATGGTCTCCGTCGAGGCGGCCGAGGACGAGGTCCTGCCCCTGCTGGAGAACCGCTCGGACCGCGTCTCCGTCGCGGCGGTCAACGGGCCCGCCTCCGTCGTCGTCGCCGGTGACGCGGACGAGGTCACGGCCGTCGCCGAGCACTTCGCCGCGCTCGGCCGCCGGACCAAGCGCCTCAAGGTCAGCCACGCCTTCCACTCCCCGCTCATGGAGCCCATGCTCGAGGAGTTCCGCGCCGTCGTCGCCGGACTCACCCCGCAGGCACCCACCCTCCCCGTCGTCTCCGCGCTCACCGGCACCCTCGCCACGGTCGAGCAGCTGACCTCCCCGTCCTACTGGGTGGACCACGCCCGGCACGCCGTCCGCTTCTCCGCCGCCCTCACCTGGCTGACCGGCCACGGCACCGGCACCTTCCTCGAACTGGGCCCCGACGGCGTCCTGTCCGCCATGGCGCAGGCCCACCTCGGCGCCGCCGGCGCCACCGAGGACACGCCCGACGCCGCCCCCGCCGCGCTCGCCGTCCTGCGGCCGGGCCGCCCCGAGGCCGAGACCCTCACCACCACCCTCGCGGGCCTCCACGTCCGCGGCGTCGCCGTCCAGTGGGAGCCCTACTTCGCCGGCACCGGCGCCCGCCGCGCGGACCTTCCCACCTACGCCTTCCAGCGCCGCCACTACTGGCCCAAGAGCACCGCCGGGCAGGGCGGCGACGTCCGCGCCGCCGGCCTCGGCGCCGCCCACCACCCGCTGCTCGCCGCCGCCGTGTCGGTCGCCAACTCCGACGGCCTGCTGCTCACCGGCCGGCTCTCGCTGCGCACCCACCCCTGGCTCGCCGACCACGCCGTGCGCGGCACGGTGCTGCTCCCCGGCACCGCCTTCCTGGAGCTCGCCGTCCGCGCCGGCGACGAGGTCGGCTGCGACCGCGTCGAGGAGCTCACCCTGGCCGCGCCCCTGGTCCTGCCCGCGGAGGGCGGCGTCCAGGTGCAGGTGTGGGTCGGCAGCCCGGACGAGACCGGCCGCCGCCCGCTGAGCGTCCACTCCCGCCCCGAAGGGGCCGAGGAGCTCCCCTGGGCGCAGCACGCCTCCGGCACCCTCGTCGCCGGCGAGCACCGCGCCGACTTCGACACCCCTGTCTGGCCCCCCGCCGCCGCCCGGCCGGTGGACCTCGACGGCTTCTACGACCGCGTCGCCGACAGCGGCTTCGGCTACGGCCCGCTCTTCCAGGGCCTGCGCGCCGCGTGGACCGACGGCGACGACGTCTACGCCGAGGTGTCCCTCCCGGGCACCGACGGCGCCGACGCCGGATCGTTCGGCATCCACCCGGCCCTGCTGGACGCCGCGCTGCACGCCACGGCCTTCGCCGGCCTCGGCGCGCACGGCCGCGGCGGCCTGCCCTTCTCGTGGCAGGACGTCACCCTGCACGCGAGCGGGGCGACCACGGTCCGTGTGAAGCTCACCCGCACCGCCGACGACGCCGTGGCGATCGCCGTCACCGACACCACGGGCGCCCCTGTGGCCTCCGTCGGCTCGCTCGTCCTGCGCGCGGTGCCCGAGGAGGGTCTCGGCGCCGCCGCGCACCTCACGCGTGACGCGCTGTTCGAGCAGCGCTGGACCGCCCTGCGCGACACCAACGGGACGGCGCCCGCCTCGGCCGCCGTCCTCGGCCCGGACCTCTTCGGCCTCACCGAGGCGCTGACCTCGACCGGCCTCACGGTCACCGCCCTGCCCGGCGGCGACACCGGAACCGGCACCGACACCGGCGTCCCGGACGTCGTGCTCGCCGCCGTCGCCGGCACCACCGACGACGAGCCGGTCGTCTCCGCGCACGCCCGCACCGCCCACGTCCTGGAGCACCTGCGGACCTGGCTGGCGGACGAGCGCAACGCCGGCTCCCGGCTGGTCCTCGTCACCCGCGGCGCCGTCGCCACCGACGGTGAGGAGACGCCCGACCCGGCCGCCGCCGCCGTCCGGGGCCTGGTGCGCGCCGCCCAGGCCGAACACCCCGGCCGCTTCGGCCTCCTGGACCTCGCCGCCGGGACCGCCCCCTCGCCCGCCGCCCTGCTGCGCGCCCTGGGCTCCGACGAGCCGCAGACCGCCGTCCGCGGCGACGTGGTGCTCGGCGCACGGCTCGCCCGTGCCCAGGCGCCGGAGGCCGGCGCCCCGTGGAACCCCGAGGGCACCGTCCTCCTCACCGGCGCCACGGGCGGTCTGGGCCGCGTCATGGCCCGCCACCTGGTCGCCGAGCGCGGCGTACGGCACCTGCTGCTCGCCAGCCGCCGGGGCACCGACGCCGAGGGCGTCGAGGAGCTCGTCGGCGAACTGACCGGACACGGCGCGCGGGTCGAGGTCGCGGCCTGCGACCTCGCCGACCGGGACGCCGTGCAGCGGCTGCTGGCCGGCGTGCCCGCCGCGCACCCCCTCACCGCCGTCGTGCACAGCGCCGGAGTCCTCGACGACGGTGTCGTCGAGTCCCTCACCCCCGAGCGGATCGACGCGGTCCTGCGGCCCAAGGCCGACGCCGTGTGGCACCTCCACGAGGCCACCCGCGACCTGGACCTCGCCGCCTTCGTCGTCTTCTCCTCCCTCGCCGGCACCCTCGGCGGCGCGGGCCAGGGCAACTACGCCGCCGCGAACGCCTTCGTCGACGCCGTCGCCCAGCTGCGCCGCGCCGCCGGGCTGCCGGGGCTCGCCCTGGCCTGGGGCCCGTGGGTGCCCACCGGCGGCATGACCAGCGGTCTGACCGACGCCGACCTCCAGCGCCTGGCCCGCATGGGCACGCCGGCGCTCACCGAGGAGCAGGGCGTCGCGCTCTTCGAGGCGGCGACCGGTTCCCCGGCCGCCGTCCTGATCCCGGCCAGGCTCGACCTGTCCGTCCTGCGCGGCCAGGGCGACGTGCCGCACCTGCTGCGCGGCCTCGTCCGTGCCCCCGCCCGCCGCTCGGTCGTCCCCGGCTCCGAGGCGGCCCTCACCCTCGTCCAGAAGCTCTCCCGGCTGGAGGAGACCGACCGCGCCGAGGTGATGACCGACCTCGTCGCCGCACAGGTGGCCGCCGTACTCGGCCACTCCGGCGCCACCGAGGTCGACGCGCGACGCCCCTTCCGGGACCTGGGCTTCGACTCGCTCACCGCCGTCGAGCTGCGCAACCGCATCGGCGCGGCCACCGGTCTGCGCACCGCCGCGACGCTGGTCTTCGACTACCCGACCGTCGCCGCGCTCGCCGCGCACCTCCTCGACGAGCTCATGGGCTCCGAGGCCGCCACCGCGGTGACCGCCCCCCGCGCGGCCACCGAGCGGGACCCGATCGTCATCGTCGGCATGAGCTGCCGCTACCCGGGCGGCGTCAGCTCCCCCGAGGACCTGTGGCGGCTCGTCAGCGAGGGCACCGACGCCGTCTCCGGCATGCCCACCGACCGCGGCTGGGACCTGGACGCGCTCTACGACCCGGACCCGGACCGCCTCGGCACCTCCTACACCCGCTTCGGCGGCTTCCTGCACGACGCCGCCGACTTCGACCCCGCGTTCTTCGGCATGAGCCCCCGCGAGGCCCTGGCCACCGACACCCAGCAGCGCCTGCTCCTGGAGGCGTCCTGGGAGGCCTTCGAGCGCGCCGGCATCGACCCGGCGACCCTGCGCGGCAGCCAGACCGGCGTGTTCGCCGGCGTCATGTACAACGACTACGCCCAGACGCTCGCCGACGGCCGCTTCGAGGGCCACCAGGGCAGCGGCACCGCGTCCAGCGTCGCCTCCGGGCGCGTCTCCTACACCCTCGGCCTCGAAGGCCCCGCCGTCACCGTCGACACGGCGTGCTCGTCCTCCCTCGTCGCCATGCACTGGGCGATGCAGGCCCTCCGCGCGGGGGAGTGCTCCCTCGCCCTGGCCGGTGGCGTCACCGTGATGTCGACCCCGGGCGCCTTCATCGAGTTCTCCCGGCAGCGCGGCCTCTCCGCGGACGGCCGCTGCAAGGCCTTCTCCGACGGCGCCGACGGCGTCGGCTGGTCCGAGGGCGTCGGTGTGCTCGTCCTGGAGCGGCTCTCCGACGCCCGCCGCAACGGGCACCGGGTCCTCGCCGTCGTCCGCGGCTCCGCCGTCAACCAGGACGGCGCCTCCAACGGTCTCACCGCCCCCAACGGCCCGTCCCAGCAGCGCGTCATCCGCCAGGCACTGGCCGCCGCCGGCCTCTCCGTCGCCGACGTCGACGCGGTCGAGGGCCACGGCACCGGCACCACGCTCGGCGATCCCATCGAGGCCCAGGCCCTCCTCGCCACCTACGGCCAGGACCGCGACGCCGAACAGCCGCTGCTCCTGGGCTCCGTGAAGTCCAACATCGGCCACACCCAGGCCGCCGCCGGCGTCGCCGGCATCATCAAGATGGTCATGGCCATGAGCCACGGCACGCTGCCCCGCACCCTGCACGCCGACGAGCCCTCCTCGCACGTGGAGTGGGACGCCGGAGCGGTGCGCCTGCTCACCGAGGAGACCCCCTGGCCGCAGGCCGGCCGGCCGCGCCGCGCCGGTGTCTCCTCCTTCGGCTTCAGCGGTACCAACGCGCACGTCATCGTCGAGGAACCGCCGGCCGCCCCCGAGGAGCGCGAACAGCCCGCGCTCACCCCGGCCGTCGTGCCCTGGACGCTGTCCGGCAGGAACCGGGCGGCGCTGCGGGACCAGGCCGCCCGCCTGCGGTCCTTCCTGGAGGAGCGCCCCGGCCTCGACCCGGCCGACGTCGCGCTCTCCCTGGCCACCACCCGCTCGGCCTTCGACCAGCGCGCCGTCGTCACCGGCGACCGCGACGAACTGCTGCGCGCGCTGGCCGACCTGGCCGCCGACCGGCCCGGCCCCGCCCTCACCGAGGGCGAGGTCGGCGGCGCCGGCAAGCTGGCCGTGGTCTTCTCCGGCCAGGGCAGCCAGCGCCCCGGCGCCGGCCGTGAACTCGCCGCCCGCTTCCCCGCGTTCGCCCGGGCCCTCGACGAGGTGACCGCCGCCCTCGACCCGCACCTGGACCGCCCCCTCAAGGACGTCCTGTTCGCCCAGGAGGGCACCCCCGAGGCGGAGCTGCTGGGCCGCACCGAGTGGACCCAGCCCGCGCTGTTCGCCATCGGCGTCGCGCTCCACCGCCTGCTGCGCACCTGGGGCATCCGCCCCGACGTGCTGCTCGGCCACTCCATCGGCGAGATCACCGCCGCGCACGTCGCGGGCGTCCTCTCGCTGCCCGACGCGGCCCGCCTGGTGACCGCGCGGGGACGGCTGATGCAGGAGCTGCCCGCCGGCGGCGCGATGATCTCCCTCCAGGTCACCGAGGACGAGCTCGCGCCGCTGCTCGCCGGGCGCGAGCACGAGGTCTCCGTCGCCGCCGTCAACGGCCCCCGCAGCGTCGTCGTCGCCGGCGACCTGGCCGCCGCCGAGGAGATCGCCGCCCACTTCGCCGCCCAGGGCCGCAAGACCAAGCGCCTGGCGGTCAGTCACGCCTTCCACTCGCCGCTCATGGAGCCCGCGCTCGACGGGCTGCGCGAGGTCGCCGCCGGGCTCACCTACCACGCGCCGGACGTGACCGTCATCTCCGGCCTGACCGGGCGCCCCGCCACCGACGACGAGCTGCGCTCCGCCGACTACTGGGTCGCGCACGCCCGCGGCGCCGTCCGCTTCGCCGACACCATGCGCGCCGCGCACGACCGCGGTGCCGGCACCTTCCTCGAACTCGGCCCCGACAGCGTGCTGTCGGCCGCCGCCGAGGAGGCCCTCGGCGACGACGCGGACGCGCACATCGTCCCGATGCTGCGCTCCGGGCGCGGCGAGGAGCGCTGCGCGGCCACCGCGCTGGCCCGCCTGCACGTACGCGGCACGGCCGTCGACTGGCCCGCGTACCTCGCCGGCACCGGCGCCCGCACGGTCGACCTGCCCACCTACGCCTTCCAGCACGAGCGCTACTGGCCCGAGCCGGCCCCGGCCCGCCCCGCGCAGGCCGCCGCCGACCCCGCGGACGCCGAGCTGTGGGGCGCCGTCGAACGCGGCGACACCACGGAGCTGGCCGCCCTTCTCGGGCTGCGCGACGAGGAGCACGCCTCCCTGTACGCGCTGCTGCCCGCGCTGTCCTCCTGGCGCCAGCACCGGCAGGAGAAGGCGCTGCTCGACTCCACCCGCTACCGCGTCGCCTGGCGCCCCGTGCAGGCCGCCGCCGCGCCCGTCCTGGAGGGCACCTGGCTGCTCGTCACCGCCGACGGCACCGGCGGCGACGAGATCCTGGACGCGCTGCGCGGCCACGGCGCCCAGTTCGAGACCCTCGTGCTGGACGACACCTGCCGCGACCGCGCCGTACTCGCCGCCCGGCTCGACGCCGTACGCGGGGAGGGACGCGCCTTCTCCGGTGTGCTGTCCCTGCTCCCGCTCGCCGACCTGCCCGGACACCGGCTGGACTCCGAGCCGCCGGCCGGGCTCGCGCTCGGCCTCGTACTGCTCCAGGCGCTCACCGACACCCCGCTCGGCGCCCCCCTGTGGACCCTGACCCGCGGCGCGGTCACCACCGGCGCGGACGACCCGCTCGCCAACCCCCTCCAGGCGGCGGTCTGGGGCCTCGGCCGCGTCGCCGCCCTGGAGCACCCGCAGCTGTGGCGGGGCCTGATCGACCTGCCGGCCGTCCTCGACGCGCCCGCCACCCAGCACCTCGTCAGCGCCCTCGCCGCCCAGGGCGGCGAGGACCAGCTCGCGATCCGCACGGCCGGCGCGTTCGGCCGGCGCCTCGTGCGCCACCCGCAGGCCGAGCTGCCCCCGGCCGACGCCTTCACCGCCCGCGGCACCGTGCTCGTCACCGGCGGCACCGGCGCGCTCGGCGCCGAGGTCGCCCGCTGGCTCGCCCGCAGCGGCGCCGAGCACCTCCTGCTCACCAGCCGCCGCGGCCCCGACGCTCCCGGCGCCGGCGAACTCGCCGCCGAACTGGAGGGCCTGGGCGCCCGCGTCACCCTCGCGGCCTGCGACACCGCCGACCGCGCCGCGCTCGCCGCCGTGCTGGCATCCGTACCCGCCGAGCACCCGCTGACCGGCGTCGTGCACGCGGCCGGCGTCGGCCAGGCGGCCCCCCTCGCGGAGACCCCGCTCGACGACGCCGCGGCCACCATGGCCGCCAAGCTGCTCGGCGCCGCCCACCTGGACTCCCTCCTCGACGGCCACGACCTGGACTTCTTCGTCCTGGTCTCCTCGATCGCCGGAGTGTGGGGCAGCGCCGGACAGAGCGCCTACGGCGCCGCCAACGCCTACCTCGACGCCCTCGCCGAGCACCGCCGCGCCCGCGGCCTGCCCGCCACCTCCGTGGCCTGGGGCCCCTGGGCCGAGGCCGGCATGGCCACCCACGAGGCCGTCACCGACCAGCTCCTCAAGCGCGGGCTGCGCTTCCTCGCCCCCGCCACGGCCCTCGCCGAACTGCGGCGCGCGGTCGTCCAGGAGGACGTCACCGTCACCGTCGCCGACATCGACTGGGAGCGCTACCACCCCGTCTTCACCGCCGCGCGCCCCAGCGCCCTCTTCGACGAGCTGGCCGAGGTCCAGGCCCTCGCGGACACCGGCGGCGAGAGCGCCGCGCCGGAGTTCGCCGCCCGCCTGCGGGGCCTCGACCAGGCCGGCCAGGAGCGGCTGCTGACCGACCTGGTGCGCGCCGAGGCGTCCGTCGTCCTCGGCCACACCTCCACCGAGGGCGTCGCCGAGCGGCGGGCCTTCCGCGAGGCGGGCTTCGACTCGCTGACCGCGGTGGAGCTGCGCAAGCGGCTGGCCGCGCTCACCGGCCTGCCCCTGCCCGCCACCCTGGTCTTCGACTACCCGACCCCCGCCGCCCTCGCCCGCCACCTGCGCGGCGAGCTCCTCGGCACGGACGGCACGGCGGCGGCCCCCGTCGCCGTGACCTCGGGGAGCCTCGACGAGCCCATCGCCATCGTCGGCATGAGCTGCCGCTTCCCCGGCGGCGTCCGCTCCCCGCAGCAGTTCTGGGAGCTCGTCTCCGAGGGCGTCGACGCCATCACCGACTTCCCCGTCAACCGCGGCTGGGACACCGGCCTCCACCACCCGGACCCCGACAACCCCGGCACCACGTACTCCACGCAGGGCGGCTTCCTGCACGACGCGGGCGAGTTCGACGCCTCCTTCTTCGGCATCTCGCCGCGCGAGGCCGTCTCCATGGACCCCCAGCAGCGCCTGCTGCTGGAGACCACCTGGGAGGCGTTCGAGCAGGCCGGCATCGACCCCACCGGCCTCCACGGCAGCCCGACCGGTGCCTTCATCGGCTCCACCTACCAGGAGTACGGGTTCGGCGTCGACGACAGCTCCGCCGGCCACCTGGTGACCGGCACCAGCCCGAGCGTGCTCTCCGGCCGGCTGTCCTACCTCTTCGGCCTCGAAGGCCCGGCGGTCACCGTCGACACGGCCTGCTCCTCGTCCCTGGTCGCCCTCCACCTGGCCTGCCAGTCGCTGCGCAACGGCGAGAGCTCCCTGGCCCTCGCCGGCGGCGCCACGGTGATGACCAACCCCAGCCCGTTCATCGCCTTCAGCCGGCAGCGGGCCCTGGCCGCCGACGGCCGCTGCAAGGCGTTCTCCGACGGCGCCGACGGCATGACCCTCGCCGAAGGCGTCGGCATCCTCGTCCTGGAGCGGCTCTCCGACGCCCGCCGCAACGGCCACGAGGTCCTCGCCGTCGTCCGCGGCTCGGCCATCAACCAGGACGGCGCCTCCAACGGCCTCTCCGCGCCCAACGGCCCGTCCCAGCAGCGCGTCATCCGCCAGGCCCTCGCCAACGCCCGTCTCGCCCCCGCCGACATCGACGTCGTCGAGGCGCACGGCACCGGCACCGCCCTCGGCGACCCCATCGAGGCCCAGGCCCTCCTCGCCACCTACGGCAAGGACCGGGACACCGAGCGCCCGCTGCTCCTCGGCTCCGTGAAGTCCAACATCGGCCACACCCAGTCGGCGGCCGGCGTGGCGAGCATCATCAAGATGGTCATGGCCCTGCGCCACGGGGAACTGCCCCGCACCCTGCACGCCGACGCCCCCTCCACGCACGTCGACTGGACGTCCGGCGCGGTCTCCCTGCTGACCGACGGCGCCGACTGGCCCGAGGGCGAGCGCCCGCGCCGCTGCGCGGTCTCCTCCTTCGGCATCAGCGGAACCAACGCCCACACGGTCCTCGAAGAGGCCCCCCGGCCCGAGGAGGCCGTCCCCGCGCCGGAGACCGAGCCGGTGCCCCCGGCCGGCGGCGTCATCCCCTGGGTGCTGTCCGCGCGGACCCCGGGCGCCCTGCGCGGCCAGGCCGCCAACCTCGCCGCCCACCTCGGCGGCGGGACCGTGAGCGCCCTCGACGCGGGTCACTCCCTGCTGGCCTCCCGCACGCTCTTCGAGCACCGCGCCGTCGTCGTCGGCACCGGCGGCGAGGAGGCCGCGGCCGCGCTCGCCGCCCTCGGCGAGGGACGGTCGCTCCCCGGCGTCGTCCAGGGTGTCGCCGACACCGACGGCAAGACCGTGTTCGTCTTCCCCGGCCAGGGCTCCCAGTGGGCCGGCATGGGGGCGCGGCTGCTGGAGGAGTCCCCGGTCTTCGCCGAGCGCCTGACCGAGTGCGCCACGGCCCTGTCCGCGTTCGTCGACTGGTCGCTGCTCGACGTCATCCGCCAGGCCGAGGGCGCCCCCACCCTCGACCGCGTCGACGTCGTCCAGCCCGCCTCCTGGGCCGTCATGGTCTCCCTCGCCGAGATGTGGCGCGCCCACGGCATCACGCCCGACGCCGTGGCCGGCCACTCGCAGGGCGAGATCGCCGCGGCCGCCGTCGCCGGCGCCCTGTCGCTGGAGGACGCCGCCCGCGTGGTGGCGCTGCGCAGCCAGGCCATCGGCCGCGTGCTGGCCGGATCCGGCGGCATGATGTCGGTCCCGCTGCCCGTCGCCGAGGTCGAGCGCCGCCTCGGCGCCTACGAGGGCCTGTCCGTCGCCGCCGTCAACGGACCCCGGTCCGTCGTCGTCTCCGGCGCCACCGCCCCGCTGGACGCCTTCCAGGCCGAGCTGGTCGGCGAGGACGTCCGGGCCAGGCGCGTCGCCGTGGACTACGCCTCGCACTCCGCGCAGGTCGAGCTGCTGCGCGACGAACTGGCCACCGTCCTCGCGCCCGTCCGCCCCCGCCCCGCCCAGGTGCCCTTCTTCTCCACGGTCACCGGCGACTGGCTCGACGACACCACCGGCGTCGACGCCGGCTACTGGTACACCAACCTCCGCGGGACCGTCCGCTTCGAGCCCGCCATGCGCGAGCTCCTCGCCCAGGACCACCGCTTCTTCATCGAGGTCAGCTCCCACCCGGTGCTGTCCATGGCCGTCCAGGAGACCGCCGAGGACGCCGGCCGCCCGGCCGCGGTGCTCGGCACGCTCCGGCGCGACGCCGGCGGCACCGACCGCTTCCTGACCTCCCTGGCCGAGGCCTTCGTCCGGGGCGCCACCGCCGACTGGACCCGCGTCCTGGACGGCACCGGCGCCCGCCGGGTGCCCCTGCCCACGTACGCCTTCCAGCGCGAACACCTGTGGGCCGTCCCCGCCAAGCCGCGGGGCACGCACGAGGAGGCCCCCGCGGACGCCGAGTTCTGGACGGCGGTCGAGGAGGAGGACGTCGACTCCCTCGCCTCCAGCCTGCGCCTCGACCGCGCCCAGCTGGCCCCGGTGCTGCCCGCCCTGTCGCACTGGCGCAAGCACCGCCGCGACCTGTCGACCGTGGACTCCTGGCGCTACCGCGCCACCTGGAAGCCGCTCACCGGCCTGCCCCCGGCGGCCCTGACGGGCACCTGGCTCGTCGTCACCACCGACGGCGTCGCCGCCGACGACGTCACGGACACCCTCGCCGCCCACGGCGCCGAGCCGCGCACGCTCGTCCTGGACGCCGCCTGCGCCGACCGCGAGGTCCTGGCCGCGCGCCTGAGCGAGCTCGACGGCGCCACGGACCTCACGGGTGTGGTGTCCCTGCTGGCCGGGGCCGAGGAACAGAGCGCGGACCACCCGGCGCTCACCGCCGGACTCGCCCTGACCGTCGCGCTCGTCCAGGCGCTCGGCGACGCCGTCATCGAGGCGCCCCTGTGGTGCCTGACCCGCGGCGCCGTCTCCACCGGCCGCGCCGACCGGCTGACCCGCCCCGCCCAGGCCCAGATCCTCGGCCTCGGCTGGACGGCCGCCCTCGAACACCCGCAGCGCTGGGGCGGCCTCGTCGACCTGCCCGAACAGCTCGACCGGCGGGCCGGCGAACGCCTGGCCGCCGTCCTCACCGGCCGCACCGGCGAGGACCAGCTCGCCCTGCGCGCCTCGGGCGTCCTCGCCCGCCGCGTCGTACGCGCCACCCCCGCGGACCCCGCACCGGCGGACCCCTGGACGCCGCGCGGCACCACCCTCGTCACCGGCGGCACCGGCACCCTCGCGCCCCACCTGGCCCGCTGGCTCGCCCGGCAGGGCGCCGAGCACCTGGTCCTCACCAGCCGCCGCGGCCCCGCCGCGCCCGGCGTCGCGGACCTCCTCCAGGAACTCGCCGAGCTCGGCTGCGAAGCCACCGCCGTCGCCTGCGACCTGACCGACCGCGACGCGGTCGCCGGGATGCTCGCGGACCTCAAGGCCGACGGGCGCACCGTCCGCACGGTCGTGCACACCGCCGTCACCATCGAGCTCGCACCGCTCGACGGGACGACCCTCGACGAATTCGCCCGGGTCGTGGACGCCAAGGTCACCGGCGCCCGTCACCTCGACGAACTCCTCGACGACGACGAGCTCGACGCCTTCGTGCTGTACTCCTCCACCGCCGGCATGTGGGGCAGCGGCGCGCACGCCGCCTATGTCGCGGGCAACGCCTACCTCAACGCCCTCGCCGAGCACCGCCGCGCCCGGGGCGCCCACGCCACCGCCGTGTCCTGGGGCATCTGGGCCGACGACCTCAAGCTCGGCCGCGTCGACCCCGGCCAGATCCGCCGCAGCGGACTCGTCTTCATGGACCCCCAGCTGGCCCTCACCGGCCTGCGGCAGGCCCTCGACGGCGACGAGACGGTCCTCGCCGTCGCCGACGTGGACTGGGAGCGCTACCACCCCGTCTTCACCTCCGCCCGGCCCACGCCGCTCTTCGAGGACGTGCCCGAGGTCCAGCGCCTGGCGGAGGAGAAGGACCAGGCCCCGGCCTCCGGCGGCGAGTTCGCCGCCAGGCTCCTCGGGCTGACCGCCGTCGAGCAGGACCGCCTCCTGCTGGACCTGGTCCGCGGCGAGGCGGCCACCGCGCTCGGCCACGCCTCCCCCGACGTGCTGTCCGAGCAGCGGGCCTTCCGGGACGTCGGCTTCGACTCGCTGACCGCCGTCGACCTGCGCAACCGGATCGCCGCCGTCACCGGGCTCGCCCTGCCGAGCACCATGGTGTTCGACTACCCCAACCCGCTCGCGCTCGTCGCCTTCCTGCGCGACGCCCTCGCGGGCGCCCGCACCGGGGACGCCGGGGCCGCGCGCACCGCCACCACGCCCGCCGACGACGAGCCCATCGCCATCATCGGCATGAGCTGCCGCTACCCCGGCGGCGTCGCCTCCCCGGAGGAGCTGTGGCAGCTCGTCACCGAAGGCGGCGACGGGACCGGCGAGTTCCCCACCGACCGCGGCTGGGACGCCGAGGCCCTCTACGACCCGGACCCCGACCGGCCGGGCCACACCTACTCGACCCGGGGCGGCTTCCTCCACGACGCCGCCGACTTCGATGCCGGCTTCTTCGGCATCTCGCCCCGCGAGGCCCTCGCCATGGACCCCCAGCAGCGCCTGCTGCTGGAGACCTCCTGGGAGGCCCTGGAGCGCGCCGGCATCGACCCCGCCACCCTGCGCGGCAGCAGCACCGGCACCTTCATCGGCGCCGGCTACCAGCACTACGCCGCCGGCAACACCAGCCCGGAGGGCGCCGAGGGCCACCTGATCACCGGCACCATCGCCAGCGTCCTGTCCGGCCGCCTGTCCTACACCTACGGCTTCGAGGGCCCGGCCGTCACGCTCGACACGGCCTGCTCCTCCTCGCTCGTCGCCCTGCACCTGGCCTGCCAGTCGCTGCGCAACGGCGAGAGCTCCCTGGCCCTCGCCGGCGGCGTCAACGTCATGTCCACCCCGGGCGCCTTCGTCGGCTTCAGCCGGCAGCGCGCGATGGCCGCCGACGGGCGCTGCAAGGCCTACTCCGACCAGGCCGACGGCATGAGCCTGGCCGAGGGCGTCGGTCTCGTCCTCGTCGAACGGCTCTCCGACGCCCGGCGCAACGGGCACGAGGTCCTCGCCGTCATCCGGGGCTCCGCCGTCAACCAGGACGGCGCCTCCAACGGCCTGACCGCGCCCAACGGCCCGTCCCAGCAGCGCGTCATCCGCCAGGCCCTCGCCAACGCCGGCGTGGACCCCACCGAGGTCGACGTCATCGACGGCCACGGCACCGGCACCGCCCTCGGCGACCCCATCGAGGCCCAGGCCCTCCTCGCCACCTACGGCCAGGGCCGCGACCCCGAACTCCCGCTGCTGCTCGGCTCCGTGAAGTCCAACATCGGCCACACGCAGATGGCGTCCGGCGTCGCCAGCGTCATCAAGATGGTCATGGCCCTGCGCCACGAGGTCGCCCCGCGGACCCTGCACGTCGACCAGCCCTCCACGCACGTCGACTGGAACGCCGGCACCATCCGGCTGCTGACCGAGGCGGAGGAGTGGCCCGAGACCGGGCACCCCCGCCGCGCGGCCGTCTCCTCCTTCGGCCTCAGCGGCACCAACGCCCACGCCGTCCTCGAACAGGCCCCGGAGGAGGCGCCCGCGGAGGACACCACCACCGAGCCGGCCGTCCCCGCCGGGCCCACGACCGTCCCCCTGACGCTCTCCGGGCGCACGGAGGCGGGCCTGCGCGCCCAGGCCGGCCGCCTCCTGACCCACCTCACCGACCACCCCGGACTGCCCCTCACCGACCTCGCCTTCTCCCTCGCCACCTCCCGGGCCGCCCTGGAGCACCGCGCGGCCGTCGTCACCGACGACCACGACGCGCTCGTCGGCGCCCTGACCGCCCTGCGCGACGGCACCCCCGACGGCGGGCTGCTCACCGGCCCCCGCGGCCACGGCCGCCTCGCCTTCCTCTTCACCGGCCAGGGCAGCCAGCGCCCCGGCATGGGACGCGACCTCTACGACCGCCACCCCGTCTTCGCCGAGGCCCTGGACGCCGTCCTGGCCCGCTTCGACCTGGCGCTCGACCGCCCGCTGCGGGAGATCCTCTTCGCCGCGCCGGACACTCCCGAGGCCGCGCTCCTCGACGACACCGGCTACACCCAGCCGGCCCTCTTCGCCCTCGAAGTGGCGCTGTTCCGCCTCGCCGAGTCCTGGGGCCTGCGCCCCGAGTACGTCGCCGGCCACTCCATCGGCGAGTTCGCCGCCGCGCACGCGGCCGGAGTCCTCTCCCTGGACGACGCCTGCACCCTCGTCGCGGCACGCGGCCGGCTGATGGCCGCCCTGCCCACGGGCGGCGCCATGGCCTCCGTCGAGGCCGCCGAGGACGAGGTGCTGCCCCTGCTCGCCGAGTACGACGGGCGGGTCTCCGTCGCGGCCCTCAACACCCCCACGTCCCTGGTCCTCGCCGGTGACGAGGACGCGGTCCTCGCCCTCGCGGCCCGCTTCGCCGAGGACGGCCGCCGCACCAAGCGGCTCCGCGTCAGCCACGCCTTCCACTCGCCCCACATGGACGCGATGCTGGAGGACTTCGCCCGCGTCGCCGCCGGCGTCACCTACGGCGAGCCCACGCTGCCGTTCGTGTCCACCGTCACCGGCGCGCTCGTCACCGCGGACGAACTCCGCTCGCCGGAGTACTGGACCGGCCAGGTCCGCGGCACCGTCCGCTTCGCCGACGCCGTGCGCGAGCTCACCGGGCGCGGCGTGACCACCTTCCTGGAGCTCGGCCCGGACGGCGTCCTCAGCGGCGCGGTCCGCGGCACCGCCGGCGAGGACACCTCCGTCGTCGCGGTCCCGGCGCTGCGCCGCGACCGGCCCGAGGCCCCGGCGCTCACCACGGCCCTCGCCCGGCTCCACGTCCGCGGCGTACGGGTCGACTGGGACGCCGTGTTCACCGGCACCGGCGCCCGCCGCGTCGACCTGCCGACCTACCCCTTCCAGCGCGAGCGCTACTGGCTCGAGCCGGCCGCCCCCACCGCGGCGCCCACCGGCGCCGCCGACGAGGCGGACACCGAGTTCTGGTCGGCGGTCGAGCGCGCGGACATCCCGTCCCTGAGCTCCGCCCTGGAGCTGGACGACGCCACCCTCACCGCCGTCGTGCCCGCCCTGTCGTCCTGGCGCCGCAAGCGCCGGGAGAGCTCCACCGTCGACGGCTGGCGCTACCGCGCCACCTGGAAGCCCCTGACCGGCGCCACGGCCCCCGGCACGGCGCGCCCGGCCGGCACCTGGCTGGTCCTCGCACCGGCCGGCGCCACCGACCCGGCATGGCTCGACGCGGTGGCCGGCGCCCTCGGCACCGGCACCGTCCGCCTCGACGTCACCGACCCGCGCCGCGAGGCGCTGGCCGACCGCCTGCGTGAACTCACCGCCGAGGGCGCGGAGTTCACGGGCGTACTGTCCCTGCTGGCCGCGGACGACGAGGACGGCCGCGACGCCGCCGACGTGCCCGCCGGCCTGCTCCTGACCACGGCCGCCGTACAGGCACTGGGCGACGCCGGCGTCGAGGCACCCCTGTGGTGCGTCACGCGCACCGCCGTGGCGGTCGGCCGCTCCGAGCGGCTCGCCCGCCCCGCCCAGGCCGCCGTCTGGGGCCTCGGCCGCGTCGCCGCCCTGGAACACCCCGAGCGCTGGGGCGGCCTCGTCGACCTCCCCGACGAGCTCCCCGACACCACCCTGCGCCGCCTGACCGCCGTCCTCGCGGCCGGCGGCGGCGAGGACCAGCTCGCCGTACGCGCCACCGCGACGTACGCCCGCCGGCTGGCGCACCACCCCGTCGGGGACGCCCCCGCGCCCGGCGAGTTCCGGCCCACCGGCACCGTGCTCGTCACCGGCGGCACCGGCGCCCTGGGCGGCCACGTCGCCCGCTGGCTCGCCGCCCGCGGCGCCCGGCACCTGCTGCTCGTCAGCCGCCGCGGCGCCGACGCGCCCGGCGCTGCGGAGCTGAGCGCCGAACTGGCCGCGCTCGGCACCCGCGTCACCCTGGCCGCCTGCGACACCGCCGACCGCGACGCGCTCGACGCCGTGCTCGCCGGGATCCCCGAGGAGCACCCGCTCACGGCGGTCCTCCACACCGCCGGCACCGTCGACGACGGCACCCTGGACGCCCTCACCCCCGAGAAGTTCACCACCGTCCTGCGCGCCAAGCTCACGGCCACCGTCAACCTGCACGAGGCGACCCGGGACCACGGCCTGACCGCCTTCGTCCTCTTCTCCTCCGTCGCCGGCACCCTCGGGGCGCCCGGCCAGGGCAACTACGCCGCGGCCAACGCCTTCCTCGACGCCTTCGCCGAGCACCGCCGCGCCCAGGGCCTGCCCGCGACCTCCCTCGGCTGGGGCCCCTGGGCCGAGGCCGGCATGGCCGCGGACGGACCCGGCATCGAGAACCGCGTCCGCCGGGGCGGCTTCACCCCCATGGCGCCCGAGCTCGCCCTCACGGCGCTGCGCCACGCGATCGAGCATGGCGACACCGCCCTGACCCTCGCGGACGTCGACTGGGACCGCTACGCGGACGCGTTCACCGCGCTCCGCCCCAACCCCTTCGTCGGCGACCTCCCCGCACTGCGCACCGGCGCCACGGCACCCGCCGGGACGCCGGAGGCCGCCCCCCGGGAGCCGGCGCTGCGCCAGCGGCTCGCCGGGCTCTCCCCGGCGGCGCGCCCCCGGTTCGTCCTGGACCTCCTGCGCGGCCAGGTCGCCGCGGTCCTCGGCCACTCCGGCACCGGCGCCATCGGCGCCGACCAGGCCTTCAGCGACCTCGGCTTCGACTCGCTGACCATCGTCGAACTGCGCAACGCCCTGACGGCCACGACCGGCCTGAAGCTGCCCGCGACCCTCGTCTACGACTACCCGACCCCGCAGGTCCTCGCCGAGTTCCTGCTCACCGAGCTCCTCGGCGCCCTCCCCGAGGCCGGCCCGGCCGGCCCCGCCACGGGCGGCCGCGCGGCCGACGACGACCCCATCGCCATCGTCGGCATGAACTGCCGCTTCCCCGGCGGCGTCCGGTCGCCCGAGGACCTCTGGCGGCTCCTCAGCCAGGGCGAGGACGCCATCTCCGGATTCCCCGCCGACCGCGGCTGGGACCTCGACGACCTCGCCGCCGGCACCTCCGCGACCCTCGAAGGCGGCTTCCTCGACGGCGTCGGCCTCTTCGACGCCTCCTTCTTCGGCATCTCGCCCCGCGAGGCCCTCGCCATGGACCCCCAGCAGCGCCTGCTCCTGGAGACCACCTGGGAGGTCTTCGAGACCGCCGGGATCGACGCGAGCACCCTGCGCGGCAGCCGCACCGGTGTGTTCGTCGGCACCAACGGCCAGGACTACACCACCCTCCTGCGCCAGGGCACCGCCGACGTCCGGGGCCATGTCGCCACCGGCAACACCGCCAGCGTCATGTCCGGCCGGATCTCCTACGCCTTCGGCCTCGAAGGCCCGGCCGTCACCGTCGACACGGCCTGCTCCTCCTCGCTGGTCGCCCTGCACATGGCCGCCGCCTCGCTGCGCAGCGGCGAGAGCACCCTCGCGCTCGTCGGCGGCGTCTCGGTGATGTCCAGCCCCGACTCCTTCGCCGAGTTCACCGTCCAGGGCGGACTCGCCCCCGACGGACGGTGCAAGGCCTTCTCCGACTCGGCCGACGGCACCAGCTGGTCCGAGGGCGTGGGCGTCCTCGTCCTCGAACGCCTCTCCGACGCCCGCCGCAACGGCCATGACGTCCGGGGCATCGTCCGCGGCACCGCCGTCAACCAGGACGGCGCCTCGAACGGCCTCACCGCCCCCAACGGGCGGGCCCAGCAGCGCGTCATCCGCCAGGCCCTCGGCGACGCCGACCTGGCACCCGCCGACGTCGACGTGGTCGAGGCGCACGGCACCGGCACCACCCTCGGCGACCCGATCGAGGCACACGCCCTCATCGCCGCCTACGGACAGGACCGGCCGAGCCCGCTGCTCCTCGGCGCGGTCAAGTCGAACCTGGGCCACACCCAGGCCGCCGCCGGCGTCGCCGGCATCATCAAGGTGCTCCTGGCGATGCGCCACGGCACCCTGCCGAAGACCCTGCACGTCGACGCCCCGTCCTCGCACGTCGACTGGTCGGGCGGCGCGGTCTCGCTCCTCACCGAGGAGCGGGCGTGGCCCGAGACCGGGCACGCCCGGCGGGCCGGTGTCTCCGCCTTCGGCGTCAGCGGCACCAACGCCCACGTCATCATCGAGCAGGCCCCGGAGGCCGAGCCCTCCGAGGACGAGCCCGCCCGGCCCGTCGTCACGGCGGGGCCGGTGCCCTGGCCCGTGTCGGCCAGGTCCGAGGCCGCGCTCGCGGCGCAGATCGGGCGGATCACCGCGCTGAGCGGCCCGTCCCCGGCCGACGTGGGCTACTCCCTCGCCACCGGCAGGGCGGCGTTCGCCCACCGCGCGGTGCTCCTCGCCGACGGGGAGCGGGTGTCCGAACTCGCGCGCGGAGTCACCCGGGACGTCCCCGGGAAGCTCGCGGCGCTGTTCTCGGGCCAGGGCGCGCAGCGCGCCGGGATGGGCCTGGAGCTCTACGCCCGCTTCCCGGTGTTCGCCGAGGCCCTCGACACGGTCGCGGCCCACTTCGACACCGAGCTGGACCGCCCCCTGCGGGACGTCATGTCCGGTGCCGCCGAGGGACTGGACGAGACGGGCTTCACACAGCCGGCGCTGTTCGCGTTCGAGGTCGCGCTGTTCCGCCTCGTCGAGTCGTGGGGGATCACCCCCGACCTCGTGGCCGGTCACTCGATCGGTGAGATCGCCGCGGCACACGTGGCGGGGGTGTTCTCCCTGGAGGACGCCTGCCGGCTGGTGGCGGCCCGCGCACGCCTGATGCAGGCACTGCCCGCGGGCGGCGCGATGGTCGCCGTCCAGGCCACGGAGGAGGACGTCACCGCGCGGCTGACCGACGGCGTGTCGATCGCCGCGGTCAACGGCCCGGAGTCGGTCGTCCTCGCGGGCGACGAGGACGCGGTGCTGCGCATCGCCGAGGGCTTCGCCGCCGAAGGCCGCAAGACCCAGCGGCTGTCGGTGAGCCACGCCTTCCACTCCGCGCTCATGGAGCCGATGCTGGCGGACTTCCGCCGGGTCGCCGAGGGCCTGTCCTACGCGGCCCCGCGGATCCCGGTCGTCTCGAACGTGACGGGCGAGCTCGTCACGGAGGAGCTGGTGTGCTCCGCCGACTACTGGGTGCGGCACGTCCGGGAGACGGTCCGCTTCGCCGACGGCGTCCGCACGCTGGCCGCCGAAGGCGCCTCGGTCTTCCTGGAGCTGGGCCCCGACGGGGTGCTGACGGCCATGGCCCAGCACACCCTGGACGACACCTCCGTGGCCGTCCCGGCCCTCCGTAAGGACCGGCCCGAGGAAACCACCCTCCTTACGGCGCTCGCGAACCTCCACGTCGCCGGTGTGGACGTGGACTGGTCCGGGCTCTTCGACGGCACCGGCGCCCGCCGCGTCGACCTGCCGACCTACCCCTTCCAGCGCGAGTGGTTCTGGCCGGAGCGCGCCGCCGGGCGCGCTCAGGACGGCGCGCAGGACCCCGTGGACGCCGAGTTCTGGGCCGCGGTGGAGCGCGAGGACCTGGAGTCGCTCTCGGCCGACCTCGGCCTGGACGACGACGCGCTGTCGGCGCTCGTGCCCGCCCTGTCCACCTGGCGGCGCACCCGCGTCGAGCGCTCGACCGTCGACGGCTGGCGCTACCACGTGACCTGGAAGCCGCTGACCGGCGCCGCGTCCGGCACCCTCGCCGGGCCGTGGCTCGCCCTCGTCCCGGCCGGAACCGCAGCCGACGAGTGGACCGCCGCCGTGCTCGCGGCCCTCGGCGACGACGCCGTCACCGTCGAGGCCGACGTCACCGACCCCGCCGCGCTGACCGCGCGCCTCGCCGGACTCGCCCCCGAGGGCGCCGGATTCGCGGGCGTCGTCTCCCTCCTCGCCACCCCGTCCGCCGACGGTGTCCCCGTCGGCCTGGCGCTGCCGGGCGAGGCGGTACGGGCCCTGGCCGACGCCGGCGTCGACGCCCCGCTGTGGTGCGTCACCAAGGGCGCCGTGTCGGTGGGCCGCTCGGACGCGACGGAGAACGGGGCACCGGCCGCGGTATGGGGGCTCGGCAGGGTCACGGCCCTGGAGCACCCGGACCGCTGGGGCGGCCTCGTCGACATCGCGGACGTACTCGACCGCCGCTCGGCCGACCGGTTCCGCGCCGTGCTGTCCGGCACGGACGGCGAGGACCAGGTGGCCCTGCGGACCTCGGGTGCCTTCGGGCGCCGGCTCGTGCGCGCCACGGCCGACGCCACGGTCACCCCGTGGCAGCCGGCCGGCACCGTCCTCGTCGTCGGCGAGGCGGCCGGCGGCGCCGGCCACGTCGCCCGCTGGCTCGCCGGCCAGGGAGCCGGGCACGTCCTGCTCGCCGGACCCGCCGCGGCGGACCCGGCGGAGCTGCGCGCCGGACTCGACGCGCTGGGCGCCGGCCTGACGACCGTCACCTGGACACCGGACGACGCCGAGGCACTGCCGGCCGCGCTCGCCGCCCTCCCGGAGGACCGCCCGCTGACCGCGGTGCTGTACGCCGCCGAGGACGAGCCGTCCGCCGCCGACCCGGCGGTGGCCCTGGCCGCGCTGCACACGAGCGTCGAGAGCCTGGCGGCCGAGGCCGACGCGGCCACCGGCGACCGGCCCCTGGACGCGTTCGTCCTCTTCTCCTCGATCGCCGGCACCTGGGGCGCGAACGGCCGTGGCACGGCCGCGGCCGCCGGCGCCCACCTGGACGCCCTGGCCCGGCGGTACCGGGCACGCGGAGTGCGCGCCCTGACCGTCTCGTGGGGCGGCTGGGCCGACACCACCGACGACAGCATGACCGCGCACCTGCGCGCCAACGGGCTGCCCGTGATGGACACCCCGCGGGCCCTGACCGCGCTCGCCCGTTCCCTCGGTGACGACGCCTCCTCCGTGACGGTCGCCGACGTGCGCTGGGACGCGTTCGTCCCGGCCTTCACCCGCACCCGGCCCAGCGCCCTCTTCCGGGAGCTGCCCGAGGTCCGCGAGGCCCTGACGGGCCCCGGCGGCACCGGGGACGGCACGGCGGAGGCCGCGCCCGGACTCCGGGCCGCCCTCGCGGCCCGCCCGGCCGCGGAGCGCGCCGAGGCACTCCTGTCCGTGGTCCGCGACGAGGTGGCGGCGGTGCTCGGGTTCCCGGACGCCGGCGCCGTCCCCTCCGGCCAGGCCTTCAAGGACCTCGGCTTCGACTCGCTGACCGCCGTCGACCTGCGCAACAAGCTCGCCACCGCGACCGGCCTGTCCCTGCCCGCCACCCTCGCCTTCGACTACCCGACGGCCGAGTCGCTGGCCGGCCACCTGCTGGCCGAACTCCTCGGCGAGGACGACGACCTGCCCGCCACCACCGCCACGGCGGTGCGCGGCGCCGGCGCGGCCGACGATCCCGTCGTGATCGTCGGCATGAGCTGCCGCTACCCGGGCGGCGTCCGCTCGCCCGAGGACCTCTGGGACCTCGTCATGGGCGGCGGCGACGCCATCGGCGGCTTCCCGACCGACCGGGGCTGGGACCTCGACCGGCTCCTGCACGGCGACCGCGACGGCCACGGCGGCACCGTCGCCCGGGGCGGCGGGTTCCTCCACGACGTGGCGGACTTCGACCCCGGCTTCTTCGGGATCTCGCCGCGCGAGGCCATGGTGATGGACCCGCAGCAGCGCATCCTGCTGGAAGCCGCCTGGGAGGCCCTGGAGCGGACCGGCGTCGACCCGGCGGACCTGCGCGGCGGTGACACCGGTGTGTTCATCGGCGGCGGTTCCGGCGACTACCGGCCCGAGGCGGGCCAACTCGGCCACGCGCAGACCGCGCAGTCGGCCAGCCTGCTCTCCGGCCGGGTGTCCTACACCCTCGGCCTGGAAGGCCCGTCCGTCAGCGTCGACACGGCCTGCTCGTCCTCGCTGGTGGCGCTCCACCTGGCCGCCCAGGCCCTGCGCAACGGCGAGTGCTCCCTCGCCCTCACCGGCGGTGTGACGGTGATGTCCACCCCGGTGAACTTCGTCGAGTTCGGCGAGCTGGGAGCCCTCTCGGCCGACGGCCGCTGCCGGGCCTTCTCGTCCTCCGCGGGCGGCACCGGCTGGTCCGAGGGCGTCGGCGTCCTCGTCCTGGAACGCCTCTCGGACGCGGTGGCCAACGGCCACGAGGTCCTCGCGGTCCTGCGCGGCTCGGCCATCAACCAGGACGGCGCCAGCAACGGCATCACCGCCCCCAACGGCCCCTCGCAGCGCCGCGTCATCCGCCGGGCCCTGGCCGTCGCCGGCCTCGCCCCGGCCGACGTGGACGCCGTCGAGGCGCACGGCACCGGCACCTCCCTGGGCGACCCCATCGAGGCGCAGGCCCTGCTGGCCACGTACGGACAGGACCGCGAACAGCCGCTGCTGCTCGGGTCGCTGAAGTCCAACATCGGCCACACCCAGGCCGCGGCCGGCGTCGCCGGAGTCATCAAGATGGTCCTGGCGATGCGCCACGGCGTCCTGCCCAGGTCCCTGCACCTCGACGAGCCCTCCACGCACGTCGACTGGACCGCCGGCGCGATCGAGCTGCTGGCCGACGAGGCCGCCTGGCCGGAGACCGGCCGCCCGCGCCGGGCCGGCATCTCGGCCTTCGGCGCCAGCGGCACCAACTCCCACGTGATCATCGAGCAGCCCGCGCTCCCCGCCGGGAACGTCACCGACGCCCCCGGTGCGACGGAGCACGACGGCCCGCTGCCCGTGCCCGTGTCGGCCGCCACCCCGGAGGCCCTGCGGGCCCGGGCCCGGCAGCTGCACTCCTACGTGGCGGCCCGGCCCGAGCTCTCCGTCGCCGGCCTCGCCCTGCCCCTGGCCACGACCCGGCCGGCCTTCGCGCACCGCGCCGCGGTCCTCGCCGACGGCCGCGACGCCCTGCTCCAGGGCCTGGCCGCGCTCGCCGACGGCGACACCTCGCCCCAGGTCGTCCTGGGCGGCGAGGCGGCACGCCGCGGCAAGCTCGCGGTGCTCTTCTCCGGCCAGGGCTCGCAGCGGGTCGGCATGGGCCGGGAGCTCTACGCACGCTTCCCGGTCTTCGCCGAGGCCCTCGACGCGGTGACCGCGCACCTGGACGCCGAACTGGACCGCCCCCTGCGGGACGTCATGTTCGGCGACGCGGAGCGGCTGGACGAGACGGGCTACACCCAGCCCGCCCTGTTCGCCCTGGAGGTGGCGCTGTTCCGGCTGGTCGAGTCCTGGGGCGTCCGCCCCGACCTCGCCGCCGGCCACTCCGTCGGCGAGATCGCGGCCGCGCACGTCGCCGGGGTGTTCTCCCTGGCGGACGCCTGCCGGCTCGTCGCCGCCCGGGCGCGGCTGATGAACTCCCTGCCCACGGGCGGCGCCATGGTCGCCGTCCAGGCCACCGAGGACGAGGTCCTCGCCCACCTGACCGACGGGGTCTCGCTCGCCGCGGTCAACGGCCCGGACTCGGTCGTCCTCTCCGGCGACGAGGCCGCCGTGCTCGGCATCGCGGAGAAATTCTCGGCCGACGGACGCAGGACTAGGCGTTTGCGGGTCAGCCATGCATTTCACTCACTCCACATGGACGCCATTCTCGAGGACTTCCGCCGGGTCACCCGGAGCGTCGCCTACGACGCCCCGGCGATCCCGCTCGTGTCCAACCTGACCGGTGAGGCGGCGACCGGTGAGCAGATGTGCTCCCCGGACTACTGGGTGCGCCACGTCCGCGAGGCCGTCCGGTTCGGCGACGGCGTACGCACGCTCGCCGAGCGCGGCGCGACCGTCCTCCTGGAGCTCGGCCCCGGCGGCGCCCTGTGCGCCATGGCCCAGGACACCCTCGACACCCTGTCCTCCCGGGCGGTCACCGTCCCGGCCCTGCGCAAGGACCGCGGCGAGGAGGAGTCCGTGCTCACGGCGCTCGCCCGGCTGCACGTCGGGGGAGTGGACCCGCGCTGGGACGCCGTCCTGGACGGGACCGCGACCGCGAACCGGCGCACCGACCTGCCCACCTACCCCTTCCAGCACCAGCGGTTCTGGCCGGAGCCCCGGCCCGCCGGCGCTCCCGCCACGGCGGCCGCCGAGGACGACGGCTTCTGGACGGCCGTGCGCGACGGGGACTTCGCCTCGCTCGAAGCGACCCTCGACGTCGACGGCGACGCGCTGTCCAAGGTGCTCCCCGCACTCGCGGACTGGCGCCGCCGGCGCGGCGACCTCAACACCGTCGACGGCTGGCGGCAGCAGATCACCTGGCAGCCGCTGAACCTCGCGCCCTCCCGCACCACGGCGGGCACCTGGCTCGCCGTGCTCCCGGCGGGACACGCCGACGACCCCTGGGTCGCCGACGTCCTGACCTCCCTCGGCCCGGACACCGCGACGCTGGAGGCCGACGCCCCCGGACGCGAGGAACTGGCCGGCCGGCTCCGGAAGGAGACCGCCGACGGGCGCGCGTTCACCGGCGTGGTCTCCCTCCTCGCCCTCGCGACCGCACCCGCCGGCGGAGCCGACGCCCCCGAGGCGCTGGCACTCACCACCACCCTGATCCAGGCACTCGGGGACGCGGACGTCACCGCACCCCTGTGGTGCGTCACCCGCGGCGCGGTCGCGGCCTCGCCCGCCGAGCCCGTGCCCGGCGCCGGCCAGGCCGCCGTATGGGGGCTGGGGCGCGTCGCCGCCCTGGAGTACCCGCAGCGCTGGGGCGGCCTGATCGACCTGCCCGAGACCCTCGACGGGCGGACCGCGGACCGCTTCGCCACGGTCCTCACGGCCCCCGGCGGCGAGGACCAGATCGCGGTACGCCCCGCCGCCGCCTTCGGCCGCCGGCTGGTCCCCGTACCGGCCGGCCGGAACACCGGCGCCCAGGGCGAGTGGAACCCCACGGGCACCGTCCTGATCACCGGCGGCACCGGCGTCCTGGGCGCCCGGGTGGCACGCGAACTCGCCCGGGCCGGAGCACGGCACCTGCTGCTCCTCAGCCGCCGGGGCCCCGACGCCCCCGGCGCGGAGGCGCTGCGGTCCGAACTCGCCGCACTGGGCGCGGACGTCACCCTCACCGCCTGCGACGCCGCCGACCGGGACGCGCTCGCCGCGATCCTCGCCGGCATCCCCGCGGAGGCGCCCCTCACCGGCGTCGTCCACACCGCGGGCGTCCTCGACGACGGTGTGCTCGACAGCCTCACCCCGGACCGCTTCGAGGCCGTGTTCCGCGCCAAGGCCACCTCGGCCCTGGCCCTGCACGACCTCACCCGGGACCTGGACCTGGCCGTGTTCGCCCTGTTCTCCTCGTCGTCCTCGGCGGTCGGCAACCTCGGACAGGCCAACTACGCCGCCGCCAACGCCTTCCTGGACGCCCTCGCCGAGCGGCGCCGGGCCGACGGCCTCGCCGCGACCTCGATCGCCTGGGGCCCCTGGGGCGGCGGCGGAATGGCCGAGGACGACCGGGCGGCCGCCGCGGCCCGGCGCACCGGGATCCGCCCCCTGGACCCGGACCTCGCCGTCACGGCGCTGCGCCGGGCCGTGACGGACGGCCGTCCCACCGAGGTCGTCGTCGACGTCGAACCCGAGCGGTTCGTCCGGTCCTTCACCACCGTCCGGCCCAGCCCGCTCCTCGCGGCCCTGGGCGCCGGCACCGAGCAGGCGCCGGCCGGCCGGACCGACGAGGAGGCCCCCGGCACCGCCCTGCGCGAGCGGCTGGCGGACCTGCCGCCGGCCAAGCGCTCCGCGGCCGTACTGGACCTGGTGCGCGCCCGGGCCGCCGCCGTACTGGGACACCCGACCGCCGACGCCGTCGGCGCCGACCGGGCGTTCCGGGACCTCGGCTTCGACTCCCTCAGCGCGGTCGAGCTGCGCAACCAGCTCAACGCCGCGACGGGGCTGAGCCTCACCGCCACGCTCGTCTTCGACCACCCGAACCCCGCGGACCTGGCCGGTCACGTCCTCGGCCTGCTCGTCCCGGCGGACGGACCGGAGGAGAGCGCGGCCGACGGCGACCTCGACCAGTCGGGCATCAGGGCCCTGCTCGCCTCCGTCTCCATGGCCCAGCTCCGTGAGATCGGCGTGCTCGAACCCCTGCTGAAGCTCGCCGCAGCGCGGACCGCCGCGTCCGGCGACGGGACCACCGCCGCCACGGAGGCGGACGCCTACGACGAGTCGATCGACGCGATGGACGTCGCCGACCTGGTCCAGGCGGCCCTCGACGGCAATTCCCACAACGAGCGCTGAAAGAGCGGACCATGACCACATCCAACGAAACCGTCGTCGCGGCCCTCCGCGCCTCGTTGAAGGAAGCCGAACACCTCCGCCGGCAGAACCACAAGCTCGTCGCCGCCGCCACCGAACCGATCGCGATCGTGGCCATGAGCTGCCGGTACCCCGGCGGGGTGAACTCGCCCGAGGACCTGTGGCAGCTCCTGGCCGCGGGCGAGGACGCGATCGGAGCCTTCCCCACGGACCGCGGCTGGGACCTGGACGCCCTGCGGGACGCCGGAGTCGACCGGCGCGGCAACGCCGTCAGCCAGGAAGGCGGCTTCCTCGACTGCGTGGCCGGCTTCGACGCGGGCTTCTTCGGGATCTCCCCGCGCGAATCCGTGACCATGGACCCGCAGCAGCGGCTGCTCCTGGAGACCTCCTGGGAGGCCGTCGAGCGGGCCGGCATCGACCCGGTGTCGCTCCGCGGCAGCCGCACCGGCGTGTACGTCGGCACGAACGGGCAGGACTACGCCTACCTGCTCGTACGCTCCCTGGCCGACGCCACCGGCGACATCGGCACCGGGATCGCCGCCAGCGCCACCTCCGGGCGGCTGTCCTACACGCTGGGCCTGGAGGGCCCGGCGGTGACGGTCGACACGGCCTGCTCCTCCTCGCTCGTGGCCCTGCACACGGCGGCCCAGGCCCTGCGGGCCGGCGAGTGCTCGCTGGCCCTGGTCGGCGGCGTGAACGTCATGTCGTCCCCCGGCTCCCTGATGGAGTTCAGCCGGCAGGGCGGACTGGCGGCGGACGGCCGGTGCAAGGCGTTCGCCGAGGCGGCCGACGGCACCGGCTGGTCCGAGGGCGTGGGCGTCCTCCTCGTGGAGCGCCTGTCCGACGCCCGCCGCAACGGGCACCCCGTCCTCGCCGTCGTCCGGGGCTCGGCCGTCAACCAGGACGGCGCCTCCAACGGCTTCACCGCGCCCAGCGGTCCGTCGCAGCAGCGGGTGATCCGGCAGGCGCTCGCGAGCGCCGGGCTGACGACCACGGACGTCGACGTGGTCGAGGCCCACGGCACGGGCACGCCGCTCGGCGACCCGATCGAGGCCCAGGCGCTGCTGGCCACCTACGGTCAGGGGCGCGACCCCGAGCGGCCGCTGCTGCTGGGCTCCGTGAAGTCCAACCTCGGCCACACGCAGGCGGCGGCCGGCGTGGCGGGGATCATCAAGTCCGTCATGGCGATGCGGCACGGGGTGCTGCCCCGCACCCTGCACGTCGACGCGCCGTCGTCCCACGTGGACTGGTCGGCCGGCGCCGTGCGGCTGCTGACGGAGTCCCAGGAGTGGCCCGAGGCCGACCGGCCGTGGCGCGCGGGCGTGTCGTCCTTCGGTATCAGCGGCACCAACGCGCACGTCATCCTGGAACAGGCGGACCCGGCCGAGGAGCCGGTGACCGCTCCGGAGCAGGCGCCCGGCGTGGTGCCGTGGCCGCTGTCTGCCAGGTCCGAGGAGGCGCTCACGGCGCAGATCGAGCGGATCTCGTCGCTGAAGGGCACCTCGTCCCCGGCGGACGTGGGCTTCTCGCTCGTCTCCGGCCGCTCGGCGTTCGAGCACCGGGCCGTGCTGCTCGCACAGGGCCCCGAGGGCGAACTGTCCGAAGTGGCCCGGGGCCGCGCGGAGACGGGCCGCTCGCTCGCGGTGCTGTTCTCGGGTCAGGGTGCGCAGCGGGTGGGGACGGGCCGGGAGCTGTACGCCCGGTTCCCGGTGTTCGCCGAGGCGCTGGACGCGGTGCTGGCGCGGTTCGACGGCGAACTCAGCGACCTGCGCGCGGTGATGTCCGGTGACGCCGACGGTCTGCACACGACCGGGTTCACGCAGCCGGCGCTCTTCGCCGTCGAGGTCGCGCTGTTCCGCCTCGTGGAGTCGTGGGGTGTCCGTCCGGACTTCGTCGCGGGCCATTCCATCGGTGAGGTCGCGGCGGCGCACGTGGCCGGGGTGTTCTCGCTGGAGGACGCGTGCACGCTGGTGGCGGCACGGGCCCGGCTGATGCAGGCGCTGCCCACCGGTGGCGCGATGGTGGCCGTCCAGGCCGCGGAGAGCGAGATCGGGCCGCGGCTGACGGACGG
The DNA here is from genome assembly GCF_002192455.1 of Streptomyces albireticuli. Taxonomy (NCBI): domain Bacteria; kingdom Bacillati; phylum Actinomycetota; class Actinomycetes; order Kitasatosporales; family Streptomycetaceae; genus Streptomyces; species Streptomyces albireticuli. Next base: position 7,561,030 of record NZ_CP021744.1, read on the forward strand.
TGTGTCCGTCGCGGCGGTCAACGGCCCGGAGTCGGTCGTCCTCGCCGGGGACGAGGCCGAGGTGCTGCGGATCGCGGAGGGGTTCGCCGCCGAGGGCCGCAAGACACAGCGTTTGACGGTGAGTCACGCCTTCCACTCGGCGTTGATGGACCCGATGCTGGAGGACTTCCGCCGGGTGGTGGAGGGGCTGTCGTTCAAGGCACCGGAGATCCCGGTCGTCTCGAATGTGACCGGTGAGCTCGCCGCCGCGGAACTGGTGTGTTCGGCCGAGTACTGGGTGCGGCACGTCCGGGAGACGGTGCGCTTCGCGGACGGCGTCCGCGCCCTGGAGGGCGAAGGCGCCTCGGTCTTCCTGGAGCTGGGTCCTGACGGCGTACTCACGGCGATGACCCAGCACGTCCTGGACGGCGTTCCGGTCGCGGTCCCCGCCCTGCGCAAGGACCGTCCGGAAGAGACCGCCCTGCTGACCGCCCTCGCGCGCCTCCATGTCGCGGGTGTGGACGTGGACTGGACCGCCTTCTACGAGGGCACCGGCGCCCACCGCGTCGACCTGCCCACCTACCCGTTCCAGCACGAGCGGTACTGGCCCGAGCCCGCCGCCCCGGCGGGCGACGTGTCCGCCGCGGGCCTGATGCCCGCCGGGCATCCCCTGCTGGGCGCGGCGGTGCCGTTGGCGGACTCCGGGGAAATGCTGTTCACGAGCCGGCTGTCGGCGCGGACGCACCCCTGGCTGCTGGACCACATGACGGACGGCGTGTCCGATTTCCCCGCCGCCGCACTCCTCGAACTGGCCATCCGCGCCGGTGACCTGGTCGGCTGCGACCTGGTCGGCACGCTCTCCTTCGCCGAGCCCCTCGTCCTGGCCCCGGACGACGACCTGTTCCTCCAGGTACGGGTCGGCGCACCCGACGCGGAGGGCGCACGCCCGGTGCGCGTCCACGCGCGGGCCGCCGGCTCACCGGACGGGACGTGGACGGAGCACGCCGCCGGTGTGCTGCTGGACTCCACGGCGCCTACGGCGGACTTCGACGCTTCGGTGTGGCCGCCCAGCGGCGCCGTGGCCGTGGATCCGCAGGACTTCGCGGGGGCCGGGGGGACGCTGCGCGCGCTCTGGGTCCGGGGCGACGAGACCTTCGCCGAGGCCGTGCTCCCGGACCGGGTGGACGACGCCGGGGCCTTCGGGCTGCACCCGGCCCTGCTGGCAGCGGTGACCGCGGCGACCGGGTGCGACGAGGGACTCGCGCCGTCGTCATGGACGGGCGTCTCGCTGCACGCGAGCGGCGCGCCGGCGGTACGCGTACGCGTCGTCAAGGCCGGCGAGAACACGTTCTCCGTCGCCGTCGCGGACGCCGAGGGCGCGCCCGTCCTGTCCGCCGACGCACTGGTGCTGAGCGCCCGGAAGACCGTACGGCGAGCCGCGCGGCAGGGTTCGCTGCTGCGGCTGGAATGGGTGGTGGTCCCGGAGGCACGGGCCTCCGGCGAGGTGCGGAGCGTCACGCTCGGCGCCGCGGGCCTGGCCTCGCCCGGGTTGCCGGAGGACGTCCCGGACCTGGTCGTGGTCCCTGTGCCGGCCACCGGCGACGATGTGCCCGCCTCCGTGCACGAACTCACGGCATGGTCCCTGGGGCTGGCGCAGGAGTGGCTGGCGGATGAGCGGTTCGCCTCGTCGCGGCTGGTCTTCGTGACCTGTGGCGCGGTGTCCGGTGACGACCTCGCCGGTGCCGCGGTATGGGGTCTGGTGGGATCGGCGCAGTCGGAGAACCCGGGCCGGTTCGTGCTGCTGGACGCCGCGGACGGGGACGTCCCGGCCGCGCTCCGCAGCCTGCCCGGCCTGCTGGTCTCCGGTGACGACCGGTTCGTCGTCCGCGACGGCGCCGTGCGCGTGGGCCGGCTCGCCCGGTACGCGGCCGAGGAGGACGACGCGGTGGCCGCCGCGCCCGCGTGGGACGCGAACGGCACGGTACTCGTCACCGGCGGTACCGGTGGCCTGGGCGCCGTGCTGGCCCGCCACCTCGTGGCCGAGCGCGGCGTGAGGCACCTGACGCTGGTGAGCCGCCGGGGCGAGGCCGCCCCGGGCGCGGCCGCACTGCGCGAGGAACTGACCGCCCTCGGCGCCGGTGTGTCCGTCGCGGCGTGCGACGTGGCCGACCGGGACGCGGTCGGACGGCTGCTCGGGTCCCTGGACCGTCCGCTGACCGCGGTCGTCCACACGGCGGGTGTGCTGGACGACGGCGTGGTCACCTCGCTGTCCGCGGAGCGCCTGTCGGGCGTGCTGCGGCCGAAGGCGGACGCGGCCTGGCACCTGCACGAGCTCACCAAGGAGATCGAGCTCGCCGCCTTCGTCATGTACTCCTCGATCTCGGGTGTCATGGGCAGCGCCGGGCAGGGCAACTACGCCGCGGGCAACGTCTTCCTCGACGCGCTGGCCCGCCACCGCGCCACACGCGGCCTGCCCGCGCAGTCCTTGGCCTGGGGCGCGTGGGCGCAGGGCAGCGGGATGACCGGCACCCTGTCCGAGGCGGACATGCGGCGCATCGCCTCGTCCGGGGTACCGCCGCTGTCGGCCGGGCAGGGGCTGGCGCTGTTCGACGCCGCCACCGCGTCGGGCGAGGCGTACCTCGTCCCCGTCGGCCCGGTCGCGGTGGGCACCCGGGCGGGCGGTGAGGTGCCGCCGCTGCTGAGCGGCCTCCTGAAGGGGGGCCGGCGCACGGCGGCGAGCTCCGCGGGCGGCACCGAAGAGGCCGCGACGCTCGGCCACCGGCTGCGGGAGGCCCGGCCGGAGGAGCGCACGCGCCTCATGACCGACCTCGTACGGGCCGAGGCGGCGGCCGTGCTGGGCCATGCGTCGCCCGGCGCCGTCGACGCGCGACGGGAGTTCCGCGACCTGGGCTTCGACTCGCTGACCGCGGTCGAGCTCCGCAACCGGCTCACCGCCGCCACCGGCATGCGGCTGTCCGCGACGCTCGTGTTCGACTACCCCAACCCCACGGCGCTCGCCGGCCACCTCGTCCCGCGGCTCGTGGACGAGGCCGTGGCCGACGCGGGCTCCGCCCTCCTCGAGGAACTCGCACGCCTCGACTCCGCGCTCGCCGCCGGCGAGCTGGACGCCCGCACCAGGTCGGCCGTCTCCAGCCGGTTGTTCCAGATGCTGGAGAAGTGGCGAGGGGCCGAGGCGGAGGCCGCCGGCGCCCAGGTCGCCGAACGGATCGAAGCCGCCAGCACGGACGAGATCTTCGCCTTTATCGACAACGAGCTCGGCCGTCACAGCGCTCGCTGAGCCCGGCCTCCATATTTCACAGGGAAGGTTTCTCGTTATGCCCGAAGACAGCAAGCTCGTTGAATACCTCAAGTGGGTCACCGCCGATCTGCACCAGACCCGCCAACGGCTGCTGGAGGCCGAGTCCGGCAAGCAAGAGCCCATCGCCATCGTCGGAATGTCCTGCCGGTTCCCGGGCGGGGTGGGATCCCCGGAGGAACTCTGGCGGATGCTGCACGAGGGACGGGACGGCATCTCGGCGTTCCCCACGGACCGCGGCTGGGACATCGGCCTTCTGACGGGCGACGGCAGCGGCCCGGCGGCCGAGGGCGGCTTCGTCGACGCCGCGGCCTTCGACGCCGGCTTCTTCGGCATATCGCCCCGCGAGGCCGTGGCGATGGACCCGCAGCAGCGGCTGCTGCTGGAGACCTCCTGGGAGGCCCTGGAGCGCGCCGGTATCGACCCCGGATCGCTGCGGGGCAGCGAGACCGGCGTGTTCACCGGCACGAACGGCGTCGACTACGTCGGCGTCGTGATGAACTCCCGCGAAGACGTCGAAGGCCACGCCAGCACCGGGCTCGCGGGCAGCGTCCTCTCCGGACGGGTCTCGTACAGCCTCGGCCTGGAGGGCCCGGCGGTCACCGTCGACACCGCGTGCTCGTCCTCCCTCGTCTCGCTGCACCTGGCGGCCCACGCACTGCGCTCCGGCGAGTGCTCGCTGGCGCTCGCCGGCGGTGTGACGGTGCTGTCGAGCGCGATGAGCTTCGCCGGGTTCGGCCGGCAGGGCGGGCTGGCGGCGGACGGCCGGTGCAAGGCGTTCGCGGACGCCGCCGACGGCACGAGCTGGTCCGAGGGCGTCGGTGTCCTCGTACTGGAACGCCTTTCGGACGCGCAGCGCAACGGGCACGAGATCCTGGCCGTCGTCCGCGGCTCCGCGGTGAACCAGGACGGCGCGTCCAACGGCCTGACGGCGCCCAACGGGCCGGCGCAGCAGCGGGTGATCCGCCAGGCGCTGGCGAGCGCCGGACTGTCGGTGTCCGAGGTGGACGTGGTCGAGGCGCACGGTACGGGCACGACGCTCGGCGACCCCATCGAGGCGCAGGCGCTGCTGGCCACCTACGGCCAGGACCGGGAAGCCGGCCGCCCGCTGCTGCTGGGATCGATCAAGTCGAACATCGGGCACACACAGGCCGCCGCGGGTGTGGCGGGCATCATCAAGATGGTGCTGGCGATGCGGCACGGTGTGCTGCCGAGGACGCTGCACGTGGACGCGCCGTCGTCGCACGTGGACTGGTCGTCCGGTGCGGTGGAGCTGCTGACGGACGCCGGGGCGTGGCCGGAGGTGGACCGGCCGTGGCGCGCGGGCGTGTCGTCCTTCGGCATCAGCGGGACGAACGCCCACGTCATCATCGAGCAGGCGCCGGCCGCCGAGCTGCCCGACGCCGGGGACGAACCGAAGATCGAGCCGGCGGTCGTGCCCTGGCCGCTCTCCGCGAGGTCCGAGAGCGCCCTGACGGCACAGCTGGAGCGGATCTCCGCGCAGGCCGGCGCGTCACCGCTCGACACGGGCTTCTCGCTGGCCACCTCCCGCGCGCACCTGGAGCACCGCGCGGTGCTGCTGGCGGGGGAGGACGGGACGGTCGAGGTCGCGCGCGGGCTCGCCGAGGACATGGCCGGGAAGCTCGCCGTGCTGTTCTCGGGACAGGGCGCGCAGCGCGTCGGCATGGGCCGGGAGCTGTCCGCGCGGTTCCCGGTGTTCGCCGAGGCCCTGGACGCGGTGCTGGCACACTTCGACGAGGACCTGCGGGAGGTGATGTTCACCGACGCGGAGCGCCTCGACGAGACCGGCTTCACCCAGCCGGCGCTGTTCGCGGTCGAGGTGGCGCTCTTCCGGCTGGTCGAGTCATGGGGGATCCGCCCGGACTTCGTGGCGGGGCATTCGATCGGTGAGGTCGCGGCGGCGCACGTGGCGGGGGTGTTCTCGCTGGAGGACGCCTGTGCTCTGGTGTCGGCGCGGGCACGGCTGATGCAGGCGCTGCCCGCGGGCGGTGCGATGGTCGCCGTCCAGGCGGCCGAGGAGGAGGTGGCCGCGCGCCTGGTGGACGGGGTGTCCCTCGCGGCGGTCAACGGCCCCGAGGCGGTCGTCATCGCCGGGGACGAGACCGAGGCGCTGCGCATCGCCGAGGAGTTCGCGGCGGAAGGCCGTAAGACGCAGCGGCTGCCGGTCAGTCACGCGTTCCATTCGCCGCTGATGGAGCCGATGCTGGACGATTTCCGGACGGTCGCCGAGGGCATCGCCTTCCGGACCCCGCAGATCCCCCTCGTGTCGAACGTGACCGGCCGGCGCGTCTCCGAGGAGCTGGTGTGCACGGCGGACTACTGGGTCCGCCACGTCCGCGAGACCGTGCGCTTCGCCGACGGCATCCGCACCCTGGCCGCCGAGGGCGCCTCCGTCTTCCTGGAACTGGGCCCCGACGGCGTGCTGACGGCCATGGCCCAGCACAGCCTCGACGGCGCTCCGGTCACCGTCCCGGCCCTGCGCAAGGACCGCCCGGAGGAGACGGCCCTGCTGACCGCCGTCGCGCGCCTCCACGTGGCCGGTGTCGAGGTCGAGTGGGCCGGCCTGTTCGACGGCACCGGCGCCCGCCGCGTCGACCTGCCCACCTACCCCTTCCAGCACGAGCGCTACTGGCCCAGGCCCGCCGCGCTCACCGGAAACGTGACCGGCGCGGGCCTCGCGCCGGCGGAACACCCGCTGCTGGGCGCGATGCTCGCGCTCGCGGACTCCGGCGAAGTGGTGTTCACGGGCAGGCTGTCCCTCCAGACCCACCCCTGGCTCACCGACCACGCCATCGGCGAGAACGTCCTCTTCCCGGCCACCGGCTTCCTCGAACTGGCCCTGCGCGCCGGCGACCAGGTCGGCTGCGACCGTGTCGAGGAGTTCGTCCTCCTCACCCCGCTCGTCCTGCCCGAGGAGGGCGCCGCACTGGTCCAGGTACTGGTCGGAGCCCCCGACGAGGCGGGCGCCCGGACGGTCTCCGTGCACTCGCGCCACGACGGCGCCCCCGACGGGCAGTGGACCCAGCACGCCAACGGCACGCTCGCCCACGGCGAGCGCGTCGGAGCCTTCGGCTCGGAGGCCTGGCCGCCCCGTGACGCCGTGGTCGTCGACCTGGAGGACTTCTACGAGGGCACCGGGTACGGCCCCGCCTTCCAGGGCCTGCGCTCGGTCTGGCGGCTGGAGGACGAGGTCTACCTCGAAGCCGCGCTCCCCGGCGACGCCGCCGGCGAGGCCGGGGCCTTCGGAATCCACCCGGCGCTGCTGGACGCGGTGATCCAGTCCCACCGGATGGCCGGTGTCGGCGAGGACGACCAGCTCCTCATGCCGTTCGCCTGGCGGGGAGTGTCCCTGCACGCCGGCGGGGCCCCGGTCGTCCGGGCCCGCGTCACCAGGACGGGCGACGACAGCGTGTCCATCGCGGCCGTCGACGTCGAAGGCGCGCCCGTGCTGTCGGCGGAGGCGCTGGTCCTGCGCGGTACGTCGGCGGCGGCCCCGGCGGTCGCCGCGCGCGGCGCGGAGTACGACGCGCTGCTGTCGCTGGACTGGGTGCCCGCCCCCGAGGTGCCGTCCACCGAGGCCCGTTGCGTGTCCCTGGGCGCCGACCCGCTCGGCGTGGGCGCGTCGGCCGCGTCCCTGGCGGAGCTCGCCGGCGACGAGGACCTGGTGCTGGTACCGGTGTCGGGTGCGGGCGACGACGTGCCCGCTTCCGTGCACGAGCTGACGGCCCGCGTCCTGGGCCTGCTCCAGGAGTGGACCGCCGGGGAGCGGCCCGCCGGATCGCGCCTGGTGTTCGTCACCCGCGGTGCCGTCTCCGCCGACGAGGGCGAGACCGTACGGGACCTGCCCGCCGCCGCGGTGTGGGGCCTGGTGCGGTCGGCGCAGTCGGAGAACCCGGGCCGGTTCGTGCTGCTGGACGCCGCCGACGCGGACGTCCTCGCCCTGCTCCCGGCCCTGCCGGGCCTGCTGGCCACCGGCGACGACGGGTTCGTGGTGCGCGACGGCGCCGTCCGGGTCGCCCGGCTGGCCCACCTGGGCGGCGGCGCGGGGCTGCTGCCTCCGGCCGGCGTGCCGTGGCGGCTGGACACGGGAGCCAAGGGCAGCCTCGACAACCTGCTGCTCGCGCCCTGCCCGGAGACCCTGGAGCCGCTCGCGCCGGGGCAGGTGCGGCTGGCGGTCCAGGCCGCCGGCGTGAACTTCCGCGACGTGCTGAACGCGCTGGGCATGTACCCCGGTGAGGCCGGGCTGCTCGGCGCCGAGGGCGCCGGCGTGGTGACCGGGACCGGGCCCGGAGTGACCGGACTGCGTCCTGGCGACCGTGTGATGGGCATGCTGTTCGGCGGCTTCGGCCCGGTGGCCGTGACCGACGAGCGGCTCCTCGTCAGGATCCCCGAAGGCTGGTCGCCCGCCCGGGCCGCTTCGGTGCCGCTGGTCTTCCTGACCGCCCTCTACGCCCTGAAGGACCTCGCGGACCTGAAGCCCGGCGAGAAGATCCTCGTGCACGCCGGCGCCGGTGGCGTCGGCATGGCGGCGATCCAGCTGGCCCGGCACCTCGGCGCCGAGGTGTTCGCCACGGCCAGTGAGGGCAAGTGGGACACCCTGCGCGAACTGGGAGTCCCCGACGACCACATCGCCTCGTCCCGCACCACCGACTTCGAACAGCGCTTCCTGGAGGCCACGGACGGCCACGGCGTGGACGTGGTGCTCAACGCCCTCGCCGGCGAGTTCGTGGACGCCTCGCTGCGGCTGACCGCCCCCGGCGGCCGGTTCCTGGAGATGGGCAAGACCGACGTCCGCGAGCCCGAGGCGCTCGCCGGGGTCCGCTACCGCGCCTTCGACCTCGCGGAAGCCGGCCCCGAGCGGACCCAGGAGATGCTGACCGAGCTGGTGGAGCTGTTCGCCGTCGGCGCGCTGCGTCCGCTGCCGGTCGCGACCTGGGACGTACGGCGTGCCCGCGAGGCGTTCCGGCACATGAGCCGGGCCCGCCACATAGGCAAGATCGTGCTGACCATGCCGCCCGTCCGGAACCCGGACGGCACCGTACTGATCACCGGCGGCACCGGTGGCCTGGGCCGCGAACTCGCCCGCCACCTGGTGGCCGAGCGAGGCGTGAAGCACCTGATCCTGGCCAGCCGGAGCGGGCCGGACGCGCCGGGGGCGGCGGAGCTCCGTACGGAGCTGGCCGGTCTCGGCGCCGAGGTGGCCGTCGTCGCGTGCGATGTGGCGGACCGGGAGGCGGTGGCCTCGCTCGTGGCCTCGGTCCCGGCCGGACATCCGCTGACAGCCGTGATCCACACGGCCGGTGTGCTGGACGACGGCGTGCTGACGTCGCTGACCGCCGACCGGCTGTCGGCCGTGCTGCGCCCGAAGGCGGACGCCGCCTGGCACCTGCACGAGGCCACCAAGGACCTCGACCTGGCCGCGTTCGTGCTGTTCTCGTCCATCTCGGGCGTGACCGGCACCCCCGGTCAGGGCAACTACGCCGCGGGCAACGTCTTCCTCGACGCGCTGGCCCGCCACCGCGCGGCGCACGGGCTGCCCGCGCAGTCCCTGGCCTGGGGCGCGTGGGAACAGGCCGGCGGCATGACGGCCGCGCTGTCCGAGGCGGACATGCGGCGCATCGCCTCCTACGGAGCGGCGCCCCTCTCCGTCGGCCAGGGGCTCGCCCTCCTCGACGCGGCGGGGGAGTGCGACGCGGCTCACCTCGTCGTGCTCGGCCGGACCTCCGGGCCCGTGCGCGTCACCGGCCCCGTACCGCCCGTACTCCGCGGCCTGGTCAGGTCCCGTCGCGCCGCCGCGACCACCGCCACCGGCGCGGGCACGGCCGTGCAACTCGTCGGCCGGCTCGCGGGACTGGGCGAGGACGAGCGCGCCCGCCTCATGACGGATCTGGTACGGACCGAGGCCGCGGCGGTGCTGGGGCACGCGTCGGCCGAGGCCGTCGACGCGCGGCGGGAGTTCCAGGACCTGGGCTTCGACTCCCTGACCTCCGTGGAGCTCCGCAACAGGCTCTCCGCCGCGACCGGTCTGCGGCTGTCCGCGACCCTGGTCTTCGACTACCCCAACCCCGCCCTGCTCGCGGGGCACCTCGTCGCCCTGCTGCTCGACGAGCACGGGGACATGCCGGTCCCGGCCGCCGCCACCGAGGCGGTCGCCGAGGACCCGGTCGCCATCGTGGGCATGGCCTGCCGGCTCCCCGGCGGCGTCCGGTCCCCGGAGGACCTGTGGCGGCTCGTCCTCGAAGGCCGTGAAGGCATCACGGACTTCCCGACGGACCGCGGCTGGGACCTGGACGCCCTGCTGGGCGGGGCGGAGGGCGACCGCGGTCGCAGCGCCACGTCCAAGGGCGGATTCCTCGACGGCATCGCGGACTTCGACGCCGGGTTCTTCGGGATCTCGCCGCGCGAGGCCGTCACCATGGACCCCCAGCAGCGGTTGCTGCTGGAGACCTCCTGGGAGGCGATCGAGCGGGCGGGCATCGACCCGGTGTCCCTGCGCGGCAGCCGGACCGGCGTCTTCGTCGGCACCAGCGGCCAGGACTACACGATGCTCGTGATGAACTCCCGCGAGGATCTGGAGGGCCACACCAGCACGGGCCTCGTCGGCAGCGTCGTCTCCGGCCGCATCTCCTACACCTTCGGCCTCGAAGGCCCGGCCGTCACGCTGGACACCGCGTGCTCGTCGTCCCTCGTCGCCATGCACCTGGCCGCGCAGTCCCTGCGCTCCGGCGAGTCCTCGCTCGCCCTGGCCGGCGGTGTGACGGTCCTGTCGACGCCGATGAGCTTCCCCAGCTTCACCCGCCAGGGCGGCCTGTCCACGGACGGCCGGTGCAAGGCGTTCTCGGACGCGGCCGACGGCACCGGCTGGTCCGAGGGCGTCGGCGTCCTCGTACTGGAACGCCTTTCGGACGCGCAGCGCAACGGGCACGAGGTCCTCGCCGTGCTGCGCGGCTCGGCCATCAACCAGGACGGCGCCTCCAACGGTCTCACCGCTCCGAACGGCCCGTCCCAGCAGCGCGTCATCCGCCAGGCCCTGGCGAACGCCGGGCTGTCGGCCGACGACGTGGACGCCGTGGAGGCCCACGGCACCGGTACGCCCCTCGGCGACCCCATCGAGGCCCAGGCCCTGCTCGCCACGTACGGGCAGGACCGGCCCGAGGAACGGCCGCTGCTGCTGGGCTCGCTCAAGTCGAACATCGGCCACACCATGTCGGCGGCCGGCGCCGCCGGCGTCATCAAGACGGTGATGGCGATGCGGCACGGCGTGCTGCCCCGCACCCTCCATGCCGAGACGCCCACGACGCACGTCGACTGGACGGCCGGCGACGTCGAACTGCTGACGGACACGACCGACTGGCCGGACACCGGCCGTCCCCGCCGGGCGGCAGTATCCGCCTTCGGCATCAGCGGCACGAACGCGCACGCCATCCTGGAACAGGCACCGGAGCCCGCCACCGGCCCGGCCCGGGACGCCCTGCCCACGAGCGCGGGAACCATGCCGTGGCTCGTCTCGGGCAAGTCCGCCGAGGCCCTGGACGCCCAGCTCGACCTGCTGCGGGAGTGGTCCGACGGGCATCAGGAGCTCTCGCCGGCGGACGTGGGCTTCTCGCTGGCCACGGGCCGGTCCGCCTTCGAGCACCGCGCGGTGCTGCTGACGGGGGAGGACGGGAACGCCGAGGCCGCCCGGGGCAGGGCGGTGGATCGTTCGCTCGCGCTGCTCTTCCCCGGCCAGGGCGGACAGCGCGTGGGGATGGGCCGTGAGCTGTCCGCGCGGTTCCCGGTGTTCGCCGAGGCCCTGGACGCGGTGCTGGCGCACTTCGACGACGAGCTGCGGGAGGTGATGTTCACCGACGCGGAGCGCCTCAACGAGACCGGCTTCACCCAGCCCGCGATGTTCGCCGTCGAGGTGGCGCTGTTCCGGCTCGTCGAATCCTGGGGTGTCCGCCCGGACTTCGTCGCCGGGCACTCGTTCGGCGAGATCGCCGCGGCCCATGTGGCCGGGGTGCTCTCCCTCGAGGACGCCTGCACCCTGGCGGCCGCCCGGGCGCGGCTGATGCAGGCGCTGCCGGTGGGCGGTGCGATGGTCGCCGTCCAGGCGGCCGAGGACGAGGTGGCCGCGCGCCTGGTCGACGGGGTGTCCATCGCCGCGGTCAACGGCCCCGAGTCGGTCGTCCTCGCCGGGGACGAGACCCATGTCCTGCGGATCGCCGCGGGATTCGCCGCCGAGGGCCGCAAGACGCACCGGCTGCCGATCAGCCACGCGTCCCACTCGCCGCTGATGGAGCCGATGCTGGACGACTTCCAGCGGATCGCCGAGGGCCTCTCGTACCGGGCGCCGCGGATCCCGGTCGTCTCGACCGTGACCGGTGAGCCCGCGTCCGCGGAGCTGATGTGCTCCGCCGACTACTGGGTGCGCAACGTCCGCGAGCCCGTCCGCTTCGCCGACGCCGTGCGCGTCATGGCGGCCGAGGGCGCCTCGGCCTTCCTGGAGCTGGGTCCCGACGGTGTGCTGACGGCGATGGCCCAGCACAACCTGGACGACACTCCGGTCGTCGTCCCCGCCCTGCGCAAGGACCGCCCGGAGGAGACGGCCCTGCTGACCGCCCTCGCCCGGCTCCACGTCGCGGGCGTGGACGTGGACTGGGCCCGGTTCTTCGACGGTGCCGGAGGCCACCGCGTCGATCTGCCCACCTATGCCTTCCAGCGCCTGCACTTCTGGCCCGAGCCCGGCGCGACCGTCGGCGACGTGACGTCCGCGGGGCTGGTGCCGGCCGGGCACCCGCTGCTGGGCGCGGCGGTGCCGCTGGCCGACTCGGACGGCATGCTGTTCACGAGCCGGCTGTCGACCGAGGCGCATCCCTGGCTCAAGGACCACACGGCGGGCGGGGCCACGGTCTTCCCGGCCGCCGGGTTCGTCGAACTCGCCGTCCGGGCCGGTGACCAGGTCGGCTGCGACCACGTCGCCGCGCTGACCCTCGGCGCGCCCCTGGTGCTCACCGACGGCACGGCACGCGTGATGCAGGTGTGGCTCGGTGCCCCGGGCGACGAGGACACCCGGGACATCCGGTTCTTCTCGCGGCCGGCGGACCGGCCGGACGAGGCATGGACGGAGCACGCCACCGGCACGCTCACCACGGGTGCGCGCCCCACGGACTTCGACGCGTCCGTCTGGCCGCCCCGGGACGCCACGGTCGTCGACCTGGACGGCTTCCACGCCGGGACCGGCCTGCGGGCCGCCTGGAGCCGTGGCGACGAGGTGTTCGTCGAGGCCGGGCTGCCGGACGGCATCGCCTCCGACGCCCAGGACTTCGGCCTGCACCCCGCGCTGCTCGAAGCGGTCGCGCACGCCGCCGCCCTCTGCGGCGTGGGCGACGAGGACGGCGCCGCGTACGCCGCCTCCTGGAGCGGAGTGTCCCTGCACGCCTCCGGCGCCTCGTCGCTGCGGGCACGCATCGCCCGGACGGGCGAGGACTCCGTCTCCGTCGCGGCGGTCGACGCCTCCGGCGCCCCGGTGCTGTCGGCGGAGACCCTCGTCCTGAGCGCCCTTCCGGACTCCCTGCCCGCCACCGGCGGCCGGCGCGAACCCCTGCTGCGGCTGGACTGGGTGCCGGCTCCGGAGCCCGAGGCGGCCGCGGAAGCCGTACGAAGCGTGGTGCTCGCCCCCCTCGGGGCCGCGGACCTGGCCGGCGTGGCCGACGTCCCGGACCTGGTCGTGGTTCCCGTGCCCACCACGGAGGGCGACGTCCCGGCGGCCGCGCACGAGCTGACGGCACAGGCCCTGCGGCTGGCGCAGGACTGGCTCGCCGGTGAACGGTTCGCCACGTCACGGCTGATGTTCGTGACGCGCGGCGCGGTCTCCGGCGACGATCCCGCCGCTGCCGCCCTCTGGGGCCTGGTGCGCTCGGCACAGGCGGAGGACCCCGGCTGCTTCCTCCTGGCCGACCTCGACGACAGCGCCGGCCTGGAGGCCTTCCTGGCGGAGCTGCCGGGCCTGCTGGCCTCCGGCGACGCCCAGTTCGCCGTACGCGACGGAGAGACGCGCGTCGCACGGCTGGCCATGCTGCCGGCCGGTACGGGCGGGCAGCGGCGGGAGTGGGACCCCGAAGGGACCGTTCTCATCACCGGCGGCACGGGTGCGCTGGGCGGCCACCTCGCCCGGTGGCTGGCCGCGTCCGGCAACCGGCACCTGCTGCTGGCCGGCCGCCGGGGCCCGCAGGCTCCTGGTGCGGCAGAACTCGCCGATGAGCTCAGGGAGCTGGGGGCACTTCCCACGATCGTGTCCTGCGACACGACGGACCGGGACGCGCTCGGCGGACTCCTGGCCGGGATCCCCGCGGAGCATCCCCTGACGGCGGTCGTCCACCTGGCCGGTGTGCTCGACGACGGCATGGTGACCTCGCTGACGCCCGAGCAGCTGTCGTTCGTGCTGCGGCCCAAGGTGGACGCGGCCTGGCACCTGCACGAGGCCACCAAGGACCTCGATCTGGCGGCGTTCGTCATGTACTCCTCCCTCTCCGGCGTGCTCGGCGCGCCGGGCGTGGCCAACTACGCCGCCGCCAACGCCTTCCTGGACGCCCTGGCACGGCACCGGGCCTCCCTGGGGCTGCCCGGCCAGTCGGTCGTATGGGGCCACTGGGCCCACGGTGACGGCATGGCCGGCGACCTGAGCGACACGGCCATGGCCCGCATGCGGACCAGCGGTCTGTCGCCGGTGACCGTCGAGCAGGGCATGGCCCTGCTCGAGACCGCTCTCGGCTCGGACGAGCCCGTGGTGGCGGCGCTGGGCAAGGTCTCCGGAGCCGCGGATCCGCAGGCCGACGTGCCCCCGGTCTTCCGCGGGCTGATCCGCCGGGGCCGGCGAGCCGCCGACAACACCGCCGGCTCGACGGTCTCCTTCGCCCGGCAGCTGCTGGGCCTGGCGGAGGCGGACCGTACGCGTCACGTCGTCGACCTCGTCCGCACCGAGGCCGCGGCCGTCCTCGGCCACGCGTCGGTCCAGGGCATCGAGGCCCACCGGGAGTTCTTCGAGCTCGGCTTCGACTCGCTGACCTCCGTCGAGCTCCGCAACCGGATCGCTACGGCCACCGGCCTGCACCTGCCCGCCACCGTGGTCTTCGACAACCGGAACCCCGAGAGCCTCGCCGCCTGGCTGCTCGGCGAACTCGCCGCCCAGCCGGGCCCGGACGGGGCCCCGGCCGGTGCGGGCCTCAGGGGCCCGGCCGCCGGGCAGGAGGTCGACTCGCTGGAACGGCTGTTCCTCGACGCCCTGGAGAGCGGCAGGGTCGCCGAGGCCCAGCACATGGTGCGGGCCCTGGGCGCCGTCCGCGCGACCTTCGAGAACACGGCCGAGCTGGAGGACCTGCCGCTGCCCACCACCCTCGCCGAGGGCCCCGGCGAGCCCAGGCTGATCTGCGTCAGCACGCCCACCGCCAACGGTGGTGTCCACGAGTACGTCAGGCTCGCCGCCCCCTTCCGGGGCCGGCGACACGTCTCCGCGGTGCCGCTGATCGGCTTCTCCGCGGGGGAGCGGCTGCCGGCCACGCCCGAGAGCGCGGTCCGGGTCATCGCGGAGAGCGCCCTGCGCGCGAGCGACGGCAACCCGTTCGTCCTGGCCGGGCACTCCTCCGGCGGCGCGTTCGCCTACGCGGCGGCCGGCCTGCTGGAGAACACGTGGGGCATCAGGCCCGCCGCCGTGGTGCTCCTGGACACCCTCAGCCTCCGGCACGAGAACAACGAGCAGGTCGACTACGCCGGCCTGATGCGGCGGAACTTCCTCGTCGACGAGGTCTCCCCGGTGCGGATGACCAACTCGCGGCTGTCCGCGATGGGCCGGTGGATGGGTCTGCTGAGCCGGCTCGACGTCCAGCACACCACCGCCCCCGTGCTGAACGTCGTGGCGGCGAGGCAGTCCGCCGGAGTCGATTCCGCCGTGGCCGGGTACCAGGGCAACGGCGGTGAGGAGGACAGCGCCTTCCCCTCCGCCCAGAGCCGCGGGGTCGACGCGGACCACTTCTCCATGGTCAAGGCGGACGCCGCGGCGACCGCGGAGGTCGTGGAGAGCTGGCTCGGCTCCCTCGGCGGAGCGTGACGGCGCCGGCCGTGCGCGCGACGCATTCCGATCACCCAAGCAGAAAGGACGGACGTACCATGACCGCCTCCTCCCGAGAATTACCCGCCCTCACCCTGGAGCAGCCCGAGCTGCTCCAGGTGAGCCCCCTGCTGCGCGAACTCCAGGAGCAGGGGCCGATCCACCGGGTGCGCACCCCCGCCGGGGACGAGGGGTGGCTGGTGACCCGCCACGCCGAGCTCAAGGAACTGCTGCACGACGAGCGCGTCGGTCATACGCACCCCGACCCGGCGAACGCGCCCCGCTACGTCAGGAATCCGTTCCTGGACCTGATGATCACCGACACCGACGCGGAGGCGGGCCGCCGGAGCCACGCCGAGATGCGCCGCCTGCTCACGCCGATGTTCTCCGCCCGGCGGGTCCGCGAGATGGAGCCGAAGGTGGTGGCGGTCGTCGACGCCGCCCTGGACCGCTTCATCGCCCAGGGTCCGCCCGCCGACCTGCACAGCGGCCTCTCCGTGCCGATCGCCCTGACGGTGCTCTGCGACATCATCGGCATCCCGCCGCACAGCCGCGAGCAGCTGACCACGTTGCTGTCCAAGATGGCCCTGCTGGTCGACCGGGAGAGCGTGCAGCACGGACAGCGCGAGCTCTTCGCGTTCGTCGAAGGCATCGTCGCGCTCAAGCGGACCGAGCCCGGTGACGACATCCTCACCCGGCTGTCCGAGGGCGGGCTTCCCGACGAGCGCGTGGCGCTGCTGGGAGTCGGCCTGCTGTTCGCCGGCCTGGACAGTGTCGTGACGTTCCTGGACCACGGTGTGGTGCTCCTGGCCGACCACCCCGAGGAGCGCGAGGCCGCCCTGGCGGACCCGGACCGGATGACGTACGCCGTGGAGGAGATCCTGCGGTCCGCCAAGGCCGGCGGGTCGATCCTGCCGCGCTACGCCTCCGAGGACGTCGAGATGGCCGGCGTGACGATGCGGGCCGGAGACCTGGTCCTCTTCGACTTCAGCCTCCCCAACTTCGACGAGCGGGTCTTCGGTGAGCCGGAGCGGTTCGACACGACCAGGTCCCCCAACCCGCACCTGACCTTCGCCCACGGGATGTGGCACTGCATCGGGGCGCCGCTGGCGCGCATCGAGCTGAGGACGCTCTACACCCGGCTGTTCACCCGGCTGCCCGGCCTGCGCCTGGCACGCCGGTCGGACGACCTGCGGGTGCTCGACGGCCAGTTGTCCGGCGGTCTCACGGAGCTGCCCGTGACCTGGTAGCCAGGTCGCCCGCCGGTTCCCGGCACCCTCGCCCGTACGCACCGCTTCGCTCCGGCCATGTCGCCGGGGCCGTGCGTACGGGCGACGTGTTTTAGGGAAACCCGCAGTCCACCTTGGACGAGGATGGCTGTGAAAATGGGTCAGACGTGAGTGTCGACGCTCTGTGCCCCAGATCCGGCATTCCACCGAGGGGTTGGCTTCCTGATGTCCAACGAGGAGAAGCTGCGCGAGTACCTCAAGCGCGCGATCGCAGATCTGCACGAGACTCGCCAGCAATTGGGCGAGACCGAGCAGAAGCAGCGCGAGCCCATCGCGATCGTCTCCATGGCCTGCCGCTTCCCCGGGGGCGTGCGCTCACCGGAAGAGCTGTGGCAGCTGGTCCGGGACGGCGTCGACGTGGTCTCCTCCTTCCCCGGCAACCGTGGCTGGGACCTCGAAGGGCTCTACCACCCCGACCCGGACCACCCGGGCACCTCCTACTCCCGTGAGGGCGGATTCCTCCACGACGTGGGCGAGTTCGACCCCGGGTTCTTCGGCATCTCGCCGCGCGAGGCGCTCGCCATGGACCCCCAGCAGCGGCTCCTCCTGGAGACCGCCTGGGAGGCCGTCGAACGGGCCGGCATCGACCCGGAGTCCCTCGCCGGCAGCAGCACCGGAGTGTTCGTCGGCACCGGCCACGACGGCTACGACGACAGTGCCCGCCGCACGGACGAGGTCGGCGGGCACCTGCTGACCGGCAACCTCATCAGCGTCGCCTCCGGCCGGATCTCCTACGCCCTCGGTCTTGAGGGCCCCGCCCTGACCGTCGACACGGCCTGCTCCTCCTCGCTGGTGGCACTGCACCTGGCGGCGCACTCGCTGCGCCGGGGCGAGTGCTCCCTCGCCCTCGTGGGCGGCGCGACCGTGATGGCCACCCCGAAGCTGTTCGTGGACTTCTCCCGCCAGCGGGGCCTCGCCGCCGACGGCCGCTGCAAGCCGTTCTCGGCGGCTGCCGACGGCACCGGCTGGAGCGAGGGCGTCGGCCTGGTGGTGGCCGAGCGGCTCTCCGACGCGCTGCGCAACGGCCACCCCGTCCTCGCCGTGCTGAAGGGCTCCGCCGTCAACCAGGACGGCGCCTCCAACGGTCTCACCGCTCCGAACGGCCCGTCCCAGCAGCGCGTCATCCGCCAGGCCCTGGCGAACGCCGGGCTCACCGCCGCCGACGTCGACGCGGTGGAGGCCCACGGCACCGGCACCACGCTCGGCGACCCCATCGAGGCACATGCCCTCCTCGCCACCTACGGGCAGCAGCGCCCCGACGACCGGCCCGTCCTCATCGGCGCCCTCAAGTCCAACATCGGCCACACCCAGTCCGCGGCGGGCATCGCCGGCGTCATGAAGATGGTCATGGCGATGCGGCACGGAGAGCTGCCCGGCACCCTGCACCTGGACGAGCCCAGCCCCCACGTCGACTGGGCCGAGGGCAACGCCAGGCTCCTGACGGCGGCCGAGCCCTGGCCCGAGACCGACCGGCCGCGCCGCGCCGCCGTCTCCTCCTTCGGCATCAGCGGCACCAACGCCCACGTCGTCCTGGAACAGGCGCCCCCGCGCGAGACCGAACCGGCACCCGCCCCGGCCACGAGGCCCGGCGCCCTGCCCTGGATCCTGTCCGCGCGGACCGGCGACGCCCTACGGGCCCAAGCCGCGCGGCTCGCCCGCCATGTCCGTACCCTGCCCCACCTCGAACCGGCCGCCGTCGCCCACTCCCTCGTGTCCGCCCGGTCCCTCATGGAGCACCGCGCCGCCGTCGTCGCCGAGGACCGGGACGCGTTCCTCGCCGGCCTGGACGCCCTCGCCGAGGACCGCACCGCCGCCGGCCTGGTGACCGGCGTCGCCGCCAAGGCGCCCCTCGCCTTCCTCTTCTCCGGCCAGGGCTCCCAGCGCCCCGGCACGGGACGCGAGCTGTACGAGGCCCACCCCGAGTTCGCCAAGGCGTTCGACGCGGTATGCGCCGAGCTCGACCCGCACCTGGAGAGGCCCGTCCGCGACGTCGTCCTCGCAGAGGAGGGCACGGCCGACGCCGCCCTCCTCGACCGGACCGCGTACACCCAGGCCGCGCTCTTCGCCCTGGAGACCGCCCTGTTCCGGCTCGTCGAGTCCTGGGGCATGGCACCGCAGTTCCTCGCCGGCCACTCCATCGGCGAGCTCACCGCCGCCCACGTGGCGGGCGTCCTCTCCCTGGAGGACGCCGCCCGGCTGGTCGCCGCGCGCGGCACCCTCATGCAGGCGCTGCCCGAGGGCGGCGCCATGGTCGCGGTCCAGGCCACCGAGGAGGAGATCCTCGCCTCCCTCGCCGGACACGAGGACCACGCCGCCCTCGCCGCGGTCAACGGGCCCGACTCCACGGTCATTTCGGGCGACGAGGAGACCGTCGCCCTGATCGCCGCCCGGTGGGAGGAGCGGGGCCGCCGCACCAAGCGGCTGCGGGTGAGCCACGCCTTCCACTCCCCGCGCATGGACGGCATGCTGGAGGACTTCCGGGCCGTCGCCGAGAGCCTCACCTTCCACGCCCCCCGCATCCCCGTCGTGTCCACGGTGACCGGCGAGCTCGCCACCGCCGAGCAGCTGCGCTCGCCCGAGTACTGGGTCCGGCAGGTCCGCGAAGCCGTCCGCTTCCACACCGCCGTACGCACCCTGGCGGCCGCGGGCGTCACCACCTTCGTGGAGGTCGGCCCCCGCGGCGTGCTCACCCCCATGGTCCAGGACTCCCTGGCCGGCCTCGAAGAGCCCGTCGCCGTCCCCCTCCTGCGCACCGGCCGCCCCGAGACGCAGGCCCTCGCCGAGGCCGTCGCCACCGCCTCCGCGCACGGCGCCCGCGTCGACTGGTCCGCCTGCCTCGGCACGCCCGGCGCCACCCCCGTCGAGCTGCCGACCTACCCCTTCCAGCGCCAGTGGTACTGGCTGGACCCGGCCGGCACGACCGGCGAGGGCCCGGCCACCGAAGCGGGCGAAGCCGGATTCTGGGAAGCCGTCGAGGGGGAGGACCTGGAAGGCCTGTCGGCCGTCCTCGCCCTCGACGGGAACGAGGCCGACCAGCTGGGCAGCCTCCTCCCCACCCTCTCGGCCTGGCGCAGGCTGCGCAGGACCCAGGCGACGGCGGACGGCTGGAGCTACCGCGCGCACTGGACGCCCCTCACCACCTCCACCGGCCCCACGGCCACCGGGAACTGGCTCGTCGTCCTGCCCGCCGCGGCCACCGACGACCCCTGGGCCGCCCGGCTCCTCGACACCCTCCGCGAACAGGGCCTGCGCACCGAGTCGTTCGTCCTGCCCGAGGCCGGCGGCTTCGAGCTGCCGGACGGGCCCTTCGACGGCGTCCTCTCCCTCCTCGCCCTCGACGAGGCCACCCACCCGGACCTCCCCTCCGTACCGCGCGGCCTGACCGCCACCACCGCCCTCCTGCGCGCCCTGGAGACCGCGGACACCCGGGCACCGCTGTGGTGCGTGACCCGCGGCGCCGTCGCCGTCGACCGGCGGGACCCGCTCACCGCCCCTGTGCAGGCCCAGGTGTGGGGCCTCGGCCGGGTGGTCGCCCTGGAGTCCCCGCAGAGCTGGGGCGGCCTCGTCGACCTCCCCGAGAACGTGGACGCCCGGATCGTCTCCGGTCTCCTCGACACCCTCGCCCGGGGCGAGGACCAGGTCGCCGTCCGGCCCGCCGGCACCTTCGCCCGCCGCCTGGCACGCATCGCGCCCGGCGGCGACACCGGCGCCGGGTGGACCGCCCACGGCACGGTCCTCGTCACCGGCGGCACCGGCGCGCTGGGCGCGGAGCTCGCGCACTGGCTGGCGGACGCCGGAGCGGAACACCTCCTCCTGCTCGGCCGCCGGGGCCTGGAAGCCCCCGGCGCCCGCGAACTCGCGGCCGCGCTCGCCGACCGCGGCACCAAGGTCACCGTCACCGCCTGCGACGCCGCGGACCGCGACGCCCTGGCCGCCGTCCTCGCCGGCATCCCCGAGGACCTGCCGCTGACCGGTGTCGTCCACGCCGCGGGCGTCCTCGACGACGGCGTGCTCGACGCGCTCACCCCCGGGCACTTCGAGACCGTCCTGCGCCCCAAGGCCACCGCCGCCCGCAACCTGCACGAGCTCACCCAGGACCTCGGCCTGGAGATGTTCGTGCTGTACTCCTCGGTCGCCGGCGTCCTCGGCAACGCCGGACAGGCGAACTACGCCGCGGCGAACGCCTTCCTCGACGCCCTCGCCGAACAGCGGCGCGGCGCGGGGCTGCCCGCCACCTCCGTCGCCTGGGGCCCCTGGGCCGAGCACGGCATGGCCACGGACGGCGACCTCGCCGACCGGCTGAGCCGCGACGGACTGCTCCCCATGGCCGCGGGCCCCGCACTCGCCGCCCTGCGCCAGGCCCTCGCCCAGGACCTGACGACCGTGACCGTCGCCGACATCGACTGGGCCGCCTACGCCGCCGCCCTCACGGCCGTCCGCCCCAACCCCCTCATCGGCGACCTGCCCGAGGTCCGCCGCGCCCTTGATTCCGGCGGCCGCCCGCGCGAGCGGCGCTCCCCGCTGCGCGACCGCATCGGCGCCCTGCCGCCCGCCGAACAGGAACGGGCCCTCCTCCAGACGGTGCGGGAGGAAGCCGCCAAGGTCCTCGGTCACCCCACCCCGGACACCGTCGACACCCAGCGGGCCTTCCGCGAGATGGGCTTCGACTCACTGATGGCGGTCGAGCTGCGCAACCGGGTCTCCGCGGCGGTGGGCCTCCGGCTGCCCGCCACCCTGCTCTACGACCACCCCAGCTGCACCGCGATCGCCGAGTACCTGCGCGAGGAGATCCTGGGCACCACGGGGCCCGCCGCGCTCGTGGCGCCCTCGGCCGCCGCCCTCGACGAACCCGTCGTCATCGTCGGCATGGCCTGCCGCTTCCCCGGCGGCGTGAACACCCCGGACGACCTCTGGCGCCTGCTGTCCGAGGGCGAGGACGCGATCTCCCCGCTCCCCGGCGACCGGGGCTGGGACCTCGACCGGCTCTACCACCCCGACCCCGACCACCAGGGCACGAGCTACGCGCGCCACGGCGGCTTCCTCGACGACGCGGCAGGCTTCGACGCGGACTTCTTCGGCATCTCGCCGCGCGAGGCGCTCGCCATGGACCCCCAGCAGCGCCTGCTCCTGGAGACCACCTGGGAGG
The DNA here is from genome assembly GCF_002192455.1 of Streptomyces albireticuli. Lineage (NCBI taxonomy): Bacteria > Bacillati > Actinomycetota > Actinomycetes > Kitasatosporales > Streptomycetaceae > Streptomyces > Streptomyces albireticuli. Next base: position 7,582,866 of record NZ_CP021744.1, read on the forward strand.
CCCTCGAACACGCGGGCATCGACCCGGAGACCCTGCGGGGAAGCAGCACCGGCGTCTTCGCCGGCACCAACGCCCAGGACTACCGCACGGTTCTGGACGCGGCACGCGACGAGGTCGCCGGCCACGCCCTCACCGGCAACGCCATGAGTGTGATCTCCGGCCGGGTCTCCTACACCTTCGGCTTCGAGGGCCCGGCCGTCACGGTCGACACGGCCTGCTCGTCGGCGCTGGTCGCCCTGCACATGGCGGTCCAGTCCCTGCGGTCGGGCGAGTGCTCGCTCGCCCTCGCCGGCGGTGTGACGGTGATGTCGTCGCCGTCCGCCTTCGTGGAGTTCTCCCGGCAGCGCGGACTGGCCCCCGACGGCCGCTGCAAGCCCTTCGCGGCGGGCGCCGACGGCACCGGCTGGAGCGAAGGCGCCGGCCTGCTGCTCGTGGAGCGGCTCTCCGACGCCCGCCGCAACGGACACCGCGTGCTCGCGGTGGTGCGCGGCACGGCCGTCAACCAGGACGGCGCGTCGAACGGCCTCAGCGCCCCCAGCGGCCCGTCCCAGCAGCGCGTGATCCGCCAGGCCCTGGCCAACGCCGACCTCACCGCGGCCGACATCGACGCCGTCGAGGCCCACGGCACCGGCACCGCCCTCGGTGACCCCATCGAGGCCCAGGCCCTCCTCGCCACCTACGGACAGGACCGGCCCGAGGGCCGCCCCCTCCTGCTGGGTGCCGTGAAGTCCAACCTCGGACACACCCAGGCCGCCGCGGGCGCGGCGGGCGTGATGAAGATGGTGCTGGCGATGCGCCACGGGGTGCTGCCCCGCACCCTGCACCTCGACGAGCCCACCCCGCACGTCGACTGGACCGACGGCACGGTCGAGCTGCTCACCGAGCGCACCGAATGGCCCGGCACGGGCCTCCCGAGGCGGGCCGCCGTCTCCGCGTTCGGCATCAGCGGCACCAACGCGCACGTGATCCTCGAACAGCCCGGGACCGAAGAGCCCGAGACCCCGGCCGACGCCCCCGAGGCACCGGCCACCGAGTCCGGGGACACGCTGCCGCTGCTGCTGTCCGGCAGGACCGAGGAGGCCCTGCGCGCCCAGGCCGAGCGCCTGCTGTCCCACCTCGGCGCCGAGCCCGCACCGCGGCTCACGGACGTCGCCTGGACCCTGGCGACGGCCCGCACCCGCTTCCCCCACCGCGCCGCCGTCCAGGCCGGTGACCACGACACCGCGGTACGCGCCCTGACCGCCCTGGCCGCGGGCGACGCCGACGCCTCCCTCGTCACGGGCACCGCGCGGACGGGCAAGGACGCCGTCCTCTTCTCCGGTCAGGGTTCGCAGCGTTTGGGGATGGGCCGGGAGCTGTACGCCCGGTTCCCCGTCTTCGCCGATGCTTTCGACGCGGTGTGCGCGGGGCTGGACGAGCACCTGGACCGCCCCCTGCGGGATGTGGTGTGGGGTGAGGACGCGGAGCTGCTGAACCAGACCGCGTACGCGCAGACGGCCCTGTTCGCCATCGAGGTGGCGCTGTTCCGGCTGGTCGAATCGTGGAACGTGCGGCCGGAGTTCGTGGCCGGGCACTCCGTCGGTGAGATCGCCGCCGCGCACGTCGCCGGCGTCTTCTCGCTGACCGACGCCTGCGCGCTCGTAGCGGCACGCGGCCGGCTCATGCAGGCCCTGCCCTCGGGCGGCGCCATGGCGGCGATCCGGGCCACCGAGGACGAGATCCGCCCCCACCTGAACGACGACGTCACCATCGCGGCCGTCAACGGCCCGTCGTCGGTCGTGGTCTCCGGCACGGAGGCGGCCGTCGAGGCGGTCCGTTCCCGCTTCGAGGACGAGGGCAGGAAGACCAGCCGCCTCCGGGTCTCGCACGCCTTCCACTCGCCCCTGATGGACCCCATGCTGGACGAGTTCCGCGCCGTCGCCGAGGGCCTCGCCTACGGCACGCCGGAGCTCACCGTCGTCTCGAACGTCACCGGCGCCCCGGCCACCGCCGAGCAGCTGTGCGCGGCCGAGTACTGGGTGACCCACGTCCGCGAGGCCGTACGGTTCGCCGACGGCGTCCGCGCCCTCCACACCGAGGGCGTGACGCGCCTCCTGGAGCTGGGGCCCGACGGCACGCTCTCGGCCATGGCCCGTGAGTCGCTGCCGGACGAGACGGCCACCGTGCCCGCCTTGCGCAAGGACCGCCCGGAGGAGACGGCGCTCCTCACCGCTCTCGCCCACCTGCACGTCCAGGGCGCCGTCGCCGACTGGGCCGCGTTCTTCACCGGCACCGGCGCGCACACCGTCGACCTGCCCACGTACGCCTTCCAGCACCAGCGGTTCTGGCCCACGCCCGGACTCACCGGCCCCGGGGACATCGGCGCCGCCGGCCTGGAAGCCGCCGGGCACCCGCTGCTCAGCGCCGCCGTGGAACTGTCCGACAGCGACGGCCTGCTGTTCACCACCCGTCTGTCCCTCCAGTCCCACCCCTGGCTCGCCGACCACGTCATCATGGGCTCGGTGCTGCTGCCCGGCACGGCGTTCGTCGAACTCGCCGTCCGCGCCGCCGACGAGGTGGGCTGCGACCGGATCGACGACCTCACCCTGGCCGCGCCGCTCGTCCTCCCCGAGCACGGCGGCGTCCAGCTGCAACTGCGCGTCGGCCCCGCCGACGAGTCCGGCAACCGCACCCTCAGCGCCCGTTCCCGGCCCGAGGGCGACGGCGACCGCCCGTGGACGCGGCACGCGACCGGCGTCCTCGCGACGGCGGAGCGGGCCGCCGAACCCGGCCATGACTTCCGGGCCGGACCCTGGCCGCCCACCGGCGCCGAGCCCGTCGACGTGACCGGCCTCTACCAGGGCTTCGCCGACGGAGGATTCGACTACGGACCCCACTTCCGGGGCCTGCGGGCGGCATGGCGCCGCGGCGACGAGGTGTTCGCCGAGGTCGCCCTGCCCGAGGTCGCCGAGGGTGACGCGCCCGCGTACGGGCTGCACCCGGCCCTGCTCGACGCGGCCCTGCACGTCTGCGCCTTCAACGGCGTGGACCAGGGCGTCGTGCCCTTCTCCTGGGAGGGCGTCTCGCTCCACGCCTCCGGCGCCTCGGCGGTACGGGTACGCGTCGTCCGGCACGGCGCGGACGCCGTGTCCGTCGACGTCGCCGACACCGAGGGCGGACCGGTCGCCACGGTCGACACGCTGACCGTACGGGCCGTCTCCGCCGACCAGCTGGACGGCGGCGCGAGCCCCGTGGGGCGCGACGCGCTGTTCCACGTCACGTGGAACCCCCTGCGCCTGCCCCCGGCCGGCACCGCGGAGACCGTGGCCACGATCGGCACCCTCCCCGGCGCACCGTTCGACAGCCACGCCGACGTGGAGTCCCTGGCGGGATCCGGCCGGGTGCCGGGCACGGTGCTGGCACCGGTGACACCCGGCTCCGGCGACGTGGTGGAGTCGGCACACGCCACGGCGGCCCGGGCGCTGGACCTGATCCGGTCGTGGCTGGCGGACGACCGGCTCGCGGAGTCGCGGCTGGTGTTCGTCACCCGCGGCGCCGTCTCCGGCGACGACCTCGCCGCCGCCACCGTGTGGGGCCTGGTGCGCTCGGCACAGTCCGAGAACCCCGGCCGCTTCGGCCTGGTGGACCTGGAGGGCGACGCCGATGTGACGGTGCTGCCCCGGGCCCTGGCCTCGGACGAGCCCCAACTGCTCGTACGCGGCGGCGAGGCCATGGCCGCCCGGCTGGCCCGCGCGCAGACCCAGGCGCGGAACGCCCCCGCCTGGGACGCGACCGGCACGGTCCTGATCACCGGCGGTACGGGCGGCCTCGGCCGTGTGATGGCCCGTCACCTGGTGGAGCGCGGGGTGGGCAGCCTGGTGCTGGTCAGCCGCCGCGGCCCGGCCGCCGAAGGCGCCGGGGAACTGGTGGCCGAGCTGCGCCGGAACGGCGCCGAGGCGACCGTGGAAGCGTGCGACGTGACGGACCGCGCCGCCGTCGCCGACCTGGTGGACCGGCACGGCATCACCGCCGTCGTGCACACGGCCGGCGTCCTCGACGACGGCGTGGTGGGATCCCTCACCCCGGAACGGCTGGCGGCCGTCATGCGGCCGAAGGTCGACGCCGCGTGGAATCTCCACGAGGCCACCAAGGACCTGGAACTCGACGCCTTCGTCGTCTTCTCCTCCGTGGCGGGCACCATAGGCAGCGCGGGACAGGGCAACTACGCGGCGGGCAACACCTTCCTCGACGCCCTGGCCCACCACCGCCGCGCGGCGGGCCTCCCGGCCGTGTCGCTGGCGTGGGGCCCCTGGTCCCAGGACGGCGGCATGACCGGCACCCTGTCGGAAGCCGACCTCCAGCGCATCGCCCGCCAGGGCATGCCCGAACTCACCCCCGCCGAGGGCACGGCGCTCTTCGACGCCGCACTGGCCACCGACGCCGCCCTCGTCCTCCCCGTACGCTTCGACCTGGCCGAGCTGCGCGAACAGGACGACGTCCCCACTCTGCTGCGCGGGCTGATCCGGACCCGTACCCGCCGCTCGGCCGTCGCCGGCTCGGCAGCGGCCTCCGGCCTGCTCGGCCGCCTGTCCGGACTGGGTGCCGCCGAACGCCGCGAGACGCTCCTGGACCTGGTACGCGCCCAGGTCGCCGTGGTCCTCGGCCACGCGAACCCGCTGACGGTCGACCCGGCCCGGGCCTTCCAGGAACTCGGCTTCGACTCCCTGACGGCCGTCGAACTGCGCAACCGCGTCAACAAGGCCACGGGCCTGCGCCTTTCGGCCACCGCCGTCTTCGACTACCCGACGGCGGACGCGCTGGTCGGCTTCCTGCTCGACGAGCTGTTCGGCGGGCAGCCGGAGGAGCGGGTGCCGTCCCTGGCCGGCGCCCCGGCGGCGACCGCCGACGACCCCGTCGTCATCGTCGGTATGAGCTGCCGCTACCCGGGCGGCGTGGCCTCGCCCGAGGACCTGTGGCGCCTGGTGTCGGACGGCGTGGACGCCGTCTCCGGCTTCCCGGCCGACCGCGGCTGGGACATCGAGTCGCTCTACAACCCCGACCCGGACGCCCTCGGCACCTCCTACACCCGCTCCGGCGGATTCCTCCACGAGGCCGGGGACTTCGACCCCGAGTTCTTCGGCATGAGCCCCCGGGAGGCGCTGGCCACGGACTCGCAGCAGCGGCTCCTGCTGGAGTCCACCTGGGAGGCGATCGAGCGCGCGGGCATCGACCCGGCGACCCTGCGCGGCAGCCGGACCGGCGTCTTCGCCGGTGTGATGTACACCGACTACAGCGAGATCCTCGTCGGCGACCAGTACGAGGGCTACCGCGGCAACGGCAGCGCCGCCAGCATCGCCTCCGGCCGGGTGTCGTACACCTTCGGCTTCGAGGGCCCGGCCGTCACGGTCGACACCGCCTGCTCCTCGTCCCTGGTCGCCCTGCACTGGGCGGCCCAGGCGCTGCGCTCCGGCGAATGCTCACTGGCCCTGGCGGGCGGTGTGACGGTGATGTCGACGCCCACGACGTTCGTGGAGTTCTCGCGCCAGCGCGGGCTGTCCGCGGACGGCCGGTGCAAGGCGTTCTCCGACGCGGCCGACGGCGTCGGCTGGGGCGAAGGCGTCGGCATGCTGGTGCTGGAGCGTCTGTCGGACGCCCGCCGCAACGGGCACCGGGTGCTGGCGGTCGTCCGCGGCTCCGCGGTCAACCAGGACGGCGCGTCGAACGGCCTGACCGCGCCCAACGGCCCGTCCCAGCAGCGCGTGATCCGGCAGGCCCTGGCCAGCGCCGGGCTGTCCGCGGCGGACGTGGACGCGGTGGAGGCGCACGGCACCGGCACCACGCTGGGCGACCCCATCGAGGCCCAGGCCCTGCTGGCCACCTACGGCCAGGACCGCCCCGAGGACCGCCCGCTGCTCCTGGGCACGGTGAAGTCGAACATCGGCCACGCGCAGGCCGCCTCCGGCGTCGCCGGCGTGATCAAGATGGTCATGGCGATGCGCCACGGCGTCCTGCCCAGGACCCTGCACATCGACGAGCCGTCGTCGCACGTGGACTGGTCGGCGGGGGCCGTGGAGCTCCTCACCGAACCGGCCGAGTGGCCGGAGTCCGGCCGTCGCCGCGCGGGCGTCTCCTCCTTCGGCGTCAGCGGTACGAACGCGCACGTCATCCTGGAACAGCCGGAGCCGGCCGAGGCGGCGGAGACGGCACCGGAGCCCGGCAGCGACGTCCTGCCCGTGGTGCTCTCGGGCAGGAACGAGGCGGCCCTGCGCGGCCAGGCTGCACGCCTGCTGTCCTACGTGGCCGGCCACGACGAGCTGCCCGCCCGGGACATCGGCTACTCCCTGGCCGTGGGCCGGTCGAGCTTCGCCCACCGCGCGGTGGTGTGGGGCGTGGAGCGGTGCGACCTGGTGCGCGCCCTGTCGGCCGTCGCGGTCGGCGAGAGCGGCCCGGGTGTGGTCGCGGGGGCGGTGAGTGCCGGTAAGTCGGCGTTCCTGTTCTCGGGTCAGGGTTCGCAGCGTTTGGGGATGGGCCGGGAGCTGTACGCCCGGTTCCCCGTCTTCGCCGATGCTTTCGACGCGGTGTGCGCGGGCCTGGACGAGCACCTGGACCGCCCCCTGCGGGATGTGGTGTGGGGTGAGGACGCGGAGCTGCTGAACCAGACCGCGTACGCGCAGACGGCCCTGTTCGCTGTTGAGGTGGCGCTGTTCCGGTTGGTCGAATCGTGGGGTGTGCGGCCGGAGTTCGTGGCCGGTCACTCGGTCGGTGAGATCGCCGCCGCGCACGTGGCGGGAGTCTTCTCGCTGACGGACGCCTGCGCGCTGGTGGCGGCACGTGGTCGGCTGATGCAGGCTCTGCCCACCGGTGGTGCCATGGTCGCCGTCCAGGCGGAGGAAGCCGAGGTGCTTCCGCTGTTGACGGAGGGGGTGTCGATCGCTGCGGTCAACGGTCCGTCGTCGGTGGTGGTCTCCGGGGCCGAGGAGGCCGTGGAGGCGATCCGCTCGCACTTCGCGGGTGAGGGGCGCAGGACCAGCAGGCTGCGGGTCTCGCACGCCTTCCACTCGCCCTTGATGGAGCCGATGCTGGACGGCTTCCGGGAGATCGTGGCCGGGCTGTCGTTCGGCGAGCCGAGGATCCCGGTGGTCTCCAACCTGACGGGCCGGCTCGCCGAGTCCGGGCAACTGGCCTCCGCCGACTACTGGGTGCGTCACGTCCGCGAAGCGGTGCGCTTCGCGGACGGGATGAGCGCCTTGGAGGCGGAAGGGGTGACGCGGTTCCTGGAGCTCGGCCCCGACGGTGTCCTGTCTGCCATGGCCCGCGAGTCGGTGTCGGAGGACGCCGTGCTCACGCCCGTCCTGCGCAAGGACCGGCCCGAGGACACGGCCGCTCTGGAAGCCCTGGCCCAGCTGTACGTCCAGGGCGTAAGGGTGGACTGGGCGGCGATGTTCGCCGGTACGGGTGCCCGGCAGGTGGACCTGCCGACGTACGCGTTCCAGCACGAGCGGTTCTGGCCCTCGGGCGGGGTGGCGCGTGCGGGTGATGTGCGGTTCGCGGGTCTGGGTTCGGCGGAGCACCCGTTGCTGGGTGCCGCGGTCGAGCTGGCAGGTTCCGGCGGGCTGCTGTTCACCGGGCGGCTGTCGGTGTCGTCGCATGCGTGGCTTGCGGATCATGTGGTGATGGGTTCGGTGCTGGTGCCGGGTACGGCGCTGGTGGAGCTGGCCCTGCGCGCGGCCGACGAGGTCGGCTGCGACCTGCTGGAGGAACTGACCCTTGCCGCGCCGCTGGTGCTGCCCGCCTCGGGTGGCGCTGTGCAGGTGCAGGTATGGGTCGGTGAGCCCGACGAGTCGGGTCGCCGCTCGGTGGCGGTGCACTCCCGCCAGGGCGACGAACCGTGGACCCTGCACGCCGGTGGCTCGGTGACCACCGGGGCCGAGCCCCAGCGGTTCGACACCACGACATGGCCCCCGAAGGGTGCCGAGCCCGTCGATGTGACGGGCTGCTACGAGCAGTTCGCGGAGGCCGGATTCCTGTACGGGCCGGCGTTCCAGGGGCTCCAGGCGGCTTGGAAGCTCGGTGACGACGTGTTCGCCGAGGTCCGGCTCCCCGAGGGGACAGACGGTGCCGCCTACGGCCTGCACCCCGCCCTCTTCGACGCCGCGCTCCACGCGTCGGCGTTCGGCGGGGGAGACGACGCGGGCGGCGTCCCGTTCTCGTGGGCCGGCGTGTCGCTGCACGCCGCCGGCGCCTCGGAGCTCCGTGTCCGTGTCCGCCGCGTCGAGAGCGGGATGTCGATAGCGATGGCGGACGCGGCCGGCGCGCCGGTCGCCTCGGTGGACTCGCTGGCCCTGCGGCCGGTCTCCGCCGACCAGTTGCGGACCGGCGACCGGGACTCCCTCTTCACGCTCGACTGGGCACCCGTGCCGCTCACGGACGCACGCGTCGAGCTCGCGACGGGCCCGGACGGAGAACCGCTCCGGACGTACACGGACCTGGCGTCCCTCGCCGACGGCGAGGCTCCCGAGGTCGTGCTGGTCGCCCAGGACGCCGGTTCCGCCGGCGCCGTGGAGTCCGTGCACACCGGCGCCGCCTGGGCGCTGGGCCTGGTGCGGTCGTGGCTGGCGGACGACCGGTTCGCGGAGTCGCGGCTGGTCTTCGTGACCCGTGGCGCGGTCTCCGGTGACGATCTCGCCGGCGCCTCCGTGTGGGGCCTGGTGCGGTCGGCGCAGTCGGAGAGCCCGGGCCGGTTCGGCCTGGTGGACCTGGGTGACGACGCCGATACGGCGCTGCTGCCGCAGGCGCTCGCCACGGACGAGCCTCAGCTTCTGCTCCGTGACGGTCAGGCCCTGGCGGCCCGGCTCGCCCGGGCGGAGACGCGAGTCACCGCTGAGGTCACGTGGGACACGTCCGGGACGGTCCTGATCACCGGTGGTACGGGTGGCCTCGGACGCGTGATGGCGCGTCACCTGGTGGCCGAGCGCGGGGTGCGGAGCCTGCTGCTGGTCAGCCGCCGCGGCCTCGCCGCCGAGGGTGCCGAGGAGCTCGTCGCGGAGCTGGCGGAGCAGGGCGCCGACGTGAAGGTCGAGGCGTGCGATGTGACCGACGGGGCCGCTGTGGCGGACCTGGTGGCACGGCACTCCGTCACCGCCGTCGTGCACACCGCGGGTGTTCTGGACGACGGTGTGATTTCCTCGCTGACCGCGGACCGGCTGTCGGCCGTTCTGCGGCCGAAGGTCGACGCGGCGTGGAACCTCCACGAGGCGACGAAGGACCTGGACCTCGACGCGTTCGTCGTCTTCTCCTCCGTGGCAGGTACGTTCGGCAGCGCCGGCCAGGCCAACTACGCGGCCGGTAACGCCTTCCTGGACGCGCTGGCCCGCTACCGCCGTGCCCATGGCCTTCCGGCGGCCTCGCTGGCGTGGGGCCCGTGGTCCCAGGACAGCGGTATGACCGGCACGCTCACCGAAGCCGACCTCCAGCGGATCGCCCGTTCCGGGATGCCGCCGCTGTCGGCCGAGGAAGGCGTCACCCTCTTCGACGCCGCCCTCGCCACCGCCGAGCCGATGCTGCTCCCCGTCCGCCTCGACCTCGCGGCCCTGCGCGCCCAAGGCGAGCCCCAGCCGCTGCTGCGCGGTCTGATCCGGACCCGCACCCGCCGCACGACCGCCTCCGGCTCGGCCGCGGCCTCCGGCCTCGTACAGCGCCTGGCCGGGCTGTCCGAAGGCGAGCGGCGCGCCGTGCTGCTGGACCTGGTGCGCGAGCGGATCGCGGCCGTCCTGGGCCACGCCCGGCCGGAGACGGTCGACGCGTCCAAGGCCTTCCAGGAGCTCGGCTTCGACTCCCTGACGGCGATCGAACTCCGCAACAAGCTGGGCAAGGCCACCGGGCTGCGGCTGTCGGCGACGGCCGTGTTCGACTACCCGACCGCCGACGCCCTGGCGGACCACCTCCTCGACGAACTGTTCGGCGCGGACACCGAGGAACTCCTCCCCGTGCCCGCCCTGCCGCCGCTGACGGACGACCCGGTCGTCATCGTCGGCATGAGCTGCCGCTACCCCGGCGGAGTCACCTCCCCGGAGGACCTCTGGCGGCTGGTGTCGGACGGCGTGGACGCGGTCTCCGGCTTCCCGGCCGACCGCGGCTGGGAGATCGAGGACACCTACGACCCGGAGCGCGAGGGCGCCATCGCCACCCGCTCCGGCGGATTCCTCCACGACGCGGCGGAGTTCGACCCCGAGTTCTTCGGCATGAGCCCCCGGGAGGCCCTGACCACCGACGCCCAGCAGCGCCTGCTGCTGGAGACCACCTGGGAGGCCCTCGAACGCGCCGGCATGGACCCGGCCGCGCTGCGCGGCAGCCGCACCGGCGTCTTCGCCGGCGTGATGTACCACGACTACTCCCAGCTCCTCGCCGGGCGCGAGTTCGAGGGGTACCAGGGCAGCGGCAGCGCGGGCAGCGTGGCGTCGGGCCGGGTGTCGTACACCTTCGGCTTCGAGGGCCCGGCCGTCACGGTCGACACGGCGTGCTCGTCGTCGCTGGTGGCGCTGCACCTGGCCGCGCAGTCACTGCGCTCGGGCGAGTGCTCGCTCGCCCTCGCGGGCGGCGTGACGGTGATGTCGACCCCGCTGACCTTCGTGGAGTTCTCCCGCCAGGGCGGGCTCTCCCCGGACGGGCGCTGCAAGGCGTTCGCCGACGGCGCCGACGGCGTGGGCTGGGCCGAGGGCGCCGGCATCCTGGTGCTGGAACGGCTCTCGGACGCGCGCCGGAACGGACACCGGATCCTGGCGACCGTGCGCGGCAGCGCCGTGAACCAGGACGGCGCCTCCAACGGCCTCACCGCCCCCAACGGCCCGTCCCAGCAGCGGGTGATCCGGCAGGCGCTGGCCAGCGGTGGCCTGTCCACCGCGGACGTCGACGTCGTCGAGGCCCACGGCACCGGCACGACCCTGGGCGACCCCATCGAGGCCCAGGCGCTGCTGGCGACCTACGGGCAGCACCGGCCGGAGGACCGTCCGCTGCTGCTCGGCACGGTGAAGTCGAACATCGGTCACACACAGGCCGCGGCGGGCGTCGCGGGTGTGATCAAGATGGTGATGGCGATGCGCCACGGCGAACTCCCGCGCACGCTGCACGTCGACGCCCCGTCGAGCCACGTCGACTGGTCGGCGGGGGCCGTGGAGCTGCTGACCGAGCCGGCCGCCTGGCCCGAGGGGGACCGGCCGCGGCGCGCGGGCGTGTCCTCGTTCGGGATCAGCGGCACGAACGCGCACGTGATCCTCGAACAGCCCGAGCCGGAGCCGGCCGGGCCCGGGGAGGAGCCGTCGGACACGGAGGACCTCGTCCCGTTCGTGGTGTCCGGCAAGTCCGCGCCCGCGCTGCGGGCCCAGGCCGCCCGTCTGCTGTCCCACCTCGCCCACGAGCCCGGACAGCGGCTCACGGACGTCGCGTACTCCCTCGCGACCGCCCGTTCGGGCTTCCACCACCGCGCGGTGGTGCTGGCCGCGGACCGGGACGCCCTGCTGCGCTCGCTGTCCGCCCTGGCCGAGGGCCGGAGCGAGGCGGACATCGCGGCGGAAGGCGAGACCCGCGCGGGCAAGCGTGCCTTCCTGTTCTCGGGTCAGGGTTCGCAGCGGCTGGGGATGGGCCGGGAGCTGTACGCCCGGTTCCCCGTCTTCGCCGACGCTTTCGACGCCGTGTGCGCGGGGCTGGACGAGCACCTGGACCGCCCCCTGCGGGATGTGGTGTGGGGTGAGGACGCGGAGCTGCTGAACCAGACCGCGTACGCCCAGACGGCCCTGTTCGCCGTCGAGGTGGCGCTGTTCCGGCTCATGGAGGCGTGGGGCGTGCGCCCCGACCACCTGATGGGTCACTCGGTCGGTGAGATCGCCGCCGCGCACGTCGCGGGAGTCTTCTCGCTGGCGGACGCCTGCGCGCTGGTGGCGGCACGGGGCAGGCTGATGCAGGCCCTGCCCACGGGCGGCGCGATGGCGGCCATCGGGGCGGCGGAGGCCGAGGTCCTTCCGCTGTTGACGGAGGGGGTGTCGATCGCTGCGGTCAACGGTCCGTCGTCGGTGGTGGTCTCCGGGGCCGAGGAGGCCGTGGAGGCGATCCGCTCGCGCTTCGCGGGTGAGGGAAACAGGACCAGCAGGCTGCGGGTCTCGCACGCCTTCCACTCGCCCTTGATGGAGCCGATGCTGGACGAGTTCCGGGAGGTCGCCGAGCGCGTGACATACGGCGTGCCGGGCATCCCGGTCGTCTCCAACGTCACCGGCGAGCCGGCCACCACCGGACAACTGGGCTCGGCCGAGTACTGGGTCCGCCACGTCCGCGAGGCCGTACGGTTCGCCGACGGCGTCCGCGCACTGGAGGCCCAGGGCGTGACCGAGTTCCTGGAGCTCGGCCCCGACGGCGCCCTCTCCGCGCTCGCCGCGGACTCCGCGCAGGACGGAGCCGTCTTCGCCCCGGCCCTGCGCAAGGACCGCGCCGAGGAACCGGCGCTGCTCACGGCCCTGGCACGGCTGCACGTCCAGGGCGTGCCGGTCGACTGGGCGGCCGTCTTCGCCGGCACCGGCGCCCGGCAGGTGGACCTGCCGACGTACGCCTTCCAGCGGGCGCGGTTCTGGCCCGCCGCGACCGGCGCCCGCTCCGGCGACGTCCGGTCGGCGGGTCTGGGTTCGGCGGAGCACCCGCTGCTGGGTGCCGCGGTCGAGCTGGCGGGGTCCGGTGGGCTGTTGTTCACGGGCCGTCTGTCGATGTCGTCGCACCCGTGGCTTGCGGATCATGTGGTGATGGGTTCGGTGCTGGTGCCGGGTACGGCATTGGTGGAGCTGGCCCTGCGTGCGGCCGATGAAGTGGGCTGCGACGTGCTGGAGGAGTTGACGCTCGCGGCGCCGCTGGTGCTGCCGGTTTCCGGTGGCGGTGTGCAGGTGCAGGTGTGGGTCGGTGAGCCCGAGGAGTCGGGTCGCCGCTCGGTGGCGGTGCACTCGCGTGAGGGTGACGAACCGTGGACGCTGCACGCGAGCGGTGCCCTGACCAGTGGTGCCGAACCGGTGGCGTTCGACACCTCGGTCTGGCCTCCGAAGGGTGCCGAGTCCGTCGATGTGGCGGGCTGCTACGAGCGGTTCGCGGACGCCGGGTTCGCCTACGGCCCGGTGTTCCAGGGCCTCCAGGCGGTCTGGAAGCTCGGTGACGACGTCTTCGCCGAGGTCCGGCTCCCCGAGGGCACGGACGGTGCGGCCTATGGTCTGCACCCGGCCCTCTTCGACGCCGCACTGCACGCGTCGATGGCCGCCGGGGGAGAGACCGAAGGCGCCGTCCCGTTCTCGTGGACCGGCGTGTCGCTGCACGCCTCCGGTGCCTCGCACATCCGCGTCCGTATCCGTGACGTCGACGGCGGAGCGTCGCTCGCGATCGTGGACCCGGCGGGCGCGCCCGTCGCCTCGGTCGAGTCGCTCGTCGTACGTCCGGTCTCCGCGGACCAGCTGCGGACCGGCGACCGGGACTCCCTCTTCACGCTCGACTGGACCGGAGTCCAGCTCACCGGTGAGCCCCTCGGGTCGCTCGCCGTACTGGGGGAGGACACCGAGCACCTCTTGAAGGAGCTCCGGCTCCAGACCCACGCGGATCTGGAAGCCCTCGCCGGGAACGGCGTTCCCGACGTCGTGCTCGTCCCGGCGTCCGCGGGTTCCGCCGGCACAGTGGAGTCCGTGCACGCGGCGACTGCCCGGGCGTTGGGTCTGGTGCGGTCGTGGCTGGCGGACGAGCGGTTCGCGGAGTCGCGGCTGGTGTTCGTGACCCGTGGCGCCGTTTCCGGTGACGACCTCGCGGGTGCCGCTGTGCGCGGTCTGGTGCGGTCGGCGCAGTCGGAGAGCCCGGGCCGGTTCGTTCTGGTGGATCTGGAGGGTGACGCCGATGTGAGGGTGCTGTCTCGGGCACTGGCCACCGATGAGCCTCAGCTGCTGATCCGTGACGGTCAGGTTCTCGCGGCCCGGCTCGCCCGGGCGGAGACGCGGAGCACGGCGGATGTCGTCTGGGACGCTTCCGGCACGGTTCTGATCACCGGTGGTACAGGTGGTCTCGGTCGTGTGATGGCGCGTCACCTGGTGGCGGAGCACGGAGTGCGGAGCCTGCTGCTGGTCAGCCGTCGAGGTCCGGCCGCCGAAGGCGCCGAGGCCCTCGTCGCCGAGCTCGCCGGCCAGGGCGCCGACGTGACCGTCGAGGCGTGTGATGTCACCGACCGGGCCGCTGTGGCGGACCTGGTGGCGCGCCACTCCCTCACCGCCGTCGTGCACACCGCCGGCATTCTCGACGACGGTGTCGTCGCGTCGCTGACCGCGGACCGGCTCGCCGCCGTTCTGCGGCCGAAGGTCGACGCCGCGTGGAACCTCCACGAAGCGACCGAGGAGCTGGACCTCGACGCGTTCGTCGTCTTCTCCTCCGTCGCCGGTACGTTCGGCAGCGCGGGGCAGGCCAACTACGCCGCGGGCAACGCGTTCCTCGACGCCCTGGCCCACCACCGCCGGGCACGAGGGCTGACCGCGGTGTCCCTGGCATGGGGCCCGTGGTCCCAGGACGGCGGTATGACCGGCACCCTGTCGGACGCCGACATCCAGCGCATGGCCCGTTCCGGGATGCCGCCGCTGTCGGCCGGAGAGGGGGCGGCACTGTTCGACGCCGCCCTCGCCGCCACCGGGCCCATGGTGCTCCCGGTGCGTCTGGACCTCGCGGCCCTGCGCGCTCAGGGCGAGCCCCAGCCGCTGCTGCGCGGTCTGATCCGTACCCGTACCCGGCGTACGTCGGCGTCCGGTTCGGCTGTCGCGTCCGGCCTCGTACAGCGCTTGACCGGACTGTCCACGGCGGACCGGCGTGAGGTGCTGCTGGACGTCGTACGCGGGAAGATCGCGGCGGTCCTCGGACACGCCGGATCCGCCGAGATCGACCCGACCCGGGCGTTCCAGGACCTCGGCTTCGATTCCCTGACGGCCGTCGAGCTGCGCAACCGGCTCAACGACGTGACCGGCCTGCGTCTCCCGGCCACGGCCGTGTTCGACTACCCGACGGCGGACGCCATGGTGGGCCTGCTGCTGGACGAACTGTTCGGCGCGGAGCCCGTGGTGTCGTCGCCGGTCCGGGTACCGGCCGTCGTCACGGACGATCCTGTGGTGATCGTAGGGATGAGCTGCCGCTTCCCCGGCGGAGTCACCTCCCCGGAGGACCTGTGGCGGCTGGTGTCGGACGGCGTGGACGCGGTCTCCGGCTTCCCGGCCGATCGCGGCTGGGACGTGGAGGCGCTCTACAACCCCGACCCCGAGCACACGGGGACGAGCTACACCCGCGCGGGCGGATTCCTCAAGGAGGCGGCGGAGTTCGACCCCTCGTTCTTCGGGATGAGCCCCCGGGAGGCGCTGGCGACGGACTCGCAGCAGCGACTGCTCCTGGAGACCACCTGGGAGGCGCTCGAACGCGCCGGCATCGACCCGGCCGCACTCCGTGGCAGCCAGACCGGTGTCTTCGCGGGCGTGATGTACAACGACTACGCGAACCTCGTCTCCGGACCCGAGTTCGAGGGTCACCAGGGCAGTGGCAGCGCGGGCAGTGTGGCGTCGGGCCGGGTGTCGTACACCTTCGGTTTCGAGGGCCCGGCCGTCACGGTCGACACGGCGTGCTCGTCGTCGCTGGTGGCGCTGCACCTGGCCGCGCAGTCGCTGCGGTCGGGCGAGAGCTCACTGGCCCTGGCGGGCGGTGTGACGGTGATGTCGACGCCGACGACGTTCGTGGAGTTCTCCCGCCAGCGCGGTCTCTCCCCGGACGGCCGGTGCAAGGCGTTCGCCGACGGCGCCGACGGCGTCGGCTGGGGCGAGGGCGTGGGCATGCTCGTCCTGGAGCGTCTGTCGGACGCGCGCCGGAACGGACACCGGATCCTGGCGACGGTGCGAGGCAGCGCCGTGAACCAGGACGGTGCCTCCAACGGCCTCACGGCGCCCAACGGCCCGTCGCAGCAGCGGGTGATCCGTCAGGCGCTGGCGAGCGCCGGTCTGTCGACGGCGGACGTGGACGCGGTGGAGGCGCACGGCACGGGCACCACGCTGGGCGACCCGATCGAGGCCCAGGCCCTGCTGGCCACCTACGGTCAGGACCGCCCCGAGGACCGTCCGCTGCTCCTGGGCTCGGTGAAGTCGAACATCGGTCACGCGCAGGCCGCGGCGGGCGTCGCGGGTGTGATCAAGATGGTGATGGCGATGCGCCACGGTGAGCTCCCGCGCACCCTGCACGTGGACGCGCCGTCGTCGCACGTGGACTGGTCGGCCGGAGCTGTGGAGCTCCTCACCGAGCCGACCGCCTGGCCGGAGGGCTCCGGACCGCGGCGCGCCGGTGTCTCCTCGTTCGGGATCAGCGGTACGAACGCGCATGTGATCCTTGAGCAGCCCGCTCGGGCCGAGGAGCCTCAGGCCGGCGCGGACACGGACGGGCTCGTGCCGTTGGTGGTGTCCGCGAAGTCCCCGACCGCGCTGCGGGCCCAGGCCGCACGGCTGCTCTCCCGTCTCGACGCCGACCCCGGGCTGCGGGCCGCGGATCTGGCCTACTCGCTGGTGACGGCCCGGTCGAGCTTCGGGCACCGCGCGGTGGTGTGGGGCGCCGGCCGACAGGATGTACTGCGGTCCCTGTCCGCACTGGCCGTCGGTGAGACGGGTACGGGTGTGGTCGCGGGTGCCGTGGGCGCCGGGAAGTCGGCGTTCCTGTTCTCGGGTCAGGGTTCGCAGCGTTTGGGGATGGGCGGGGAGCTGTACGCCCGGTTCCCTGTCTTCGCGGAGGCTTTCGACGCGGTGTGCGCGGGCCTGGACGAGCATCTGGAGCGCCCGCTGCGGGATGTGGTGTGGGGTGAGGACGCGGAGCTGCTGAACCGGACCGCGTACGCGCAGACGGCCCTGTTCGCTGTTGAGGTGGCGCTGTTCCGGTTGGTCGAATCGTGGGGTGTGCGGCCGGAGTTCGTTGCCGGTCACTCCGTCGGTGAGATCGCCGCCGCGCACGTCGCCGGCGTCTTCTCGCTGACCGACGCCTGCGCGCTCGTAGCGGCACGTGGCCGGCTGATGCAGGCCCTGCCCACCGGTGGTGCCATGGTCGCCGTCCAGGCGGAGGAAGCCGAGGTGCTTCCGCTGCTGACGGAGGGGGTGTCGATCGCGGCGGTCAACGGTCCGTCGTCGGTGGTCGTCTCGGGCGCGGAAGAGGCTGTCCTTGCCGTCGTGGCGCACTTCGAGAACGAAGGCAGGAAGTCGAGCAGGCTGCGGGTCTCGCACGCGTTCCACTCGCCGTTGATGGAGCCGATGCTGGACGGCTTCCGGGAGGTCGTGGCCGGGCTGTCGTTCGGCGAGCCGAGGATCCCGGTGGTTTCCAACCTGACGGGCCGGCTCGCCGAGCCTGAGCAGTTGGCCTCCGCCGACTACTGGGTGCGTCACGTGCGCGAAGCGGTGCGCTTCGCGGACGGGGTTCAGACCCTGAGCGCGGAAGGCGTGACGCGGTTCCTGGAGCTCGGCCCCGACGGCGTCCTCTCGGCCATGGCCCGGGAATCCCTGCCTGAGGCGACTGCTCCTGTTCCCCTCCTGCGCAAGAACCGGGACGAGGAGGCAGCCGTATTCGGTGCCTTGGCCGAGCTGTATGTCCAGGGCGTAAGGGTGGACTGGGCGGCGATGTTCGCCGGTACGGGTGCCCGGCAGGTGGACCTGCCGACGTACGCGTTCCAGCACGAGCGGTTCTGGCCTTCGGGCGGGGTGGCGCGTGCGGGTGATGTGCGGTTCGCGGGTCTGGGTTCGGCGGAGCACCCGCTGCTGGGTGCCGCGGTCGAGCTGGCAGGTTCCGGCGGGCTGCTGTTCACCGGGCGGCTGTCGGTGTCGTCGCATGCGTGGCTTGCGGATCATGTGGTGATGGGTTCGGTGCTGGTGCCGGGTACGGCGCTGGTGGAGCTGGCCCTGCGCGCGGCCGACGAGGTCGGCTGTGACGTGCTGGAGGAGTTGACGCTCGCGGCGCCGCTGGTGCTGCCGGTTTCCGGTGGCGGTGTGCAGGTGCAGGTGTGGGTCGGTGAGCCCGAGGAGTCGGGTCGCCGCTCGGTGGCGGTGCACTCGCGTGAGGGTGACGAACCGTGGACCCTGCACGCGAGCGGTGCCCTGACCAGTGGTGCCGAACCGGTGGCGTTCGACACCTCGGTCTGGCCTCCGAAGGGTGCCGAGTCCGTCGACGTGGCGGGCTGCTACGAGCGGTTCGCGGACGCCGGGTTCGCCTACGGCCCGGTGTTCCAGGGCCTCCAGGCGGCTTGGAAGCTCGGTGACGACGTGTTCGCCGAGGTCCGGCTCCCCGAGGGTACGGACGGTGCGGCCTACGGCCTGCACCCCGCCCTCTTCGACGCCGCGTTGCACGCGTCGATGGCCGCCGGGGGAGACGGCGCGGGCGCCGTCCCGTTCTCGTGGACCGGCGTGTCGCTCCATGCCTCCGGTGCCTCGCAGGTCCGGGTGCGCCTGAGCCTCGCCGAGGGCGGTGTGTCGATCGCGATGGCCGACCCGGCGGGTGCGCCGGTCGCCTCCGTGGACTCGCTCGTCGTGCGTCCGATCTCCGCCGATCAGCTGCGGGCCGGTGACCGGGACTCCCTCTTCACCCTCGACTGGGCCCGTGTCGAGCTCACCGGTGAGCCCCTCGGATCGCTCGCCGTACTCGGCGAGGACGCCGAGGGCCTGCTGAACGGACTCTCCCTGCCGGTCCACACGGATCTGGACGCCTTGACCGGGGCGGACGTCCCCGAGGCCGTACTCGTCGCGCAGCGCCTCGACGCCGGCGACACCGTGGAGGCCGTGCACGTGGCGACCGCCCGGGCGCTGGATCTGGTGCGGGCGTGGCTGGCGGACGAGCGTTTCGCGGAGTCGCGGCTGGTGTTCGTGACCCGTGGCGCGACGTCCGGCGAGAACCTCGCCGGCGCCGCGGTCCAAGGGCTGATCCGCTCCGCGCAGTCGGAGAACCCCGGCCGCTTCGGCCTGGTGGACCTGGACGGCGACGGCGATGCCGCGGTGGAGGTGAAGGCGCTTCCCCAGGCCCTCGCTTCCGACGAGCCGCGACTGCTGCTCCGTGACGGCCAGGCCCTCGCGGCCCGTCTCGCCCGAGTGGAGACACAGGGCATCGCCGATGTCACGTGGGACGCTTCCGGCACGGTCCTGATCACCGGTGGTACGGGTGGCCTGGGCCGGATCCTCGCTCGTCACCTGGTGACGGTGCACGGGGTGCGGAGCCTGCTCCTGGTCAGCCGCAGCGGCCTCGCCGCCCAAGGAGCCGAGGAGCTCGTCGCCGAGCTCGCCGGGCAGGGCGCCGACGTGAAGGTCGAGGCGTGCGACGTGACCGACGGGGCCGCTGTGGCGGACCTGGTGGCACGCCACTCCGTCACCGCCGTCGTGCACACCGCCGGCGTCCTCGACGACGGTGTGATCGCGTCGCTGACCGCGGACCGGCTCGCCGCCGTTCTGCGGCCGAAGGTCGACGCCGCGTGGAACCTCCACGAAGCGACGAAGGACCTGGACCTCGACGCGTTCGTCGTCTTCTCCTCCGTCGCCGGTACGTTCGGCAGCGCCGGCCAGGCCAACTACGCGGCCGGTAACGCCTTCCTGGACGCCCTGGCCCACCACCGCCGGGCGGCGGGCCTTCCCGCCGTGTCCCTGGCGTGGGGCCCCTGGGCCCAGGACGGCGGCATGACCGGCACCCTCACGGACGCCGACCTCCAGCGGATCGCCCGTTCGGGCATGCCCGAGCTGTCGGCGGAGGAGGGCGTCGCCCTCTTCGACACCGCCGTGGCCGGCGCCGAGCCGATGCTGCTCCCCGTCCGCCTGGACCTCGCGGCCTTGCGCGCCCAAGGAGAGCCTCTGCCGCTGCTGCGCGGTCTGATCCGGACCCGTACCCGGCGCACGACCGCGTCCGGTACGGCCGCGGCGTCCGGCCTCGTGCAGCGTCTGACCGGGCTGTCCTCGGCCGAGGCGCGCGAGGTCGTGCTGGAGACCGTACGTGGCCAGGTCGCGGCCGTACTGGGCCATGACGGAGCCGCGGAGATCGACCCGGACCAGGCCTTCCAGGACCTCGGGTTCGACTCCCTGACGGCGATCGAGCTCCGCAACCGGCTGAGCACCCTCGCCGAGGTCCGGCTGCCGGCGACGCTCCTCTTCGACTACCCGACGCCGGCGGAGCTCGTCGACCACCTCCTCACCCGGATCGCACCCGAGTCGGCCTCCGGCCCGGAAGCGCTCCTGAGCGAGCTCGACAGGCTGGAGAAGGCGTTCGGTGGACTTGACGTCACTGAGGAGGCCCACGAGCAGATAGCGGGCCGCCTGGAGGTGCTCATGGCGAAG
This sequence comes from Streptomyces albireticuli, assembly GCF_002192455.1. Lineage (NCBI taxonomy): Bacteria > Bacillati > Actinomycetota > Actinomycetes > Kitasatosporales > Streptomycetaceae > Streptomyces > Streptomyces albireticuli. Next base: position 7,603,211 of record NZ_CP021744.1, read on the forward strand.
TGGGGCGCCCTGCGGGACGCCGGCGCGGGAGCCGACCGTGAAGCCGCCTCGGACGACGAGGACTTCGACTTCGACTCGGCCTCCGACGACGAGGTCTTCGACCTCCTCGACAACGAGCTCGGACTGTCCTGACCGATCCGGCAGGCACGACGAAGCGGCCCGCACCGGGAACATCCGGTGCGGGCCGCTTCGTCGTGCCGGGCGGGAAGAGAGGGGATCAGCCGCCTCAGAGCGGGCGACGGAAGCCGACGACGGCGAGCACGCCACCCACGACGGCGATGACGCTGCTGATGAGCACGGCGATCAGGCCGGAGCCGGTGCCGGGCATGTCGAGCGCGAGCGAGCGCGTCGCGTCGATCGCGTACGTCAGCGGATTGGCCTGGGCGACCGCGCCCAGCCATGCCGGCAGGTCGTCGATCGGGACGTAGGCGCTCGAAGCGAACATCAAGGGGAGGATCGCGATGACGGCGAGGTTCTGCATGGGCTCCGCGCGCCGCAGCCAGGTGGCCGCGGCGATGAACGCCCATCCCAGGGTCCAGGTGATGAAGAGCGCCAGCCCGGCCGAGGCGACGAGCTTCCCCGGGCCTCCCGCGGGGGAGTAGCCGAGCACGGTGACGGCCAGCACGATGACGATCACGATCTGGATCGTGGCGCGGACCAGGTTCGCCAGGCTGCGGGCGATCAGCAGTGAGCTGGGGTGGACGGGAAGGCAGCGCAGCCGGGCGACCATGCCGTTCTTGAGGTCGTCCACCACGCCGATCCCGGACTGGATCGCGGACTGCACCGCGTTGTCCACCAGGACCGCCGGCATCACGTAGTCGAGGTAGCTGATCCCCTCGGGGAAGTGGGCGGACTTGCCCATCCCGCTGAAGACCTGGGTCAGCATGAACAGGATGATCACTGGTTGGAACAGGCCGAAGAGGATCACGCCGGGATCGGTCACCAGTGCGCGCAGCGAGCGGCCGGTGAGCACCCGGACCTGGGTGAACATCGAACTGCCACCGCCCCACGCAGCCGCCGACCCCGTGGTGGAATCCGGGGCCGGCGGCGCTGAGTTGGGTGTTCCGATGAGTTGTGTGGTCATAGGGTCTCCACGATCTGCGCGATGAGCGATATGCGTGAGCGATTCACAGGAATGGTGTGTGCCCGCGGGGTGGCCGCGGGGCGGGGGAGGCTCATGAGGAGGACCGGGCGGTCCGGTCCGCCAGGGTGAGATAGACGTCGTCGAGGGTCGGCTCCCGGAACGACAGCTCCGCGGCCTCGATCCCCACCTGGTCCAGCGCCCTGATCACGACCGCGACGTCCTTCGAGGCCTCGATGACGATGACGATGGTGCCGTTCTCGTGGTCCGTCACCGGCTCCAGGCCCGCTCGTCGCAGGGCGTCGCAGGCCACCGCCGGGTCGGCCCCGGCATCCGGGGTCACCGTCACCGTGGGCCGTCCCACCGTGGCCTTGAGTTCGCCGGAGGTGCCGCTCGCGATGACCGCGCCGGCGGAGAGGACGGTGATGGAGTCCGCGAGGCGGTCCGCCTCGTCGAGGTACTGCGTCGTGAGCAGGACCGTGGTCCCCTCGGCGACGAGCCCCTCCACGATCTCCCAGAGGTTCAGCCGGCTCGACGGGTCCAGACCGGTGGTCGGCTCGTCGAGGAAGATGACGTCGGGGTGGCCGACCAGGGAAGCGGCCAGGTCGAGGCGCCTGCGCAGCCCGCCCGAGTAGGTGCCCGGCCGGCGCGCGGCGAATTTCTGGAGGCCGAACAGCTCCAGCAGCTCATCGGCCCTGGTCCGGGCCGAGCGGGGGGACGCGCCGAGCAGCCGGGCCAGCAGGACGAGGTTCTCCCGTCCCGTGAGCTGGGGGTCGACCGAGGCGAACTGCCCGGTCAGGCCCACCCGTTTGCGTACCTCGCGCGGCTCGCGCACGACGTCGAAACCGGCGACCGCGGCCCGCCCCGAGGTGGGGGGCAGAGCCGCGGTGAGGACGTTGACGAGGGTGGTCTTGCCCGCGCCGTTGTGTCCGAGGAGGGCGAGCACGGTTCCCCGGCGCGCGGAGACGCTCACCGAGTCCAGTGCGCGTAGCGAACCGAACGTCTTGCTGACGTCGGCCGCCTCGATCATGATGTCCCCGGCGGTCCGGGCGGCGGTGGGCAGGGCGAGCCCGCTCATGGCTGTTCTCCCGCAGATGAGTGTTCCGAGTGCCGCGCGGGAAGGTTCCGGCGGCGGTGGTATCGACTGCGAGCCCTGCGCGAGGGGTGTGCCGAGCCACTGGCCGTACACGAAGGGTCCCGGGGCTCGCCCAGCTGTGGTGCGGGGTCGGCGGACGCCGGCCGCTCCGGCGGGTGAGGGGGCCCGCGGGCCCCCTCACCCGCACCGGTCACCCGACCCCGTCCATCAGGCGGAACAGGTCGTCGTCGCTGGCCGACGCCAGGTCGAGCGCACCGGTCGAGGGCGTCTCGGCGTCCCGGCCGGCGGCCATCGCCTTGAGCCGCGCCACCGTCTCCCCGGAGACTTCCGCACCGGAGGCGAGCAGGGACTCCAGCTCGGCGACGACGGAGGCCACGTCGCGCGGAGGAAGGGCGGTGGCCGACGGCCGGAGCCGCTCGCGGATGAGCCGGACGACGGCCTCCGGCGTGGGGTGGTCGTACACCAGGGTGGCCGGCAGCCGCACGCCCGTGGCCGTGTGGATCCGGTTGCGCAGTTCGACCGCGCTCACCGAGGTGACGCCCATCAGTTTGAACGTCTGGCCGCTCTCGTCGATCCCCGCCTCGTCGCCGAGCACCGCGGAGATCTCGTCGAGGACCAGGGAGAGGATGAGCGCGTCCTGCGCGGGCTCTTCGAGGCCCGCCAGCCGGGCCGCCAGCTCCGGTGCCCCGTCGGCGGTGGCCACCTCGTCCGCGGCGTCCCCGACGGGCCCGGCGACCGCCCGGCCGGTGGGGTCGGACGCCAGCCAGAACCGCCGGCGCTGGAAGGGATAGGTCGGCAGGGGCACGGGCCGGGCGTCGGGCAGTACCGCGTGCCAGTCCACGGGCACGCCATGGGCGTGCAGCCGGGCGACCGCCGTGAGCAGGGCCTGCCGCTCGCCTTCGCCGGCGCGCAGGGTGGGCACGAGGGCGGCCCCGTGGCCGGGGTCGGCGCCCTCCAGGCACTCGTCGATCAGCGGTGTGAGGACCGGATGCGGGGCCAGCTCCAGGAACCTGGTGATCCGTTCATCCCGGATCCGGTCGACCGCGTCCGTGAACCGCACGGCGTCCCGCAGATGCCGCACCCAGTGGTCGGGATCGTGGGCGTCCTCGGGGCTCATGCGCCGGCCGGTGACGGTCGAGACCAGCGGGATGGTGGGTGTGGAGTAGGAGAGGCCGCGGGCGACCGCGCCGAGCTCCTCCAGCATGGGCTCCACGAGCGGCGAGTGGCCGGCACCGTTCACCGCGACCCGCCGGGTCTTGTGGCCGGCGGCGTTGAGCCGGTCCGTGAGCGCGGCCAGCGGCCCCTCGGCGCCCGCGAGCACGACGGAGTTCGGGGCGTTCACGGAGGCGATCGCCACGGGGCCCGGCAACTCGGCGAGCAGCGGCGCCACTTCGCTCTCCGAGATGCGGACCGCCACCATCGCTCCGCCGGGCGGCAGCTCGTCCATCAGCCTGCCCCGGGCCTCCGTCACGACGCACGCGTCCTTGAGGTCGAGGCCGCCCGACACATAAGTGGCGACGGTCTCGCCGGCCGAGTGCCCCGCCACGAGGTCCGGGACCACGCCCCAGGATTCGAAGAGCCGGTACAGGGCGACCTGGACGGCGAACAGCGCCGGCTGCGCGTACCCGCACTCGTCGAGGAGGTCCGCCTCCTCGGAGTCCGGGTCCGCCCACATCACCGAGGTGAGCGGCCGCTCCAGCAGGGTGTCCATGACGTCGCACACTTCGCGCAGCGCGGCCGCGAAGACGGGGAACGCCTCGGCCGCCTCGCGCCCCATGCCGAGCCGCTGGCAGCCCTGCCCGGGGAAGACGATGCCGAGACCGCCCGGCGCGGAGTGCTCGACCGTCACTCCGGAGACCCTCTTGCCCTCCCCGAACCCGGCGGCGGCGGACAGCAGCTCCTCGTGCCCGGGGCCGCTGATGACGGCCCGGTGCCGGTGCAGGGCGCGCGTGGTGGCCAGCGAGTAGGCGACGTCCTGCGCGGTCAGCCCGAGCCGGGCCTGGCCGCGCTCGGCCAGCCGCTGCGCCTGGGCGCGCAGCGCCGCCTGGCTGCGGGCGGACAGGATCCAGGGCGCGGGCGCGGCGGTGGCCGGCTCCGGGGTCCCGGCGGTGGTCTCCGTGTCGTCCTCGGCCGGTGCCTCCTCCAGGATCGCGTGGGCGTTGGTGCCGGTGAGCCCGAACGAGGACACCCCGGCCCGGCGCGCCCGTCCGTCCGTCCGCGGCCAGGGCCGGGCCTCGTCCAGCAGCCGCACCGAACCGGCCGACCAGTCCACCCGGGACGTCGGGGCGTCCACGTGCAGGGTCCGGGGCAGCACGCCGTGCCGCATGGCCAGCACCGTCTTGATGACCCCGACGACGCCGGCGGCCGCCTGGGTGTGCCCGATGTTCGACTTCACCGAGCCCAGCCACAGGGGCCGTCCCTCGGGGCGCTCCCTGCCGTAGGTGGCCAGCAGGGCCTGGGCCTCGACGGGGTCGCCGAGCGGGGTGCCGGTGCCGTGGCCCTCCACGGCGTCGATGTCCTGGGGAGTCAGCCGGGCGTCGGCCAGGGCCTGGCGGATGACGCGCTGCTGCGCGGGCCCGCTGGGCGCGGTGAGCCCGTTGGAGGCGCCGTCCTGGTTCACGGCGGAGCCGCGTACGAGCGCCAGGACGCGGTGTCCGTTGCGGCGGGCGTCGCTGAGCCGTTCCAGCAGGAGCAGTCCCGCGCCCTCGGACCAGGCGGAGCCGTCGGCGCCGTCCGCGTAGGCCCTGGCGCGGGAGCCGGGGGACAGCGCGCGCAGCCGGGCGGAGTGGGTGAAGGGGGCCGGGGAGGCCATGACGGTGACGCCGCCGGCCAGCGCGAGGGTGGACTCGCCCGACCGCAGGGACCGGCAGGCCAGGTGCAGGGCGACGAGGGAGGACGAGGAGGCGGTGTCCACCGTCAGGGCCGGGCCCTCCAGTCCGTAGGTGTACGCGAGGCGCCCGGAGACCGCGCTTCCGGCGGTGCCGGTGCCGAGCATGCCTTCCAGCTCGCCCTGGGCGACGGCGAGGCCGGCGGCGTAGTCGCGGTGCGCGGCTCCGGTGAACACACCGGTGCGGGTTCCCTTCAGGCTCGTCGGGTCGATGCCCGCCCGTTCGAAGGTCTCCCAGGCCGCTTCGAGGAGCAGCCGCTGCTGCGGGTCGGTCGCCGTCGCCTCCTGGTCGGAGAGGCCGAAGAACCCGGCGTCGAAGTGGCCCGCGTCGTGCAGGAAGCCGCCTTCGCGCGCGTAGGTGGTGCCGGGGCGGTCGGGGTCGTCGTCGAAGAGCCGGTCGAGGTCCCAGCCGCGGTCGGTGGGGAACCCGGACATGGTGTCGGTGCCGTCCGCGAGCAGGTCCCACAGGGCCCGGGGGGAGTCGACGCCGCCCGGCAGGCGACAGGCCATACCGATGATCGCCACGGGTTCGGCGGAGTCCGCCCCGGCCGCCGGGGGAGCCTCCTCGGCGGTCTCCTCCTGCCCGGTCAGCACCCGGGCGACGGCCAGCGGGGTGGGGAAGTCGAAGGCCAGGGTGGCCGGGAGGGGCAGCCCGGTCTCCTCCCGCAGCAGATTGCGCAGCCGGACCGTGAGGAGGGAGTCGAGGCCGAGGCGGCGGAAGCCGGCGTCGGGGGAGAAGGGGCCGGGGGAGTCACCGCGCCCGAGGACCCTGCCGACGCAGGTGCGTACGAGCTCCAGCGCCTCTTCGGTCGAGCGGGGCGGGGCCGCGCCGGGGCGGACCGGGGCGGGCGCGGCCTCGTTCCCGGCCAGGAGCCGTTCCAGCGCTCGCCGGTCGAGTTTCCCGGCGGGGGTCAGGGGGAGCGCGCGCACACCGGCCAGCTCCAGGGGGATCTTGTGGTCGGCGACTCCCAGCCCTCGCAGGAAGGCGGTCACCTCGGTCAGCCCGATGGCGGGATCCGCGTGGTCGGTCACGACCAGGGTGGGGCACTCCCCGAGCCGGGGGTCCGGGGTGCCGACCACGGCCAGCGGGCCCAGGCCCTTGAGGCCCGCGAGCAGGCCCTGCACCTCGGCGGCGCTGAACTTCCGGCCGCCCACGTTGATCAGCTCGGTCGCCCGGCCGTGCAGGACCACCAGGCCGTCGGGGCCGACGGCCGCGAGGTCGCCGGTGCGCAGCCAGCCGTCCTCGGTGACCGCGGAGCGCGTCCGTTCCGGCTCGCGGAAGTAGCCGCGGAACAGGCCGGGACCGCGGAACTGGAGCTCGCCGGTGTCGCCCGCCGGGCACTCCGCGCCGTGCTCGTCGACGACGCGGACCCGGGAGCCGTTCACCGGCCGGCCCACGCTGCCGGCGGGGTCGCCGGGCCGGGTGCAGGTGCCGGTGCCGGCCTCGGACATCCCCCACACCACGGCCAGGCCGCAGCCGAGTACGGCCTCGACGTCCCCGGCGAGCGCGGACGGGACGGGGGCGCCCGCCGTACGCACCTGGTGGGGCCGGAAGCCCGTGGGCCCGTCCGGCCCGGCGAGCCGGGTGACGAGGTCGTGCAGCTGGGCCGGCACCGCGAAGACGACACCCGGATCGTGCCGCCGGGCCAGCTCCAGGAACCGGTCCGGGTCCCATCCGGTGAGCAGGACCTGGCCGCACGCGGCGAACAGCGCCGTGTGCATGGACTGTAGGCCGAACAGGTGGGTCAGGGGGCAGGCCGTGAGGACCGGACGGCGGAAGACGTCGGAGGCCTCGGCGGTGACGGCCGCGGTGTTCGACAGCAGGCCGTCGTGGCTGTGCACGCAGAGTCCGGGCCGCGCCGAGCCGGTACCGGACGAGGGGACGAGCAGGAGGGGCATTTCGGGGGTGACGTCCACCGGCCGGGGCGTGTGGCCCGCCCAGGCCGCCGGCAGTCCGTCGAACGGGGCGATCCCCGGCTCTCCGGCCTCCGGTTCGAAGGCCCCGGTGACCAGTACGGACCGCAGCGACGGCACGTCCCGGAGGAGCGCGCGGGCCGCTTCCGGCGCCGTGCCCCCGGCGGCCGACAGGACGAGGAGGACCGGCTCCGCGCGGGTCAGCAGCCCCCGGGTGTCGGCCTCCGAGGTGCCCTGGTGGACGGGCAGCAGCACGGCTCCGACGGCCGCGGCGGCCAGGTGCAGGGTCTCGAACTCCCAGCAGTTCGGCAGCCGTACCGCCACCACGTCGCCCGGTGTGACGCCCGACTCCTGGAGACCGCGCGCCAGCGCGTCGACCTCCACCCGCCACTGCCGCCAGGTCCAGGAGCGGTCCCCGTCGACGACGGCCACCGCGTCGGGGGCGGTCGCCGCGGCGGCTTCGAACACCTCGGGGAGCGTGAAGCCTCCCAGTACACCGGCTGTGTCGGCGGGCGGGTCTATCGCGTAGTCATCTGTGTGGACGGACACCATCACTCCAGGAACTCAAAGGCTTTCGTCGGTTGGGGGACGCGGCCGGCGGATCGCCCGTGGCGTGCGTCAGTCCTCGTGCACGGTGATCGCCCGGGACGGGCAGAGGCCGCCCGCCAGCCGGGCCTTGGCCTCGTCCTCGGTGCCCGGGGCCATGAGGAGGGTGACCAGCCCGTCGTCGTCCTGGTCGAAGACCTCCGGCGCGGACAGCACGCACTGGCCCGCCCCCACGCAGCGGTCGGGGTCAACGGTGATACGCATGTCGGTGTCTCTCCTGCGGTGTGTTCGGGCCCGCCGGGCGGCCGACGGCACGCCCGGCGGATGGGTGGGGGCGTCGGTTACCAGCGGACCGGCAGCTCGTGCAGGCCGTACAGCACGCCGTCGGTCTTGACGGCCAGCCCTTCGAAGGGCACGGCCAGTTCGAGCGTCGGTATGCGCTCGAAGAGCTTCCGGTAGGCGATCTCCATCTCGATCCGCACCAGGTTCTGCCCCAGGCACTGGTGCACGCCGTAGCCGAAGGCCACGTGGTGGCGGGCGGACCGGGAGGGGTCGAACATGTGCGGGCACTCGAAGGCGGACTCGTCGTGGTTGGCCGCGGCGACCAGGGGCACGATGCCCTCGCCCGCCTTGACGAGCTGCCCGGCGATCTCCACGTCCTCGACCGCCACCCGCAGGGACACCAGGTCGGCGACCGAGTGGAAGCGCAGCGTCTCCTCCACGGCCCGGTCGTCCCCGATCCACTGAGGGTTCGTCAGGAGCGTGACCACGCCGAGCCCGATGTTGTTCGCCGTGGTCTCGTGACCGGCGATGAGCAGCAGCATCAGCACGCCGGGCAGCTCATGGGGGGCGATCGAACCGGAGGCCAGCAGCCGGCTGATCAGGTCGTCGCCGCGCCATTTTTCCTTGATGGCCACCAGGCGGTTGATGTAGCGCAGCAGGTCCTTGGCGGCGGCCGTCCGCTGCTCCTCGGTCGAGGCGCGGATGGCGATCAGCGTGCGCGTCCTGGACTCGAAGAACTCGCGGTCGCCGGGCGGCACGCCGAGCAGCGACGAGATCACCAGGGAGGGGATGGGCAGCGCGAAATCGGCGATGAGGTCACCGGAGTCACCCGAGGCCAGCAGGTCGTCGATGATGCGGTCCACCGTCTGCTCGATGGCCGGCCGCATCGCCCGGACGCGCCGGACGGTGAACTCGGGGATGAGGGCCTTGCGGAACCGGTCGTGCTCCGGGGAGTCCATCCCCACGAACCAGCCCGGGATCTGGTCCTGCTTGGGCACCCCCAGGCTCGCTCCGACGTTGGGGAAGCCCTTGTGCTCGGGGTTGGAGCTGATCCTCGGATCGGTCAGGACGGCGCGTACGTCCTCGTGCCGGGTGACCAGCCAGACCCGGTCGCCGTTGGGCAGGTGGGAAAGGACCAGTCCCTCCTGTTCGCGGTAACCGGTGTAGCTCGGCGGCGGGAAGGGCACGCCGGGCTTGCGCAGCGGGAAGTCGACCACCAAGGGGTCGGAGAGCGTCATGGTACGGATATCTCCTGTTCGGGCGGGCCGGTCAGCCCACGCCGTAGAACGCGCGGACCCTGCCGATCACGAAGTCCTGGTCGGCGGCGGTCAGCCCGGTGTGCGTGGGGAGGTACAGGCCGTCCTCGGCGAAGACGTTCGCCTTGAGCGAGGGCCATTCGGGGTCGAGGTACAGGGGCTGCCGGCTCATCGGTTTGAAGAACAGCCGGGTCTCGATGGACGCCTCGGCCAGGAACGCCCGCAGCTCCTCGCGGCGTTCGGCCCGCAGGTCGTACATCCACAGCACGTCCCTGGGCGGCATCAGGGTGATGCCGGGGACGTCCGCGAGACCCTCGTCGTAGCGCTTCTCGATCGCGCGGCGCGTTTCGAGGATCTCGTCCAGCCGCTCGGTCTGGGCCAGGGCGACGGAGGCCTGCATGGCCGTCATCCGGTAGTTGTAGGCCAGCTTCTTGTGCAGGAAGTTGTGTTCCTTGGTGAAGGCCATCGCGCGCAGGTGCGCGAGCTGCCCGGCGAGCCGGGGGTCGTCGGTCAGGCAGATGCCGCCCTCGCCGGACGTGATGATCTTGTTGGCGAAGAGCGAGTAGCAGGCGATGTCGCCCACCGGGCGGACACCGTGGGCCTCGGCCGAGTCCTCCACGACCCGCAGGTTGTACTGGTACGCGAGGTCCATGATCGCGTCCATGTCGCAGCGCCGCCCGTAGATGTGGACGGGCATGATCACCTTCGTCCGCGGCGTGATCTTCTCCTCGATGCGGGTGACGTCGATGTTGAGGTCGTCACCGCAGTCGACGAAGACGGGGGTCGCCCCGGTGTAGGTGACCGCCCACGCGGAGGCGACCATGGTGAACTCGGGGACGATCACCTCGTCGCCCGGGCCGACGCCCAGGGCCCGCAGGGCCAGCGTGAGGGCGGCGGTCCCGGAGGAACAGGCCACGCCGTGCGCGATCCCGTTGTAGTCCGCGAAGGCGCGCTCGAAGCGCTGGACCATCGGCCCCTGGGACGATATCCAGCCGTCCTCGACGGTCGCGGTGAGGTATTCGAGCTCTCTGCCGTCCAGGGCGGGCCTGGACACGGGGTACTTGTACGACATCGTTCGCTTCTTTCTCCTCGTACGTGGGTGTCTCGTGTGCTCCTAGGCCAGGGCCGGGAGCCCGAGGATGAGGTCGGCGGCGGTGGTCCGGCCGCCCGCCGCGCGCTGAAGGGCGCCGAGCCGCTCGGCGTTCTCGCGGAAGGAGGGGGTGTTCAGCACCCTTTCGAGCTTGTCGAGGGCGTCTCCCACGGCGAGGTCCTGGGGCCGGTCGAGGGTCAGGCTGATGCCGAAGTCCCGGCCGCGGACGGCCTGGTCGAAGCAGTCCACCCACAGCGGCCGCACCACGAGCGGCTTGCCGAAGTACACGCCCTCGTTGAAGCCGTTGCCGCCGCCGTGCGTGAAGAACACCTTCACGTTCGGATGGGCCAGGACGTCGAGCTGTGAGGGGACCCAGCTCTCGATGCGCAGGTTGGCCGGCAGCTTCTCCTTGGGCGGCAGGAGGTGCTGCTGCTCCTTGGGCAGCTTCCACAGCACCTGGTGCCGGCCGTGCAGCCGGCGGGTGACCTCCACCATGTTCGCGACCTGACCCCGGGTCAACCGGGTGATGGTCCCGAACCCCACGTAGACGACCGACGGCTGGGCGTCCAGCCACCGGGAGAGGTCCTCGTCGTCCGCGGCCTCGGGCAGGGGCGGCACCATCGCGCCGACCAGCCGCAGCTTCTCCGGGATGTCGAAGGGATAGTCCAGCTCGGCGATCGAGTTGCACAGGACCATCTCGGCGTTGTCGATCCTCGCCATCTGGCTGAGCGGCGGGAGGTCGAGCTCCTTGCGCCGTCGGGTGTCCTCCGCGAAGACCTTGCCCATCTTGGGGTTGAGGAACATCCCGAGGGTCCGCAGCTTGAACAGCTCGTTGTCGACGCGCTGGGCGAGGGTCATCCTGGCCGGCAGGCCGGAGTGCGGGACGGGGAAGGACGACGGTGTGTAGCCCTTGCCGAAGGGCGTGTGCGCCGTCAGCACGTTGCTCGGCAGGAACGGCACGCTCAGCACGTACGGGATCTTCCGTGCGACGGCCAGCTCGATGGCGAAGGAGCTGATCGATTCGATGACCATCAGCGCCGGCCGCACCTCGTCGACCACTGCCTCGAGCCGGCGGAACTTCACCGCCTGGAGGTCGGGCCGGTAGGTGTGCTGGATGACCGCGCGGTGGGCCTTGAACCGTGAGGACTGGGTGACCTTGCGGTAGATGTCGTCGCCCCATGTCACGGCCGACAGCTCCGGGATGACATCGCCCAGGGAGGCGAACTCCACCGGCGAGCCGCCTTCCGCGATCTTCTTGACCTCGTCGCGCCGTGGTTCGTCGGTGGCGAACCACAGGTCTTCCACGCCCTGACGGGAGAGCTCGGCGGCCAGTACGAGCATGGGGTTGAGCAGACCGCTCTCCGGAAGGCTGACGAAGAGGATCGGCCGTCGGGCGGAGTCCATGTATTCCCTTTCACGGTGGCGGGCGGGGCTCGGCGGGCATGCCCCCGTGCGGGTCGGCTGGCCGCACCTACCTTTGATCTCACGCCGGGCGCCGGGAAATCCTTAGACTCTGCCCCCGCCCGGCCCCGCCGTGGCCGGTTACCGCCCCTCCGGGGGTGTGCGTACCGGCGGTCAGGCCGGAGATTCCGCCTATCCGCAAGAGTTTGGCGAATTCTTATCGGGGCCTGGAACCGGGGGCGGGATTTTCTCATCCGCGCGTATTGCCGCGATGAATTGAGTGTTGCGCGCGGGCTGTTCCGGGGCGGTAGTGATCGGCATAGCGGAGTCTCCGACTGTTCGGTTGCCGCCGCGTCGGCCGTCACCGGTTGTGTGATGCCGTGTGAGCAGAGGGTGAAAATCTGCTGCATCTATGGCGTCAAACCAGGGCAATTTCGAGGCCACGCCCGTACCGAACCACCGTAGTCACGAACCCGTGGAACCGAACACCGGAACCGCAGAATTAGGCGAAACGCCCAGGGTTTCGTTGCCCCCCGGGCTTGTTGGTAACTAGTCTTCCAATTAGTTTCACCTCCCACGTGAAGTGCCACGAAAGGGTCCAAGCTCTTGCTGAACTCAGCCCCCGCGCCCGTGGATTCGGCCCGGACCGTCGCTCATGACACCCCGTTAGGCCAGGCAGGAGGCGTGGCCGTGCGCCAGCAGTCCGACCAACAGGGTCTGTGCATGGCGAGCCTCGACAGAGCGCTCACCATCCAGCAGGCGAACCAGGAGTTCTTCCGCCAGTTCAACGGCTCGTCCGAAGAGATATGCGGTCGCAGCATCCGCGACGTGGTGCACCCGAGCGTCCGGCAGCCGCTCATGCGCCAGTTCTCCCACCTGCTCGAGGGCAGGCACGAGCGCTTCGTCGCTCCTGTCATCGCCGTCGGCCCGGGGGAGGAGTCGGCGTTCAGCGTCCCCCTCACCGCGGTCGCGGTACGAGGCGGCCTGCCGGACACGACGGCGATCCTGGTGATGATGCCTACCACCCGGAGTACGGAGGGCGCGCGCGTGGTCACCAACCGGAAGAAGATCCTCTCCGAGATGGACGCGCGCATCCTCGAAGGCATCGCGGCCGGGGTCTCCACCATCCCGCTGGCCGCGCGCCTCTACCTCAGCCGGCAGGGCGTCGAGTACCACGTGACCTGCCTGCTGCGGAAGCTGAAGGTCCCCAACCGGGCCGCGCTGGTCTCCCGCGCCTACTCCATGGGCGTGCTCACCGTGGGGACCTGGCCGCCCAAGGTCGTCGAGGACTTCGTGAAGTGAGCATTGCGAAAGCCCCGTTGTGCGGTAGCGGGGAGGGGCCGGGCGAAGCCCGCCCGGCAGGGCCTCGGGGAGAGGCCCGCTAGGAGCCGCGTGGCGGCAGGGGGAGCGGAAGCCCGGGCAGACCGTCGATGCTCGTGGCGATGTGCTCCTTCTTCTCGAAGTAGCGCGCCAGGGAGGCGTCGTCCTCCCGCTCGAACCGCCTGCGGTGCAGGTCGCGATCGGCCTCGTAGGCCATGAGCGGCACGGCGTAACCGCAGGTGTCACGGATGAGGTCGGCCGTCACGACGATGACGGCGCGCAGCCCGTGCGGAACCGGGTCGACGCCCGGGAAGCGCGCGAGCAGTTCCTCGAAACGCTCGTCGTCGCGGAAGACCGGCTCGCCCCGGCCGTGGACACGGACGATGTTCGGCGGGCCCTGGAACGCGCACCACATCAACGTGATGCGGCCGTTCTCCCGCAGATGCGCGATGGTCTCGGCGTTGCTGCCGGCGAAGTCCAGGTAGGCCACCGTCCGTTCGTCGAGCACCGCGAACGAGCCGGACACACCCTTGGGGGACAGATTGATCGTGCCGTCGTCGGACAACGGCGCCGTGGCGGTGAAGAAGAGGGGCTGGGCCTCGATGAAGGCGCGGAGCCTGCCGTCTATGCGGTCGTACGTCTTTCCCATGGCACCGATTCTCACCCGGTCGCCCCCGTGCGGGGGACATGTGCCTCGTCACCGCCACCACCGGGCGCTCCCCGTCCGGCTCCGGACAGCACCGGAGCCGGACGGGGAGCGGGGCGGTCAGCCGCCCTGGACCGCGAAGGCCCCTCCGGGTCCGAAGACCCGGGCGGCGAAGCGCTCGCCGATGAGGCGGTGCGTCGCGGCGTCCGGGTGCAGCTGGTCGGGCAGCGGCAGTTCGGCGAAGTCCGCCTCGCCGTAGAGCTCGCGGCCGTCCAGGTAGTGCAGGTTCGCGTCGTCGGCCGCGCGCCGCGCGACGATGCGGGCGAGCTCGTCCCGGATGACGTTGAGCGTCAGCTTCCCGGCGGCCCGCTCCGCGGGGTCGCCCGCGGCCTTGAACAGGAGCCGCCCCTCGTCCAGCCTGCTGAAGTCCGGGGCGCTGGGGCCGGGGGTGTCCTCGTGGATGGGGCACAGGATGGGGGAGACGACCAGCAGCGGCGCGTCCGGGTGACCCTCGCGGACGGTGTCGAGGAAGCCGTGCACCGCCGGGCCGAAGGCGCGCAGGCGCATCAGATCGGCGTTGACCAGGTTGATGCCGATCTTGACGCTGATCAGGTCCGCGGGGGTGTCGCGCATGGCGCGCGCGGTGAACGGGTCGAGCAGGGCGCTGCCGCCGAACCCCAGATTGATCAGTTCCCCGCCGCCGAGGGCCGCGGCCAGCGCGGGCCAGGTCGTACTGGGGCTCGCGGCGTCGGAGCCGTGGCTGATGGAACTGCCGTGGTGGAGCCACACCTTGCGGCCGCTGCCGGCGACGGCCTCGACGGGGGCGTCGGAGCGCAGGGCGACCAGCTCGGTGATCTCGTTGTGCGGCAGCCAGATCTCGACGTCCTTCACACCCTCGGGCAGACCCGCGAACCGGACCGTGCCGACCGGGCCGGGCCTGTTCTCCACCGACCCGGTGGTCATGTCCACCGTCCGGACGTTGCCGCCGGTCACACTCGCCCGCCCGGCCGGGCGGCCGTCGACGAGCAGGTCGTACACGCCGTCCGGGCGGGGCGGGGCGCCGACGTACGCCATCTTGGTGCGGAGCGTGTCCAGCTCGACGGCGGTGGCCCGGGTGCGGAACACCAGCCGCACGCCGGAGGGCTGGGACTCCGCCATGGCCAGCTGCCCGTCGGCGCACTGCGCGCGGGCCCGGGCGGGCAGCCGGTGCGGCAGGAGCCCGTGCGCGGTGCGCTCCACGTCGAGCGCGCCGCGCAGGAGGTCCGGGGTGAGGGGGGTGGTGAGAGGCGTGGCGGTCCGGTCCGTCCCCGGAGGAGTGGCCAAGGGGCCGGGGACGGGGTCGTGCTGAGAATTCATGATCTCAGCCTGTCAACCGCATACCCGATCCGCACACCATTTTCCGGTGACGGTCCTCACGCCTCATATCTCCCGTCTCACGCCTCCCGTCCCGTGCGGCGACGGCCGGGGCCGGCCGTCGCCGTCAGTCGACGATCGCCCGCACCACGCCGCGAATGCCGCGTCCTATCCACTTCAGGGCGCCGAACTCGACGGCGGCCTCCCCCACGTCGGCGATCGAGTCCGCGCGCTCCGCACGCGACGACCACCGGCACGACCTGCACTTGCGCTGCCAGAAGCGGCGCCCCCTGCCACAGCGCCCGCACGCGCCTCCACGACTGCTCATAGGCCAAGATCATCGCAGACGCTCCGGTGCGGGTGCGGCCGCCCCGGGGTACGGGCAGAGTGGGGGCCATGTGCGGCCGATACGTTGCCACCCGCAGTCCGCAGGACCTGGTCGGGCTGTTCGAGGTCACCCGCTGGAACCAGGAGCGGCTCCTGGAACCGAGCTGGAACGTCGCCCCCACCGACGAGGTGTGGGCGGTGCTGGAACGGCCCGACCGGGCGAGCGGCGTGCTGGAACGGCAGCTGAGAGTGGTGCGGTGGGGCCTGGTGCCGTCATGGGCGAAGAGCCCGGACACCGGCGCGAAGATGATCAACGCCAGGGTGGAGACGGTGCACGAGAAGCCCGCCTACCGCCGTGCCTTCGCCAAGCGCCGCTGCCTGCTCCCCGCGGACGGCTTCTACGAATGGCGGACCGTCGAGGCGACCGCGACGACGAAGGCCCGCAAGCAGCCGTACTTCATCAGCCCCGCGGACGGCCAGGTCATGGCGATGGCGGGGCTGTACGAGTTCTGGCGCGACCCCGCGGTGACCGGGGACGACGACCCGGCGGCCTGGCGCACCACCTGCACCGTCATCACCACCGAGGCCACCGACGCCGCCGGCCGCGTCCACCCCCGCATGCCTCTGGTCATCCCCCACGCCGACTACGCGGCCTGGCTCGACCCCTCGCATCAGGACCCCGGCGAACTCCGCGCCCTCCTGACCACCCCCGCCGGGGGCCGGCTCGACGTGCGCGAGGTGAACGACGCGGTGAACAACGTCCGCAACAACGGCCCCCAGCTCCTGGACAGCGCCCCCGGCACGAGCACCGGCCCCTGACGACGAGGAACGACGCGAGCGCTCCCTGCGGGATGTCAGGAGGCGTCCGCCCGGTGCTGCCCGGCCCCCCTCCGCGCCCTGCCGCGGGCAGTACGCCGAGGGCGGTCCACAGCGGGGCGCGGCGCGGCGGGCGCGGCAGGACGGCGGGCCGGCCGACGGGCTGCCGGGCGAGCCACCAGGCGGTCATGGCCGCCGTCGCCAGACCGAGGAGGACGGTGAGACCGGTCTGGAGCGGCTTCCCCGGACCCGTGCGGCCGTCGCCCGTCACGCCCGGCGCCTCACCCGTCGCGGTCCGGGTGTCAGCCGGGTGCGGCCGTCGCCGGGCCGGTGACAGCGGCGGCCCGGAGCGGCGGCAGGGGCACCGCGGCGATCGCGGGCTCCACCAGGCTTCCCAGGTACAGCGTTCCCTCGTGCTCCAGCGCGCTCGTGGCCATGTGGAAGTTCCGCGCGTCGCGCCACAGGTCCCGCACCGGGCGGCCCGGGAGTCGAGGCCCTGCGCCCGTGTCGTGCGGCGGGCCTCGGGCAGCAGCCCGGGCGGGAGCGCCCAGAGGGCCCTGCGGAGCGCGGGGTGGTGCCGGTGCAGGAAGTCGAGGAGCGCGCTCCGCGGTCCGGCGAGGGCCACCCAGATCAGGCCGTCGGGGCCGGTGGTGAGGTTGTCGGGGAACCCGGGGAGGCCGTCGGCGAAGACGTCGGTGGCACCCGCGCGCGGGCCGGTGAGCCACAGCCGCCGGAGCCGGTAGGCCCCGGACTCCGCCACCACCAGGAAGGACTCGTCGGCCGCCAGGCAGACACCGTTCGCGAACTGGAGCCCGTCCATCACGACCTCCGCGGGCCCGCCCGGCTCCCAGCGGACGAGGCGGCCCGTACCGGAGTGTTCGAGGATGTCGCCCTTCCAGTGGCGCAAGGGGAACCGGCGGCTGGAGTCGGTCACGAAGACCGTGCCGTCCTTGGTGACGGCCACGTTGCTGCACAGCCCCAGCGGTTCGCCCGCGGCGGCGGAGAGCGCCGTGCCGACCGCGCCGGACGCCGGGTCGACCCGCAGCAGCCCGCGGTAGGCGTCGCAGACCAGGAGCTCCCCGTCCGGAAGCCGCCGCATCCCCAGCGGCCGGCCGCCGGTGCGGGCGACCTCCGTCACCCGCCCGGTGACGGTGTCCACGCGCAGGACGCGTCCGTCGGCCACACCGGTCAGGAGGTTCCCGGAAGCGTCGAGGGCGAGGTGTTCGGGGCCGTCCCCGTCGATCGGGAGGAGCCGTAAGGGCGGCATCGTCGGGCCGCCCGCCCCGCTCCGCCGCCGGCCGGGCCGGGGCGGGGGCTGCCAGACGACGGGTGCCATGCGCGGTTCACGCGGCATGGGTGCTCCGCCCCCGCCGCGCCCGCACGCACCGCAGCATCTCCTCGCCGTACGGCAGGGCCACGAAGGCACCCACCGCCGCGGCGATCGACGCGAGGTACGCGGCGGGCAGGGGCCGGTCCTTCGGCACGAGCTTCCAGTCGTCCGAGGACTCCTTCCCGCCCCGCAGGCCCGCGCGGACCTTGTCCCAGTGCAGGCAGGCGGTGAAAGCGGCCGCCGACAGCGGGATCACTTCGAGGAAGCTGTGGATGTGCTGCTCGATCGGGCGTACCTCCCGGTCGTGCGTGGCGATCGTGACGTCCCACACCGCGGTCGCGCCGTGCGCGAGGGCCGCCCCGCCCATCAGGGACAGGACCAGCGGATTGATCTTCGCGACCAGGCCCGCCACGACCGGGACGCCCGCCTCGGTCATCATCAGCGCGTGCACCGCCGACTCGCGCACCCCGCTGGTCTCCTCGATGCGCGTACGCCGGTGCATCACCCAGTCGGCCACCGCCGGCACGAACCACAGCGGCAGCACCCCGTACATCAGGAACCTGCGGGTGGCGTTCTCCACGTCGTCCGCGCCCGGGGTGACGCGCAGGTCGGGCCGGTCACGCCAGCGCATCCACCGGTGTACGGGGCGCGTCGAAGAAATACGCATGTGGTGTCCTCCTGGCGGTGGGCGCGATCCCGGTCCTCGGACCGGGTATCCGTGAGCGCGACACGGGAAACCCCCGGGGCCCCCGGGGCCGGACTTACCGCCCGGACGGCGGAGGGCCGCACCCGGCGCCTCGCGAGGTGGGTACCGGCCACCCGCCCCGGGGTCACCGGGCGTCGGTGACCGGGGTCCCCAGGGCGGCGCCGAGGCGCCCCAGGACGTCCCGGGGTGTGCCGGTCTCGGGCAGGGTGGAGGCGCGGATGCGGAGGAGGGTGGCGAGCATTTCGGCTTCTTGTTCCTGGCGGGTGGTGTAGCTGGCGCGGCCGAGGAGCCGCTGGATCAGCTGGGGGCTGAGGTCGGGCAACAGCGCCTGCACCCCGGCGTTCTCACCGACCGCCGTACCACTGTCGCCGGTCTCCGCCCCCGCCCCCGCCCCGGCGACGGCGGTGTCTCTCGCCTTCGCGCCGCCGCGCTTCCTCGGGCCCGGAAAGGCGAGCGCGCCCGCGCCTCCGCCCGTGAGGACACCGGGTGGTGGGGTGGTGGGGCGGATTCCGTGGTGGTCGAACAGCATGTGTCCGATCTCGTGGAGGATGATGTGCTCTTGGTGGATCTGGGTGGTGCGTTGTTCGTAGAAGATGTGGTCGTCCGTGGGGGTGGCGAGCCACAGTCCGCAGATGTTGCCGTCGGCGGCCTGGTCGGGCAGGGCATGGAGGTGCAGGGGGCGGTCGCGGCTGCGGGAGAGCTCTTCGCAGAGGGCGTCGATGGAGAAGGGGCGCGGTAGCGTCAGCTGGTCCAGCACGGCCTGGCAACGCCGGTGCAGCTGGGTGTACTTGGTAATCATGTATCTCCCATAGCCTGCCGTGGAGGGAAGAAATGACCGTGCACCCCCGTGCGTCGACCGTGAACCTCCGCGCCGTGCGGCCCGCCCGCCCGTGACCCCGGTGGCAGCCGGTGCCCCAGGCGGCGGGCCCGACCCGCTGCCCCCCGCCCCGTGTCCTACTCCCCGACGGGACGGGTGGCGTGATCCGGGTCGTCGACGTTCGAAAGATTCTGTAGTTTGCGGGCTTCGGTGACCATGGTGAGGAGGGCGTCGAGGCTGGCGGAGGAGAGTCCTTCCGCGCGGAGCGCGAGGTTGCGGATCTTGGAGTCGCGCAGTGCGGTGGCGAGGGCGAGCTGGGTGTTGACGCGTTCGCAGACCTCGTCGCTGAGGAAGTACTCCAGCGGGACGCCGAAGAACTGGGCGAGGATGTCGAGCTGTTCCAGCGTCACATTGCGCTTTTTACCGGTGGCCAGCTCCCACAGGTAGGTGGCGGAGATGGCGCCGCCGGTGCTCTCGCGGATCTCCTTGGCCAGACGGGCGTATCCCGGGCGGGTGCGCTCGTCGGGGTAGAGCGTCTCGATCAGCTGTCTCAGCCGCCGCTCCAGTTGCAGCAGCAGAGGCCTGTCGACCTCTTCGCGCGCCGATTCGGTACTGCTCATCCGTTGTCCTTCCCCACGGAGATGGAACCCACCGCGGCCGTCCGCCGGGACACCCGGAAATTCTAACGCCGGCCGCCGAGCCCCTCCCCGTGAACCGGTCACCGCGTGGCCCGCGGTGGGCCCGCGTCCCGGTGTCCCGACGATGTGTGGGGGACACCTTCACCCCTCGGACGGGCGAGGACGAGTGGGGAACGGTGGCCGAAAAGGGCGCGCGACCGGCGATCTCCTCGCCGAACGGGCCTCCGGCACACCGCCCCGGTTCTTACACGTTTTTGTCGTCCCTCTGCCGCGCCTGCGAAACGCGCCCGGCAACGTGGTGCCCGCAACCGAGGAACACCCGGGGGATCCGGGGAGTCCGGGGAACCCGAGGCGGAGGAGAAGGCGATGACGTACAAGAGCACGGCGCGGCGCGCGGGACTGGCTGTGAGCATGATGGGCGTGATGGCCTCGGTGCTGCCGACGGCGACCGCCACCGCGTCCGCGCCCGTGCACGGTCGCGCGGCCACGGCGGCACCCGCCTGGTGCCCGGCGGTGGCCGGGCACCAGGTCGACTGCGGCCAGGTGGACCGCCCGCTCGTCGCGGGGAAGCCGGAGCTCGGCAAGGTCAAGGTGAGTTACGCGGTCGTACGCCACAGAGCGCCCGGCCCCGCCGAGGGCACCGTCGCCGTCAACCCGGGCGGCCCGGGCGAGACCTCGATAGACAAGGCCGAGGCGTTCGCCTGGGGCCTGGAGGGCCTGCTGAAGGACCACGACCTGCTGCTCGTCGACCCGCGCGGCACCGGCGAGTCGCAGCCGGTACCCTGCGGGGTCACCGACGCCGAGTACCGCTTCGGCACCCGGGACCGGCAGCGGGCGGCGGTCGAGCGGTGCGCCGAGAACCTCGGGCCCAAGGCCGCCGGATACACCTCGGCGGCCACCGCCGACGACATCGACGCCGTCCGCGCCCGTCTCGGTGTGCGGAAGCTCAGCCTGTACGGGCTGTCCTACGGCACGTACCTCATGCCGGTGTACGCATCCCGCCACCCCGAGCGCGTGCGCTCGATCGTCCTGTCCGGCGCGTTCCCTCTCGCGCTCGACCCGCTGGCGCGGCCCAGCGCCCAGGCGGTCTCCTCGACCCTGCGCCGGGTGTGCGAGCGCGGCACCCCCGTCGCCTGCGACGGCGAGCGGGCCGTGAAGGACCTGGCCACCACGGCCGCGCGGCTGCGCGCCGAACCCATGACGGTGCCGGTCACCACCGGACACGGCGTCTACAAGAAGCGGTTCACCGAGGACAAGCTCGCCAACCTGATGTTCGAGGCCGCCAGCAGCCAGGTCGGCCTGGAGCCGGACAAGCCCTCGCTGCTCGGCCGGCTGCCCCACGCCCTCGACCGCTTCGTGAACGGTGACACCGCGCCGCTGCGGAAGCTCGTCCAGGAGGAGGGCGAGACGGGCAGCACGGTGGACCAGGCGCCGTACATCGCGGTCACCTGCAACGACTACCGCAGGGCCTGGTCGAAGGACGCGCCGCCGTCCGTCCGGTGGCGCCAGTACGACGCCGCGCTGGCCGCCGCACGCCCCGGTGAGCACGGGGCGTTCAGTGCCAAGGGCTTCACCGAGGGCACCACGGACGCCGGCGACGTGTGCATCGGCTGGCCGCGGGAGAACACCCCCGGCCCGCAGCCCACGAAGCCCGGGCTGCCGGACGTCCCGGTCCTCGTGCTCTCCGGCGATCTCGACGCCAACACACCCGACGCGAGCGGGAAGAAGGCCGCCGGGCAGTTCCGTAACAGCCGGTTCTTCTCGGTCCGCAACACGGGGCACGTACCCGAGCTGGAGCCCAGCCGCTGCGTCACAGGCGTCTCCTCGCGCTTCCTCCGCACCGGTGAGCCGGGCGACACCTCCTGCCTGCGCGCCCTCCCGCCGATCGCCGTCACCCCCGTCCGCGGCTGAGGACCGGGACCGTGACCACCCGCGCCACGCTTCCCCCGCGTTTCCGCCACCGACGAAGATGATCACATGACTGACGAAACGGGACACCGCCGGACGGTGCTGGTCGCCGAGGACGACCCGGGCGTGCGCAGCACCCTGGACCAGCTGCTGCGCTTCGAGGGCTACCGGGTGCTGCTGGCCTCCGACGGCCTGGAGGCCCTCGGCCTCCTGGAACGGGAGCGGCCCGACCTGGCGGTGGTGGACGTGGTCATGCCGGGCCTCGACGGCCTCGGCCTGTGCCGGATGCTGCGCAGGCGCGGCGACCGGCTGCCCGTCCTGGTCCTGACCGCCCGGCACGAGGTCGGCGACCGCGTCGCGGGACTCGACGCGGGCGCCGACGACTATCTGGCCAAGCCGTTCGCGACCGAGGAGCTCTTCGCCCGCATACGCGCGCTGCTGCGGCGCACCGAGCCGCCGGCGGACAGCGGGGCGTTGACGGTCGCTGACCTCACCCTGGACCCCGCCTCCCGGCAGGCGTTCCGCGGGGAGCGGCGGCTGGACCTCACGAAGACCGAGTTCGACGTGCTGGAACTGCTGCTGCACCACCCGGGCGTGGTCCTCACCCGGTCACAGATGTACGAGCGCATCTGGGGCTTCGACTTCGACACCACCTCCCGCTCCCTGGACGTCTACATCGGCTATCTGCGCCAGAAGACGGAGCAGGGCGGCGCGCCCCGGCTGATCCACACCGTCCGCAACGTCGGCTACACGATCCGGCCCGCGTGATGCTCCGTACGAAGATCACCGCCGTCGTCGCCGCGGCCGCCGCGCTCGCCATCTCCCTCGCCGCCTTCATGTCGTACCGGGGCGTGAGCGACCTGGTCGCCGGCGAGCTGGAACGGGGCCTCGACGACCGTACGAACACCGTCGTCACCCTCCTCGCCGCCGACCTGACCCCGCCCGCCCGGCCGGACATGATCGAGCAGGTCGTGTCCGCCCAGGGAGCGGTACGGCCGCTGGCGCCCGGCCGCGACGCGCTGCCCGTCCTGCCGGACGCGCTGCGCGTGGCCCGGACGGGAAAGGGCGAGAGCCGCGCGGACGTCGTCGTCTCCGGCACCGAGTACGGCACCCTGACCCGGCCCCTGCCCGGCGGTGGTGCGGTCATGGTCGGCCAGAGCTACGAGGGCGCCGCGCGCGTCGACGACCGGTCACTGCGGCGGATCTCCTGGACCACCGCGGCCGCCGTCGCCCTCGCGGCGCTCCTCGGCTGGCTCGCCCTGGGCCGGATCCTGCGGCCGGTCCGCCGGCTGGCCGGCGCCACCCGGCGCATCACCACCACACAGGACCTCACCACGCCGCTGCCGCCCGCAGGCTCCGGCGAGATCGGCCAACTGACGCACAGCTTCGCGCACATGCTCGCCGCGCTGCGCCGTTCCCGCGCCCAGCAGCAGCAACTGGTCCAGGACGCCAGCCACGAACTGCGCACCCCGCTCACCTCGGTGCGCGGGAGCGCCGAGCTGCTCCAGCGGGCGCGCGGCAGGCTCGCCCCCGAGGACGAGGAGCAGATCCTCACCACCCTGGTCACCGAGACCGCCGCCCTCGACGACCTGGTCCGCGAGCTCGTCGAGCTGGCCACCGACCGCTGCACGGAGGAGGAGCCCGAGGCCGTCGACCTGGCCGCCGCCGCGGAGGACAGCGCGCAGCGCTTCCGCCTGCGGACCGGGCGCGCCGTCCTTGTCATCGAGGACGACGCGCACCCGCCGGTGCCGGTGCGCGCCCGGCCGCGCGCGCTCCAGCGGTGCATCGACAACCTGCTGGGCAACGCCGTGAAGTTCAGCCCCGAGGGCACCCCGGTCGCCGTGCACATCGCCGGGGGAAGGCTGGCCGTACGGGACCGGGGCCCGGGCATCGCGCCCGGCGAGCGGCACGCCGTCTTCGACCGCTTCTACCGCGGCCCCCGGGCCCGGGCGGTGCCCGGCTCCGGTCTCGGTCTGGCCATCGTGCACGACATCATCGCGGCCGACGCCGGAACCGTCTTCGCCACCACGGCGGACGGCGGTGGCGCGGAGGTCGGCTTCGACCTCCCGCCCCACGCGCCGGACGGTTCGCCCGCGCGGAGGCGTTACCGGAGGGCACCGTGAGCCGCCGGGGCGGGACGCGGCCGGGCGCGCCGGCCCGCCAGGGAAGCCTCAACGGCCGCCGAGGTCGGGCAGCGGGTCGGGGGTGCGCATGTGCGGGACGGTCCACCCCTCGGTGTCGTAGTCGGACATGCACTTGTCGACGAAGTCGCACAGTTCGTCGCGGAGCCCCGTGCGGGCCGCGAACTGGTAGGTCTCGAAGCGGGTGACCTCGGGGTTGGCGGCGTGCAGGTTCTCGTAGAGCTCGTGACGGCTCGCGAATTCGCTGCCGACGCTGTCCCACACCAGCTTCATCAGTTTGACGCGCTCCTCGGACCCGATCCCGTTGGCGCCGCGCATATAGGTGTCCAGGTAGGGGCGCAGCTCGGGGGAGCGGAAGTCGTCTGCGTGCGAGGCGAGGCTGATGAGGGGGCTGGCGACGAGGCGGTTGATGAGTTCCTTGACGGTCCGGTAGGCGGTCGGGGCCAGCACGCGGTAGGCGAAGCAGGGGTGCAGATGGGGGTGGACGTACTTCTCCGCCCAGGGTTCCGTCTGTTCGGTCATGGCGGTGACCAGGGCGTGCACGGTGTGCCGCCAGGCCAGTGCCTCGCCGACGCCGGACTGCACGCCGAGGTGGACGTCGCTGCCGTTGCTGTGGACGGCCTTCAGGAGCAGGCCGCACAGGAAGTCGAGCTTGACCGACATGCGGACGGCGCTGTGGAAGAGGAACCGGGGCAGGAACCCGCTCCGGTGGGCGAATCCGCCGGCCCGGTCGAGATCGCGGTGGATCAGTACGTGCGACCAGGGGATGAGCGCGCGGTCGAAGACGAGGAGCGCGTCGTTCTCGTCGAACCGGCTGGACAGCGGATAGTCGAAGGGGCTGCCCGCCCGGTGGGCCTGGTTCTCGTAGCTGGGACGGCAGATGATCTTGATGCCGGGGGTGTTCATCGGGGCGATGAAGGAGACGGCCTGTGCCGGGTCCTCCGGGGCCGGGCCGGTGTGGCCGACGAACGCGTACTGCGTGAGCGCCGCCCCGGTGGCCACCCCCTTCGCCCCGCTGACGACGATTCCGGCGTCCGTCTCGTCCACGGCGCGGACACAGATGCCGGTGCCCTGCCCGGGGGACGCGTGGCGGCTCACCGGAGGGTTGACCAGGGCGTGGCTCAGGAAGAGGACCTTGTTCTGGGCGCGCTCGTACCAGTCGCGGGCGTTCGCCGCGAAGGGGTCGTAGTAGTCCGGGTCGGCCCCCAGCGTGGCGAGGAAGGATGCCTTGTAGTCCGGGGTCCGGCCCATCCAGCCGTAGGTCATCCGCTGCCAGGCCGCGATGGCGTCGCGCGCGGCCCGCAGGTCCGCCGAATCGCGCGGGGCACGGAAGAACGGGTGGGTGAAGGCGCCGCCCGAGTCGGTGTCCGAGGTGAGCACGCCCTGGGAGGAGGGGTCGTGCAGGGCGTCGTAGAGCCAGGCGAGGGACCGGCAGCTGTTGCGGAACGCCGGGTGCGCGGTGACGTCGTCGACGCGCTCGCCGTAGATCCACACCTCGCGGCCGTCGCGCAGGCTCTCCAGGTACTCCTCGCCGGTCATCGGCCGGTCGGGGGTGCGACGGCCGGTGTCCGGCCTCGGGGCTGTCGCACTGCTGACGTGCTGATCGGGCATGACGCTCCTCTTGCCGGTCGTTCCGTTCCCGCGGGTTCCGCGGCTGCCGCGTGCTCGGGGCCCGGGTGCGTCCGCACCGCGGGCCCCCGGCCTCAGCCCGCCATGGCGCTGATGCCGCCGTCGATGACGAAGTCGGCGCCGTTGATGTAGGCCGCGTCGTCGGAGGCGAGGAACGCCGCGAGTCTGGCCACCTCTTCGGGCTCGCCCACCCGCCCGGCCGGGATCTTCTTCAGCAGGGCGGGTACGCCGCTGCCCGGGTCGTCGATGTGGGGTGCCGTGGCGCGGGTGCGGATCAGCCCGGGGCTGATGGAGTTGACGCGGATGCCGTGCGCGGCCCCGGCGCCGCACAGGTGGCGGGTCAGCGCGAGGACACCGCCCTTCGCCGCGCCGTGCGCGGCCTGTTGCACGAACAGCGCGCCGCGGGAGCCGGAGATGGACGCGACGTTGAGGACGACGCCACCGCCCTGGCCGACCAGGTGCGGCCAGGCGAGCTGGGTGCACAGGTACACCAGGTCGAGTTCGTTGCGGATGGTGTGGTGCCAGTCCTCCGGCCCCAGCCGGTCGAACGGGGCGTTGCGCAGCGACGAGGCGTTGTTGCACAGGACGTCGAAGCGGCCGTACTCGGCCAGCGCGAAGTCGATCCAGGCCCGGGCCCCGTCCCTGGCCGACAGGTCGACCGGGGACAGCGAGACCATGTCGCCGCCCGCCTCCTTGACCAGACGGACGGTCTCGTCGGCGGTTTCGGGGTTGCGCCCGCAGCCGACGACCCGGGCCCCCTCCCTGGCGAACTCCAGTGCCGCCGCCCTGCCGATCCCGGTGCTGGATCCGCTGATCAGGACGGTCTTGCGGTCAAGTCGGCCCACTGTGGTGTCCTTGAGGTGCCGGCCTCCGCGGAGGCGGAGGAGGGGATGGAGGCGGAGCCGCCCGGCGGCGTGGAACGCACCTCGGCGAGGAAGGCGGCCGTCCGCTCGGGCGCGGCGATGCTGTGCCACATGGCCGGCGGGTCGTCGAAGTTGGTGGCGAAGGCCGCGGCCACCGCGGGATCGGCGTCCGCCGCCCGGAAGAGCTCCAGGAGCTGGGGGTGGGCGGGCGCAGGAAGGCGGCCGTCCACTCCACGACGCTCTCCGCGAAGGGACGCATCCGTTCCTCGGCGGCCCGGCAGAAGGCGTCGTCGAAGGGCGGCCCGGCGGCGATCGCCTCGGCGATCTCCAGGGCGCAGTGGGAGCCCAGGTTGGCGCCCTGCGCGGTGATGGGGTCGTTGACGATCCAGGCGTCGCCCACCGCGAGCGCGTAGGTGGTGTCGGTCAGGGGCCGCCAGGCCCGGCGCACCACCGGGGTGACCCCGCCCTGCACCAGGTCGGCGGGCCGGTTCAGGCCGAAGGCCCGCTCGTCGACGCGCTCGCGCAGATCGGGCACGTAGCGGTGGAGCGCGTCGAGCACGACGGAGTGGAAGCGCCCCGGATCGGCGTCGTCGTAGGGGGTGCGGCAGAGCGGGTCGAGGGGGCCGCCGGGGACGGCCTCCAGGCCCAGTACGTCGACGTGACCGTCCGCGCAGTGGAACGGCATGCGCAGGACCTCGCCGACACCCGGCATGACGTGGAACTCGATGCTGTGGGGGACGGCTTCGCCGATGCCCCGGTACAGCCCGCCGCACAACACCCGCTGCGGGGCGTCGAACGGGGAGCGCTCGGGGTCCCGGGGGAACAGCTCCCCGGCCGCCCGGCCACCCGCGACGACGACCAGGTCGTGGTCGGCGGCGGCGTCGTGCGCCGTGCGGGCGGTGAGCTGCGTGACGAGGTGCCGGCCGCCGCGCGCGAGGTACTCCTCCACCAGCGCGGGCAGGTAGAGCCGGAAGTCGACCATGCTGTACGCGGGGTCCGGGTCGGCGCGGAAGGTCAGCGGCTCGGGGCCGTGCACCGTGACCGTCCGGGCCTCGGCCAGCGTGTCGGGCGACGCCCAGAGGTCGAGGCCGAGCAGCTCCTCGCGGTGCCGGGTGCTGCCCGAGCGCGCGACGAAGTTGAGCGCCCGGCCGTTGCGCACGGCCTCCGGCGACTTGGCCCCGAAGAGGGTGACGTCGATGTCCAGTTGCTGGAGCCGCAGCGCGAGGTGGAGGCCGGAGATGCCGTCACCGATGATGGCGATCCTCATGGGGTGACCGCCCGTCGGTCGGTGATCCGCCGGGGTTTGCCGGTGTCGCTGCGGTCGATGGCGTCCACGATCGTGATCCGCCCGACGGTGACGCCGAGCTTCCGCAGCGTCTCCGCCGTCCGCCGGTGCACGAGCTGCGGCTCGCGCGGTGCCGCGACGAGCAGTTCGACGTGCTCGCCGCGGATCCGGTCGGTGACGGGCACACAGGTGAGGTCGGCGCAGGGGAGGGCGGCGCGCAGCCGCTCCTCGACCAGGTCGAGGTCGATCCTGCGGCCGTTGACCTTGATCAGCCGGTGCCGCCGGCCGTGGAAGTGGAAGCTGCGGTCGTCCAGCCGCTGGACGTAGTCGTCGGTGGTCCACTTCGTCATGGGGCGGCCTTCCGGGGTGAGGGCGAGCCGGGGGCTGGTCACCCCGAGCCGGGCGTCGGCGGGGTCGCCGGTGAAGCGGACGTCGTCCATCAGGGTCCATGGGGAAGGGCCGGCGGCCTGCTCGCGATAGGCGATGGCGCCGGTCTCGGTCGACCCGAAGAGCTCGATCAGCCGGACCCCGCCGGGTCCGGAGGCCGCGATGAACTCCCCGGCGGTCGAGGGCAGCGTGGCGGTGCTGTGCAGCACGGTGACGTGCTCGCGCCGGCCGAGCACCGACTGGTCGCGGAGCAGGACGGGGAAGGCCCACGGGATGGCCACGACCAGCCAGCGGTCCTCGTCGATGGCCGGTGTCGGCAGCCCGTAACGCGGCCAGTAGCACAGCGGGAGGCCGAGCACGGCGGGCAGCAGCGCGGTGGCGATGAGGCCGTAGAGGTGGGTGGGGGGAGCGAAGGACAGGATCGCCCGGGGACGGTCGGCACGGACCAGGTCGGCCAGCATCCCGGCCTCGGTCCACAGCTGCCGTCCGCTGTGGCACCAGGGGGCGGCCGGCCCCGTGCTGCCGGAGGTGCACAGCTCGATCACCTCCGGCAGCGCCTTCACCACCAGCTCCTCGGCGGCCTCCCGCCCGAGCCGGTCCCATCGGGTGACCGTCGGCCCCAGCGGGCCGGCCGGCCCGGCACCCAGGCTGCGGGTGAGGAGTTCCAGGGGTGCCAGCTCCTGATAACTCCCCATCACGGTCCCTCACCGGCCGGTCCGACGACGGCGGCCGCGTACGTACCACCCCAGCTGGCGGCGGTCACCAGGGCCCGGCGGCGGCCACCGGCGGGCCCGGCCGACAGATAGGCGTGCGCGCCGGGCAGCGGATCGGACGGTTCGGCCAGGTGCGGCAGCAGACCGCCGCCGCAGCCGTCGAGAGCGGCGATCAGGGACAGCAGGGCGCCGGCCGACTGACAGTGCCCGGTCGCCCCGGCGACGGCGGTGAGCCTGGTGCCGGCCGACTTGAGGCAGGACGTGAGCGCGGTGAGTTCGGCGTCGTCCACGACGGGAACGCCCCGGGCGGCGCCGTAGACGTCGACGGCCTCGGTGACCCGTGCGCCCGCCCTGTCCGGAGCGGATTCGTCCAGCGCCCGGCGCATGGCCCGGGACCACGACTCGGCGCACAGCGGGGCGTCCTCCGTCCGGCCGGGGCCCGAGGACACGGAGTGTCCGAGCAGGGTGCCGAGCTCGGTGGCACCCCTGGCGCGGGCGTGCTCGGAGGCCTCCAGGACCACGGCCGCCGCTCCGGCCGAGACGGACCCCGGGGCGGCGGTCCGGGAGTACGGCCGGCACGCACCGGGGCCGTGCAGGCCGTAGCGGCCGTAGGCCCCCGCGAGCGTGTCGGTGACGTCGTCGGCCGCGACCACGATGACGGCGTCGGCCTGCCCCTGGCGGATCAGGTCGGCCGCGTGGCCCAGCGCGATCAGCCCCGAGGCGTCGCCGGTGGAGACGGCCGCCAGCGGGCCGCCCAGCCCCAGCTCCAGCGTGGCGTAACCCGCCGTCACACTGGAGACGATGTTCGGGGCGTGCACGGCGCTGATGTACTCCGGTCCCTCCCGTTCGACGGTCTCGTTCATCTGTTCCACGGTGCCGATCGGGCCGGCGGCGGTCGCCAGCACGATGCCGACCCGGGTGCCGTCCCGCAGGCCCGCGTCGTCCCACGCCATGCGCGCGGCGGCCACGGTCATGGCGCCGAGGCCGTCGAGCCGCGGACGGAACTTCGGGTCGATGAAATCCTTGAAGGAGTCGTGGAGGTCACGGGCGGAACGGAAGCCGTCCGGCGCCCCTCCGGGCCGCTCCCGGCGCAGCGCCGCGAGGAACGGGCGCCGCCCGGTGGCCAGCCCCGAGACCACCCCGGCACCGGTGAACGACAGGCTTCTCCGGGGCCGGTCCTGCGGCTCCCCGCCGCTCCGGCCCAGGACCAGCGAGCAGCAGGCCCCGCCGAAGGCGATCGAATTGGACAGCGCGACCTCGATCCCGGCCCGCCGCGCGGTCCCGGGCACGACGTCCCAGGGCGGTGTGCCCTCGGCGTTGGCCGTCGGCGGGAGGAGACCGTCCCGCAGGGCCAGCGTGGTCAGCACCGCCTCCAGCGCCCCGCAGGCCCCCAGCGTGTGCCCCACCTGGGGTTTGGAGCTGCTCATCGGCGGGGGGTTCGGCCCGGTGAAGACGGCCCGCATCGCGTTGAGCTCGGCGGTGTCGTTCGCGCGGGTGCCCGTGCCGTGACCGTTGACGTAGCCGACCTCGTCCGGAGCGAGGCCCGCGCGGCCCAGTGCGCCGAACATGGCGGTCCGCAGCCCGGAGCCGTCCGGCGGCGGGGCGGTGATGTGGTAGGCGTCGCTGGTCAGGCCGTAGCCCCGGACATAGGAGAGGATCGGCACGCCGCGCGCCCGCGCGGACCGCTCCGACTCCAGGACCAGGAACGCCACCGCCTCCCCGAGGTTCAGCCCGCTGCTGCGGGCGTAGGGCGCGGACGGCGCGGAGTCGATCGACTTCCAGCTGGCGAACGTGGCGACAGTGGTGATGTTGAGCGCCTCGTAACCGCCCACCAGCATGACCGTGGCGCGCCCGGTGGCCACCGCGTCGTAGGCGTAGCCGATGGCGTTCGCGCTGGCGATGCACCCGGTGGCGAAGACCGCCTTGGGCCCCCGGCCGCCGAGCGCGGCGCCGAGCCGGTCGGCGCAGGTGTGCGCCGGGTGCCGGGCGGGCGCCGAGCCGTCCTCGGCCGCCCGCCGGTAGTGCGTCCAGAGTTCCTCGGAGCCGGAGTTGGTCCCGAGGGCGATGCCGATCTCGTACGGGTCGAGGGAGTCCGGGTCGAGCGCGGCGTGCCGCAGCGCACCGAGGCCCGCGCGCTCCACCAGGAGCGCGGCGGCGGGGGCGTCGGGAAGCCGCGCGGCGAAGACGTCCGCGAGGTCGGAGCAGCGTCCGACGGCCGAGGAGCCGGCGCACACGGCCTGCCAGACCTCCTCGGTCCCGACGCCCAGCCCGGAGGCCAGGTACACCCCGGTGACGGCGACCCGTCGGGGGGTCTCGCTCATCCGTCACCGCCCTCGGCCGCACCGGCGTCGGCGGGTGTGCGGACGGGGCCGGACTCCACGACCATGGCCATGATGGTGTCGATGCTCATCAGGTGGTCCGGGTCGACGGGGCGCGGCGCCAGGCGGAACGCCCGCTCCACACGGGTGAGCACTTCCAGCTGCGCCAGGCTGTCGTAGATCGCGTCCGGCAGTTCGTCCAGGGGCCGGTCGCGGGGCCACTCCGCCGCCGAGGTGTTGAGCACGGCCCCGACCGTGTCGCGGACGACGCGTTCTGCGTCGGGCAGGTCAGTGGACACAGTACCTCCGCGGTTGTTCGGGCAACTGGCTCTCCACGTCGGCGCCGGCGGCCCTGAGCGCCGCGGTGACCTCCCCGGACCTGATCAGGTCGACGAGCCCGGCCAGGTCTTTGTCGAGCCGGCGGTCCTGGTCGACGAAGGGGACCGCGGTGCGCACCACGTCATAGGCCGCCCGGGTCGCGGGCGCCATGCGGTCGCCGCCCCGGAGGTCCACGGCCTGGCACAGCGCGGCCAGGTCGATGGCCGCGATGTTCTGCACCAGCTCGACGATCCGCCACGCGTCGCGGGCCGCGATGGACGCCATGCTCACCTTGTCCTGGTTGTGGGACTCCGTCGAGCGGGAGAAGGCCGTCGCCGGGGCGCTGTTCTTCAGGGCCTCGGCGGCCAGCGAGGAGGAGGCGATCTGCGCGGCCTTGAAGCCGTGGTGGAGCCCGGAGTCGTAGTCCGCGCCGTCCGTCGGACGGACGAGGTTCGCCGTCAGGCCCTGGTTGCTCTTCTCGTCGACCACCAGCGCGACCTGCCGGTCCAGCAGGTCCCCGAGGCTGGCGACGGCGAGCTTGAGGCCGTCCATCGCCTGCCCGATGTGACCGCCGTAGAAGTTGCCTCCGTGGTGGACCTCTCCGGTCTCGGGGTCGAACAGGGGGTTGTCGTTGGTGGAGTTGATCTCGGTGTCGACCCAGTCGGTGACCCAGCTCAGGGTGTCGTTGAGGACCCCTGTCACGTGGGGCGCGCAGCGTACGGAGTAGCGGTCCTGGAGACCCGTACGCAGCATCTGGTAACTGGCGCCCTTGAGCCGGGGGTTGGCGGTGACCCTGTCCCGGTGCTCGATGGCGAGGTTCGAGCCCTTCAGCAGGTGATGGATCCTCGCCGCGCTGGTCCGCTGCCCCGGGTGCGGTTTGTGCGTGTGGAGGAACGGCTCGAAGGGCCCGGCGCTGGCCTGGAGGGCCTCGACCGCGAACGCCGTGCACAGGTCCGCGATCGCGGACAGGTCACGCGCGGCGCGGACGGCGGCGACCGCGTAGCCACTCATGAAGGAGGTGCCGTTGATGAGCGCGAGCCCCTCCTTCGGCGCGAGCTCCACCGGCGTGAGCCCGGCGTCGTGCAGCGCGGAGGCGGCGGAGCGCGTCGTGCCCCGGTGCAGCACCGTGCCGTTGCCGGTGAGCATGTCGGCGAGATAGGCCAGCGGGACGAGGTCACCACTGGCGCCGACGGAGCCCCGCTCCGGGATCAGCGGCAGGATGTCCTCGCGCAGGCAGTCCGCCAGGAGCTGCACCAGGGACACCCGCACCCCGGAGTACCCGCGGGCCAGGCAGTTGGCCCGGATCAGCATGGTCGCCCGGGTCACCTCGGGCGGCGCCGGATCGCCGCTGCCGGCCAGATGGCCCGAGATGAGATTGCGTTGCAGAGTGGCCGCCTTCGCCGGCCCGATGTGCCGCCCGCAGCTGTCGCCGAACCCGGTGGTCACGCCGTAGACCGGCTGACCGGAGGCGACGAGCGCGTCCTTGGCCCGCTGGGCGGCGGCCATGCGCGCGCAGGCGTCGCCGTCGAGGCGGATTTCCCATTTCTCAGGGCGCCGCGCGAAGTCCGCGACTTCTTCGGCGCGCAATGCATCTGATCCCAGTACCAGGGCCGTGCTGGTTTCCTCGGCCTGCGGCACTGTACGTGTAAGCGCCAACGGAGACCCCCTCGTTCGTGGTTTCCCACCCACAACGATCGTAGGCTGCTGTCCCATCCATGAATACGGGGTCGCGCGATATGGACCCGAACGGGGCATCTGTATGCCAATACGACGGCCTCGCTGCCAGCGGAAATGTGGCACGCCGTCATCCGACGCGTCCCTGATGTTTACGGAGATGAATGCCTCCTGAAATTTCTGGGATTACCCGATCGGCCGAACGGCGGTACTCCGAAATCCCCCGCGAGCGGGGTTAGCATCGCAGCTCGGCCGCCGGGCGACGCGAGGGAGCACATGACATGGCAGTGGACCCCCCACCACCGGCCACGGCCCGCCGGCCGGTCCGGCGCCGCGTCCTGGGGCTCGGCGCCGCCCTGGGCGGAGCCCTCTTCCTCCCCGCCGCCGCGCCCCTCACGACCAGGGACGACCGTGCGGCACCCCCGCCCGAGCCGTCCCTCACCGTGCGCAAGGGCCGCACCGTCGTCCTCAAGCGCACCACACGGCTGAACACCCTCACCGTCGAACCCGGCGGCACGCTCGCCGCCCCCGCCGGCAAGGCCCTGACCCTCACCGTGGACGGGACCGAGACCGGGGCGGCGCTGACCCACGCCGAGACCGTCCGGATCTCCCCGGGCACCTACCGCGGCGATGTGGTGGTCACGGTCTGCGACCCCCACACGGTCCACTTCAAGGGCCTGGTCTTCGCCCTCCGGCAAGCGCTGTTCGTCGGCGCCCGCGGACCGGACGACTCCCGTTCCGTGACGGCCGCGCGGAGCGGCGGACGGGTCGGCACCTCGGCCGCCGACGGCCTGACCGTCGTCTCCACCGGCGAGGCCTTCAACGGCGTCTACGTGGCCGACGCCGCATACCTGCTGCGCGACCCGCGCATCGAGCTGACCGGGAACGGCCGCAGCGATTTCGTCGGCTACGGCGCCGCCCTGACGGCCTCCGGCCCCCGCGGCCGGCTGGTGGCCGACGGGGCCCGCATCGACTGCCGCGGTGTGATGCGCACCGCCGTCGTCGCCCTCGGCGGCGCCACGGTCGTGGTCAAGAACTCCCGGCTGCACACGGCCAACGGCGTCCTGCCCGACGAGTACATCCCCAACGTCAACCCCCGGTACATGCGCACCGCGCCCTGGGTCCTCGGCCTCTCCGGCAACGTGCGCGCCACCAATCTCTCCGGCAAGGACACCACCACCGTCTACCTCGCCTCCACCCTCTCCTCGGAGAGCTGGGGCGTGCTCTCCTCCGAGACCAGCGGCGACGCCTTCCCCTTCGGGCCCATGAGCGGCGACGGGTCCTCCGCCGACATCAGCGGCGACAAGTGCCGGCTGGCGGCCGTCAACAGCCGGATCACGGTCGCCGGTGACGGCTACGGCTCGTACGTCGTCGACAACGTCACCCAGCACTTCCTCGGCTGCGAGTTCGACGTCACGGCCTATGTCGGCATCATCCGCAG
Source organism: Streptomyces albireticuli (assembly GCF_002192455.1). Classification (NCBI taxonomy): domain Bacteria; kingdom Bacillati; phylum Actinomycetota; class Actinomycetes; order Kitasatosporales; family Streptomycetaceae; genus Streptomyces; species Streptomyces albireticuli. The sequence continues at coordinate 7,637,394 of NZ_CP021744.1, forward strand.
CGGCGCCCTGCACTACGGCGACAGCACCTCACAGGCCGTACGGCGGCTGGACGCCGAATGGAACCTGGGCCTGAGCGCGAGCGATCTGACGGACCTCACCCCGCGCGCCTGCGCACTCCGCTCCCACCGCTTCGGGCTGATGTGGCACGGCCCGGGGTCGGTGCGCATCGACGGTGGCACCGTCCTCCGCACCACGGAGACGACGTTCCTCGTCAAGGGCCAGCCGGCGCGGCTCGACGTCGACGGATCCGACGGCGCGCGGCTGCTGCCCGGCAACGGCGTCCTGCTCCAGCTGATGGACGACGACGACCCCTGTCCGACGCACGCGGACGGCTGGGGCGTCGCCGAAGGCGTCTTCCACGAGCCGACACCCGCGCCCCAGCGCATGCCGGACTTCGACACCACCGTCGCGCACCCCATGGACGCCATGGCCGAGTTCGCCGACATGGATCTGACCGGTGACGTCTTCAACGGATTCCGCGGCGGAACCGGCCCCGCCCACGGCCTGAACCTCTCCCTGAACCTCACCCGCTGCCGCCTCACCGGCGCCGTCTCGGCCACCACCGTCAAGCACCGGGTGAGCACCATCGGCATCTCCCGCTACCGGGAGCTCGGCGTCGTCACCAACACCCCGTCCGCCGTGGTGAACAACGGAGTGATCCTCACCCTCGGCCCCGGAAGCCACTGGATCCCCACCGGCACCTGCTACCTGTCGGCCCTCCGCCTGGACCGCGGCGCGCGGGTGACCGCGCCCAGGGGCCGCGACCTGGAGATGACCGTCGACGGGCGTACGGTCCGGCCGGAGCCCGGGGACAGCTGGTCCGGCGCGATCGTGATCCGCGTCGTATGAGCCGGCGACGGGGCACGGGCGCCGCCGCACCCGTGACCCGTGCGAAGCCCCGCCGACGAGCCGTGGAGGCACCGGTGACGGGGCCGCCCCGCCGCTGATCCGAGGCGAGCCGTCCCGACGCACCGTGGCGGGCACGGCGTGCCGGTCGGCGTCGAAGGCGGCTCCCACGGATGTGGCGGACGGCCGGCCCGGCGGCGCGGAGACCGGCCCCCGCGACCGATGTTCCCGCTTGCCGGCCAGGGGCCTGTGCGCGCCTCAGGGCCCGGTCACGCCCGGAGCCGGGAGGCCGGCGAATCGTCGCCGGTGAGGTTGCTGATCTTGTGATAGCGGCCTTGATAACTGAGCAACGGGCGCGCCGACGGGCTCACCCTGCACGCGGTGACCCAGCCGATGGTGAGGAGGTGGTCGCCGTTCGGCACCTGCCCCTCCGTGCGGCACTCGAACACGCAGGCCGCGTCCGCCAGGACCGGGTGGCCCCCGTTCGCGGCGGGGTGCCAGCCGATGCCGTGGAACTCGTCGGTCATGCCGAAGCGTTCGGCCGAGGCGAACCACCGGGCGATCGCCGACTGGTGCTCCTGGAGCAGATTGACGACGAACCCACCGGATTCGGCGATCGCGGCGGTGAGGCGGCTGCCCTGTCGCAGACACACCGAAAGCAGCTCGGGGTCCATGGATACGGAGGTGACCGACCCGGCGGTCATGCCGGCCGGGCCGGTCCCGGTTCTGACCGTCAGGACGGCGACGGCGGTGGGCAGATGCCGCATCGCCGCCCGGAATCCCTGGTCCTTCATTCCGGAGGTCTCAGTGTGTTTCATCGTCCCCGTCCTCACTCCTGGCCCGCGCGGATTCCCCGTCACGGCCGAGTAAATTTGGCGACCAGCACACAGCGACCATAACGCCAAGAGGTTACTGAATTGCCGCCGTCGTCCGGAACCCCTCCAACGAGGTAAAAAGGATCCGGGGGTTATCGGACGATCGGTTGAACGAGTGTCATGACCATCGTTCTTCGGGAACTCGACTTCGGGTCCGGGCGAAACTCAATTATGCTGCTGGCCGCGGCATTTCGCGCTTCGGCCGCCTTCTGTTGCCTTCCGCCCCCGACGGGTCCTGGCCCGCCACTTTCCGTGCGGGGCCGTCAGTGAGCCACCAGCGCCATTCCGGGAGACCGCCACGATGCCTCCGCGCCACACCACCCCCGTGCCCGGGCTCCGGAGCGGAGCGACGGCACCGCGTCGCCGCTGGTGGATCCTGGGCGTCCTGAGCACGGCGCAGCTGATGGTGGTCCTCGACGGCACCATCATGAACATCGCGCTGCCCTCGGCCCAGGCCGACCTGGGGTTCCCCGACGGCCGGCGGCAGTGGGTCGTCACCTCCTACGCGCTCGCCTTCGGCAGCCTCCTGCTGCTCGGGGGGCGCGTCGCCGACCTGTTCGGCCGCCGCGCCACGTTCCTCGTCGGCCTCGCGGGCTTCGCCGGGACCTCCGCCCTCGCGGGCATGGCCGACGGTTTCGGGATGCTGGTGGGGGCGCGCGCCGGACAGGGGCTGTCCAGCGCGCTCCTGGCGCCCGCCGCGCTCTCGCTCGTCGGCATCACGTTCACCGACGCCAAGGAGCGGGCCACCGCCTTCGGCGTGTGGGGCGCGGCGGCCGGCGCCGGCGGCGCGGTGGGGATGCCGCTCGGCGGCGTCCTCACGGAGTACCTGAGCTGGCGCTGGGCCATGTACATGAACACCTTGGCCGCGGTCCTCGCCTTCGCCGCCGGGATCCTCCTCCTCGCCCCCGCCCCCCGCGCCCGGACGTCCCGCCTCGACGTGCCCGGCACGGTGCTCGTCGGCTCCGGGCTGTTCTGTCTCGTCTACGGGTTCGCCGCCGCCGAGAACCACCCGTGGAGTTCCGTCGCCACCTGGGGATTCCTCGCCGCGGCGGCCGCCCTGCTCGTGGCGTTCACCTGGTGGCAGACCAGGGCGGCGCACCCGCTGCTGCCGCTGCACATCGTCCTGGACCGCGACCGCGGGGCCTCCCTGATCGCCCTGTTCCAGGCGAGTTCGGCGGTCTTCGGCACCTTCCTGTTCGCCACCTACTACCTTCAGCACTCCCTGGGGTACGGCCCGGCCGCGACCGGGCTCGCCTACCTCCCGATGATCGGCGGCCTCATCGGCACCTCGCCCCTGGCCACCAACGTGCTCCTGCCCCGGTTCGGCCCCAAGACCGTGATCGCGGCGGGCGCGGCGTCGGCCGCGGGCGGACTCGCCCTGCTGGCCACCCTCGGCCTCGACAGCGCCTACGCCACCGCCGTCCTCCCCGCCCTCGTCCTCACCGGCGCCGGCCTCGGGACGATCATCACAGCCACCACCAGCCTGGCCACCCTCGGCGTGGCAGCCGCCGACTCGGGCGTCGCCTCGGCCACCGTCAACGCCATGCAGTACGTGGGCGGATCGATCGGCGTCGCGCTGCTCAACACGGTCTCCACCACGACCACCGCCTCCTACCTGGCCGACCACGACACCCCGGGCGCCCTGACCCGCGCCCACGCCGCCCTGGCCGGCTACCACGCGGCCTTCCGCTGGCTGGCGGCCGCCTTCGTCGTCTGCCTCTTCGTGGCCGTCCCGCTGTACCGGCGGCGCGGCGCGGCACGGCAGGTGAACCGGGCGGCGGAACGGAGCACGGAGGCCGCGTAGGGCCCGGGGCGAGCCTTTCCGTGCGGCTGCCTTGAGGGTGGTGATCGACTGTGGCCTCCGGGTGGTGCGGCGCACCCGCCGCGGTCCGCCGGGGGCTACCGCGCCGGGGCGAAGGCGCAGGCCGTTGCCAGACCGACAGGGACTGCTTCATGCCGGTGATCGAGGCCGTCGGCACGGGGGAGGCGGTCGGTGCTGTCGGCTCGCGCCACGCCGGCCCCGCGCTTCGGCCCCTCCGAGCCGGAACCGACACCCGCCCGTCCACGCGAAGAGCGTGCGACGGGCGGGCGTCGCGCCTCGGCGGCAGCGTTGCGGCGCAACGGCGCAACGGTCGCGGCCACAGCGCACCGGTCCGGGGGAAAGGGCGTGCCCTGACGGTGGGCGGCGCCGGCGACGAGGGGCAGCGTTGCGTTTCTTTCCCGATCGCACGGCGCAACGGCTCCACGCCCCTCCATTCTGTGAGTCACCTTCCCGCAATCCGCTGGACGGGTGACAAGTCCCGTTGTGCGACGGGCCGGATGGATGGAGACTTCGGTGGACCGGCCGCTGCTGTCACAGAGAACGACCTTGGTGTTCCTGCTCGCGTCGCTCGCCGGCGCGACGACGGGCGCCTTGACCGCGCTCGCCGGCGAGGGAACGCCGCGCGGCGTGCTCGCGGGCCTCGTCGCGGCGGGGCTGGCGGTGCGGTTCTTCGACCGGCTCGTCGCCGGCGAGCCCGACACCGGCGGTCCGCGTCGGCACGCGGACGCCCGCACCGGAAAGGGGGCAGGGCATGGGTGAGCTCCGGCCACTGGGGAACGACCTCACGGAGTCGTCCCGCGCGCTCGCCCAGGCGCTGCGGGAGCTGTTCGCGGGGATGGAGGTGTCCGTGCGGCGCTACGCGGCCCGGCGCCGTCGCGACCCCGGGACGTTCTCGCGCTACCTGAACGGAACCCGCTTACCTCCCTGGCAGGTGATCATGGACCTGTTCGCGGACCTCGCCGAACACCGTGGCACCGCCGTCACCACCGAGGCCATCGAGTTCGTACGCGAGCTGTACGGGTCGGCGGTCGACGCGGGTTCCTCCCCCAAGCACGCGGTGGAGATCCTGGAACAGCAGCTGGCCGACGCCGACCGGGTCTCGCGCAGGTCGAGCGTCCGCGGCGACGTACTGGGCGACGCGCTGCTGGACCGCACCCACCGCATCGCCGACCTGGAAGTACGCCTCAACCAACTGGAGGCCGACCGGAGCGCGGAGAGGGAGCGGGCGGACAAGCTCGCCGCGGCCCACCCCGACGTCTCCGACCTCCTCCAGGAGCGCAACGCCCTGGAGGCCGAGGTATCGCGCCTGGGGAAGGAGCTGCGCGAGGCACGGGAACAGCGCGCCGCCGCGGAGGCCCGGTGCGATCTGCTCGAACGGCAGCTGGAGGCCGTCGAACGGCCCGCGGCCGCCCTGCCCGCCGTCGCGTCCGAGCCCCGCGACATGCCCAGGATCCTGATCGTCGACGACCAGGCCGACAACCTGCTGGCCATGAGGGCGGTACTGGAGACGCTCGACCAGGACCTCGTCACCGTCTCCTCCGGCAGGGAGGCGCTCAAGGCGCTCCTCGACCATGACGACTTCGCGGTCATCATCATGGACGTGCAGATGCCGGAGATGGACGGCTACGAGACGTGCGCGCACATCAAGCGCAGGCCCCGCACCCGCGACGTGCCCATCATCTTCCTGACCGCGATGGGCGTGGACCCGGAACACTCCGCCCGCGGGTACGCGGCCGGGGCGGTCGACTACATCAGCAAGCCCTTCGACCCGTGGGCCCTGCGCGCCAAGGTCGCCGTCTTCACCTCCATCTACCTCGAACGCCACGCCGCCCGGTGAGCCCCGGCTCCTCGCCGCGGCTCTGAGGTCAGAGAGCCAGCCGCCAGTCGTTGCACCGCATCGGCCGGCCCGGCGGGTACTCGAAGTCGCGTGCGCCGAGCAGCTCGAAACCGGCCTTGCGGCAGACCGCGTTCGACGGCCCGTTGTCCGTCGACGGGAAGGCGTGCAGGAAGCGGTGGGTCCGCTCGGCCCGCGCCCGCTCGGTGACCGCCCGCGTCGCGGCGGTCGCCACGCCCCGGCCCTGGAACCCGGGCAGCACCGTCCACCCCGTCTCGTAGACCTGCTCGCTGTCCCGGACCTGCCGCCAGAAGCCGATGCTGCCGACCACGGCCTCCTCCGGGAGCAGGGTGATCCGGAACATCCGGCCCGCGCCCGTACGGTCGGAGCTCAGCCGCACGTACCGCTCATGGCGGGCGAGGAGCTGCTCCTCGGTCTCGGGACCGCCGAGATGGGCCATCACTTCCGGTGTGTTCAACGCCCGCAGCAGCCCGAGGTCCTGCGCGGACCACAGGTCGAGCCGTACCGGCGACGAGGTGTTGTCCATGGCCCGGACGGTAGCCCAGGGGTCCGACAACACGCGGGTACCGAAGGCCTTCCGTGCGCGCGTCGCCCGGGTGACGCGCGCACGCGGGCCGCCTCCAGGGCCGGCCGGCCCGCTACCGCGAGTAGGACAGAGCCTCCTGCATGGCCCGCGTCAGCCCCGCGCGGTGCCGGGTGAACTCCGCCTCCGCCTCCTGGTGGGGCTCACCGTTGACCACCGCGTCTCTGTACGCGATCAGCAGGTGCACCGACTCCCGGGACAGGTCGGCGAGTTCGGGCGGTGCGGCCAGGTGCAGCTGTATGCGCGCGGGAAACACCTCGTGCTCGGCCAGCGCGTCCTGGGCGCGCCCCGCCCGCTCCTCGGCGCGGCTCTCCCGGCTCGCACGGAATATCTGTTCCCTGGCCTGGGTCACCGCCGACAAGAACTGGACACACGCGGTCCGTAACTCCTCCCGCTCCTGTTTCCTCGCTTCCTTTCTCCACTGCGCGCGATGCGCGACGAGCGTGGAGACCACTCCGATGAGCCCGCCCAAGGCCGTACCGACCGGCGCCGTCCAGTCCATGGAGGCAACCGTGGCACGGCCAGGGGGGAGCGCACCAGCCTCTGGCGGGGGCGGCCCCGCACCGGTTCCCAGGAGTCGTCGGTGAACGACGGCCCCGGGGCGGTCAGGTGCCCCGGCTGATGAGGGCGCTCGGGAACGCGATGAAGCCGGGGCTGGACGAGGTCCCGTCGCAGCCCCGGAACACGCTGCGGTCCGTGCCTTCGGAGACGAGCGTCAGGGCCTGTGCCGTGGCCGTGTACGTGCCGTTGTGCACCACACCGTCCTCGAGCGCGTACTCGAACACGCCGCCGGCGAGGAAGGTGATCCTGATGATGAGTTCCGGTGCGACGACGCGGTACGTGGCGCCTATGTAGTCGTCGGGCTTGGTGCCGCAGGGGTCGGCGGCCCGGGCGGTCCCGGCCGGGCCGAGTGGTGTCACGGCCGTCAGCAGGGCGGCCAGCAGGGGGAGGGCGAGGGCGAGGGCGCGTGCGCCGGGGCGGTGTTGCTTCGGGTGTCGTGTCAGGTGTGGTTTCACGGGAACTCCTCCGCGGGTCGTGGGGACGAGGGCGTCGGATACGGGGCCGCGCGGTCCGGGCGGGCGGGGAGGCGCCCGGGGCCGCGGCCGCCGGTCATGTGAGCCCCTGGTCGGCGAGCCAGGTCAGGGACGCGTCGGCGACCTCGGGCCAGCCGCTGTCGACGATCAGGGAGTGCCCGCGGTCGTCGAACCGCTGGTACTCCGTGAGAGCGCTCGACTCGCGGTACCGCTTGAACGTCGAACGGGTCAGCACGTCGGGGACGGTGTGGTCGAGCTTCCCGGACAGCAACAGGAGCGGCCCCCGGTTGTTGTTGTGGGTGTCGACCTTGGCGGGGGAGTGCCGGGCGAAGTTGGACAGCGCCAGCTGGAAGAGCGGGCGGGCCGGGCTGGGGATGGTCCACTTCTCGAAGAGCTCGTCGGACTCCTCGCGGGAGACCGCGTTCGCGAACGCGTACCTGAACTGGCCGGCGTCCAGCGACACGGCACGTTTGGTGTTGGCGGGGTTGCCGAGGAAGGCGAAGGTCGCCTTCGCCTGCGCCGGCCCGACGGCCTTGACGCCCTTGATCTGGCCCGGGCAGATCGCGACGGCCCCCGCCGCCAGCCCCTGACCGAGCAGGTGCTGCGCGATGAAACCACCGACGGAGTGCCCCACCAGCACCGGCTTGACCCCGCCGAGATCGCGGATGGCGGTGGCGTGCTGCCGGGAGATCTCCGCGAGCCCGACGCCGGCCTGCCGGTCGGGGTGACGGCGGGCCTCGGCCACGGAATCCGGGACGTTGGGCCATTCGGGTGTCATCGGCTCGTACCCGGCGTCGCGGAACTTGTCCGCCCACCCCTGCCAGCTGCTCGAATGCAGCCACAGACCGTGGATGAACATGACCGGTGTGCGGGTGCGGGACGGTGGTGATGCCATGGCACAGTCCTTCACTGCCGTCGGGATGTCACGGCCCCCGTCTGCCGTCAGGACACCTCCCCGCACGGAGGAGCGCAACACGCGCCCGGCGCACCCGGTCGTACCCGTGACCCGTGACCCGTGGCACGGCCGGGGCGGACCGGCCCGTACGCCGACGTGGCGGCGGCGCCCCGGGGCGCGCGTGCGTACCGCCCGTGCTCTGAACGGACACCCCCGACCTCTTCGGAGGGCGTGCCGCATCCCGCCGGGGGTAACCGAAGGGACAGGCAGGCCGACCCCGACGGAGGGCGTGATGGCGCGCGAGGACCCGCACGACAAGGCCGCGAAGGACACGGACGACCGTGCGGAGGCCGTCGGCGGGCGCCGTCTCACCCGGCCGTTACGCATCGTGGTCATGCTGCTGGCCTTCGCGGGGATGGTGGCCTTCGGCGTGGTGCTGGCCCGGCTGACCCTGGAACCCTCCGCCGCCTCGGAACCGCTGACGCACAGCAACCTGCGCCCGGGCGACTCCATCCGCGACTACCTCTCCCGGCCGGCCTTCCGGGACACCGTCAAGCAGGTCGGCGGCAACATCGCGCTGGGCGTCCCGTTCGGCCTGCTGCTGCCGGTGCTGGTGCCGCGCGCCCGGGGACCGCTCCGCGTCGTCGCCGTCACGGCGGTGGTGATGCTGCTGGTCGAGCTGGTCCAGGGCGCCCTCATCACGGGCCGGGCCTTCGACATCGACGACGTGCTCCTCAACACCGCGGGCGCCCTGCTGGGCTATCTGCTCCTCGGCCGCAGGCTGGGCCGGGCCGTACACCCCCGGCGCCACCACTGGTGGCACCGCTTCACCCGGCGCGAGGCCCCGGGAGCGCGCGAATGAGCCCGGCCCCCGGGACGCGGGCGGGGCCGGCCTCTCGGCCCAGCCCCGCGGCCCATTCCTCCAGCACGCCGAAGTCGCCGGCGGTCAGGCCGGTCCGGGGGTCGACCCGGTGCAGGAGGGCGGGGCCGTCGTGGTGGGCACCGACCCAACGGCGATCGGCCTCGGTTATGTCGTCGTCGACCCAGGCGAACGCGCGGCCCTCCGCCCACGCGACGACCTCGGGGGTCTTCCAGAACACACCGTCCCCGGGCTCGGGCCGCGGTGAGGACCAGGCGATGAAGGGCAGCGGAGGCAGCCCCAGCACCGGTGCCACGTAGTCGTTGGCCTCCTCCTCCCACGTCGTCGCCCAGACGAGGTCGAAGGGAAGCGTGGCCAACGCCGGCCCGTGGTCCGGGTTGAGCCACACCCGGAGGGGTCTGAGCCGCTCGTACGGCATCCCCCACGCGGCCGGCCGTCGCCGTTCGGCGGCTTGCCAACGAGGCGTCGAGAGCCGGTGCGTGAGATAGCCGTCGGGCCGGCGGGTGGGTTTCGCGGCGTACGGATTCAGCGGCCCGTCCACGTCCACCAGCAGCACTGGTCGCACCGAACCGCCCCTTCCGCCCCGCCCCACCGGCCCCCGTAGGGGAATCAGAACCGACGGCCCCCGCCTCCCGCAAGGGGATTACGGACGCCGCGGCGCCACGGCCCTCTTGTGCCGGAGGGGGGCGGTGTTGTCGGCTACCCCCATGAGGCAGAGAAGCGTCGCCACCATGGTCGCCGCCTTGATCGCGGGGACCCTCCTGGCCGGGGCACCGGCGGTCCCACGAGCGCAGGCCGAGCCGGTCGGGACCGGTGGTCCGCCGGCGCCGGGAGTCGATCTCGACACCGTGACCATCCCGGAACTCCAGGCCCGCATGACGGACGGTTCGCTGACCTCGTCGGCGCTGACCGCCGCCTACCTGCGGCGGATCAAAGCCGTCAACCCCGGCATCGGAGCGGTGCTGCGCACCGACCCGACGGCCCTCGGCCAGGCGGCGGCCAGCGACGCCCGGCACCGCCGGGGCCGCGCCCGGGGCCCGCTCGACGGCATCCCCGTCCTGCTCAAGGACAACGTGGACACCCGCGGCATGCCGACGACGGCCGGATCGTGGGCGCTGGCCGGAAGCCCGCCCCGCACCGACGCCGCCCTGGTGACCCGGCTGCGGGACGCCGGAGCGGTGATCCTCGGCAAGACCAACCTCTCGGAATGGGCCAACTTCCGTTCGACGAAGCCGACATCAGGGTGGTCGGCGGTGGGCGGGCAGACGAACAACCCCTACGTCCTGGACCGGAACCCCTGCGGCTCCTCCTCCGGCTCGGCCGCCGCCCTCGCCGCGTCGCTGGCGCAGGTGGCGATCGGCACCGAGACGGACGGCTCGATCGTGTGCCCCGCCGGGATGAACGGGGTCGTCGGCCTCAAGCCCAGCCTCGGCCGGGTCAGCGGGGCCGGCGTGGTGCCGATCTCCGCCGAGCAGGACACCGCCGGCCCCATGGCGCGCAACGTGATCGATACCGCGCTCACCTTCGCCGTGCTCAGCGGAGACGGGCCCCGGAGCACCGCCTCCCTCCCGGACGGGCTGACGCGCCCCGGATCCGGGCTGCGCGGCAAGCGCATCGGTCTGTGGCGGCTGCCCTCGCTCGGACCCGAGGTGGACGCCCTGATGACCCGTACGGCCGAGAGGCTGCGCGGCGCCGGGGCCGAGGTCGTCCAGGTGACACCCCCGTACCAGGAGCGGCTCGCGCAACTCGAATTCCCCGCGCTGCTGAGCGAGTTCCACCGGGACATCGACGCCTACCTCGCCACCCGGAGCGGGCCCCGTGACCTCGCCGGACTGATCGAGTTCAACCGTGCCCACCCCGCCGAGCGGACCTGTTTCGCCGGCCAGGAGCTGTTCGAGCAGGCGCTCGCCGCGCCTCCCACCACCGACGCGCGCTACCGGGCGATCAGGGCCGAGCTCAAGGACCTCTCCCGGCGCTCCATCGACGAGACCATGGCCGCCCACCACCTGGACGCCATCGCCTCCCCGACGAACCCGCCCGCCTGGACGACCGACTGCGAGCGCGGCGACAACGACGTGATCCCGTCCTCCACGCCGGCCGCCGTGGCCGGGTACCCGTCCCTGTCGGTGCCGGCCGGCTTCGTCGGCGAGCTCCCCGTCGGCCTGCTCCTGCTGACCGGCGGCCACCAGGACGCCGGACTGCTCACCCTCGGCGCCGCGGTGGAGCACCGCCTGGACGCCTGGCGGGCACCGCGCTACCTGCCGACGCTGGACCGGACCGGCACCTCACGGTAAGGGCCGGTCCGGTCCGGCGTCCGCCGCGTCACGCGCCTCGCCGTCGCCCCGCGCACGACGCCACCGGCTCCTTCATCTGCCGTGTGGTCAGGACGGTGGCGACGACGAGGAGCGCGGCACCCGCGAGGGGCAGGAACGGGGACGAGGTCAGGGAGAGCGTGGCCCCGCCCAGGCCGCCGCCGAGCGCGACACCGAGGTAGGAGGAGGCGCTGCTGACGGAGACGGCGATGGTGGGCGCGGCCGGCGCGCGGTCCATGACGCGCTGGATCTGGGCCCCCGGGACGATCCAGTAGAGGACGCCCCAGGCCACGGTCGCCACCAGGAAGGCGACCGTGGCCGGGCCCTCGGCGACCCGGGAGAGGACAGCGGTCAGGGCCAGGGCCGCGAATGCCGCGACCACGCCGAGGAGCCCGGTCAGATACGCGCGGTCCGGCCCCCGGCGGTCGCTGATCCGGCCGCCCACCGCCGTGCCCACCGCGGCGGCGACGCCCCAGGCGAACAGCACCCCGCTGACGCCCGCCGCGCCGAGGCCCGTCACGTCACGGGCGAACACCGCGAGGTAGGTGTAGACGGTGAAGCTGCCCGCCACCGCGCAGGTGTTCGCCAGCACCGCGAGCAGGACGGCCGGCTCGGCCGCCACCCGCAGCCGCGCCCCCATCGTGATCGGGGGCGGCGACGGCGTGGCCGGCAGGGTGAGGGCCAGCGCGGCCATGCCCAGGGCGGCGAGTCCCGCGATCAGGCCCAGGGTGACGCGCCAGCTGCCCAGGGCGCCGATCAGGGTGCCCAGGGGCACGCCGAGCGCGGTGGCCAGCGACAGACCGCCCACGACGAACGCCACCGCGCGGCCGCGGTGGCGTTCGTCGGTCATGGCCGTCGCCGCGGCCACCGCGGTGTTCATGTACACCGCCGCGGAGGCCCCCGCCAGCACCCGGGCCGCCAGCAGCGTCGGGTACCCGGGGGCGAGCGCGCCGAGCAGATTGGCGAACAGGAAGAGCCCGAGGGAGCCGTGGAGCATGACGCGCCGGCCGACGTTCGCGGTCAGCGTCATCAGCACGGGCGCGCTGACGGCGTAGCTGAGGGCGAAGACGGTGACCAACTGGCCCGCGACCGAGACGGAGACGTGGAAGTCGTCGGCGATCGACTGGAGGATGCCGGTGGTGACGTACCCGTCCGTACCGACGGCGAAGGCGCCGAGGGCGAGGACCAGGACCGCCGACCGGTGCGGCATCCCGGTCCCGCCCCGACCGTTCGTCGGACTCACCGAGCGGTACCGCCTTCTGCTTCCACGAGTTCCACGAGGCCCGCGTCGGCCAGGCAGCCCGCCATCAGCTCGGTGGTGACGAACAGGGCCCGCGCGCGGAGCGGATCGGCGGCGAAGCGGTCCGCGAAGACCGCGGCCGCGAGGTCGCGGCCGGTGACGCCGGCGGGGCCCGCGCCGGCCAGCGCGCCGAGCAGGTCCGGCAGCCGCCGCCCGGGCGCCGCGACGTCGTCCGCCGTGCCGAGCTCCCAGAAACCGTCGGGCAGGTCCAGCGCCCGCCCGCGGTACAGCCGCAGCGCCGCCTCCGACGCGCCGGGCGACGGATCGTGGACGGCGGCGAGCGCGTCGTCGAGGGTGACCGCCCCGGAGAGGTCGGTGAACGTGACCACGCCGGTGCCCCCGGAGCGGCTGATCATCCCGCAGGCGAAGTAGTGCGGCTGTCCGAAGCGGCCCATGTGGGCGTCGACGGTGGCCAGCACCTCGCCGGCCGTCAGCTCCGGGTTGTGCCGCAGGGCGTGCAGCGCCGTCAGCGCGGCCCGCACCTCGGGGACCGTACGGCCGTCGGCGACGACGGTGACGTCGTGGCCGGCCTCCTTGGCGAAGGCCTCGATGTCGGGCAGCAGCAGAGGCCCGGAGGCGTCCCCCAGGCTCTGGAACCGGGTGACGAGCAGCCCGTCCCGGGGATCCAGGAGACCGGCCGCCCGCCGCAGCAGCCGCCGGTTGAGGTCCAGGCCGTCGGGCCCGCCGTCGCCGGCCGGGGAATAGCGCAGGCCGGGCGGCACGGGCACGTAGGGCAGATTGGCGACGACGCAGTTGAGCGGGGCGTCCGGGGCGTAGTCCCGGAAGAAGTCGCCGTGCCAGGTGCGGACGCGGTCGCCCAGTCCGTTGAGCGCGGCCGAGAGCGCGGTGGCCTCCACGCAGCTCCGCTGGAGGTCGGCCCCGGTCACCTCGGCGCACCCGAGGGCGAGGGCGCAGGTGGTGATGCCGGAGCCGCAGCCCACGTCCAGGGCACGGCCGCCGGGGCGGGCCCGCAGGATCGTGTCGACGAACCGGAGCGAGTCCTCGCCGATGTAGACGTCGCCGGCGCCGCCGCCCGCGGTCCCGGGCCGGTCGCGGGCGGCGAGCAGCCCGCGGAACGCGGTGACCTCCCAGCGGCCGGGCGCGCCCGTCCCGTCGGTCAGACCGAGTGCCGCGAGCCGGGGGACGAGATCGGGGTCGGGGCGGTGGTCCGGTCGCCGGCCGAGGTGGAGCAGGTTCCACAGGGCCGCGCCGGTGTCGTGGGACGGCGCGGGGGCCGTGGGGGGCCAGGGCTCCCACGGCAGCTCCGAGCGCCGCCGCGCGTGCTCCACCCGGTCGGCGAAGGCGGTGCGCCGCAGCAGGCCGGCGACGTGGCCGGGGTCGGGCGTGGTCATACGGCGGTGACACCGCCTCGGTCGCGGGCGAACCGGTGGGCGGCGGCCGCCGCCACGAACGCCCCGAACACCGGGCGGCACGGACCGACCTCGGGGTGCCCCTGGATGCCCAGGGCGAAGCGCGCGTCGGGCACGGTGAGCGTCTCGACGACGCCGTCGGCGCTCCAGCCGGTGGCCACGACACCGGCACCGAGGGTGTCGACGGCCTGGTGGTGGAAGCAGGGGAGGTCGTACTCGGCGCCCAGGAGGGTGCCGGGCAGGGCGTCCGGGCGCAGGGTGAGCCGGGTGGAGGAGAACACCGGTTCGGACGGCATGTGGTCGTCGTTGCCGACCCGGTCGGGCAGGTGGGCGAGGAGGGTGCCGCCGTACAGCACGTTCATCAGCTGCATGCCGCGGCACACGCCGAGGACCGCCCGGTCGCCCTCCAGGGCCAGCCGCAGCAGGGCGCTCTCCCAGATGTCCCGCTCGGGGGCGAGCACGCCGGTCCACGGTCCGGGTTCGGCCCGGTAGCGGGCGGGGTCTATGTCGGCGCCGCCGACCAGCAGCAGCCCGTCGAGCCCGGCCATGACGGAGGCGGCCTCCGGCTCGGCGCCCGAGGGCGGTAAGAGGACGGGGACGCCGCCGGCCGCGGTCACCGCGGCGACGAAGTCGGTCGGGACGAGGGAGGCGTGCCGGTGCCACCCGCGCCAGGAGGCGTCCTCCTGGTAGGTGGTGATGCCCACCGTCGGCTTGTCGATGGTGCTCTCCTTCACTTCGTCCCGTCCATGACCCAGGCGGAGCCGTGCCGGGTGAACCCGATGTGCGGGTAGTACTCCGTCGCGGCCGGCGCGGACAACAGGACGATCTTCGCCTGCGGCGCCGCTTCCCGCACCGCCTTGATGAGGTCCACCCCGATGCCGCGCCGCTGGTGGGCGCGGTCGACGGCGATGTCGCTGAGGTAGGTGACGTACGAGCCGTCGGTCAGGCAGCGCGCGATGCCGACCATGCGGCCGTCGATCCGGGCGACCACGACGAGGTTGGCGTTGGCCACCATCGCCGTGAAGCGGGGGGTGTCCTCCACCGGGCGCCGCTCGGCAAGGCCGGACGCCCGGTAGAGCTCGGCGACCTCGGCCACGTCGAGGTCGGCCGCGTCGATCACTTCACATTTCCACATGGAGCAGTTCCTCCAGTCGTCGCCGCATGGCGTCCCGCGAGCGCAGGAAGCGGGTGGGGTCGTAGGCGTCCTCGTCCGTGACGATGCCACGGTCGCGCAGGGTCTCGCGCAGGTGCCGGCCGGTCTCCCAGGTCTCGGTGGCCGCGTCCTGGACCGAGCGGTAGGCCTTCTCCCGCTCGGCGCCGTCGGCCATCAGCCGGAGCATCACGGTCGAACTGTGGATCAGGCCGTCGGTGTTGTCGAGGTTGGCGCGCATCCGGTCGGGGAAGACGCGCAGGCCTTCGACGAGTTCGGCGGCGGCGGTCACCTGGTAGTGCGCGGCGATGAGGCTGTCGGGCAGCACCACGCGCTCGACCGAGGAGTGGGCGAGGTCCCGCTCGTGCCACAGCGCGACGTTCTCCAGGGCGGCGCCGAGGTTGGCGCGCAGCACCCGGGCCAGCCCGCACAGCCGCTCGCTGGAGGTGGGGTTGCGCTTGTGCGGCATGGCGCTGGAGCCCTGGTACGCGCTGGAGCGCGGCTCCTCGACCTCGCGGACCTCCGTGCGCTGGAGGAGCCGCATCTCCAGGGCGATCTGCTCGACGACGGCGCCCAGGACGGCCACGGCACCGAGCAGTTCGGCGTGCCGGTCGCGGGCCACCACCTGGGTGGGCACCGGCTCGACGCCCAGTCCGAGCGCCTCGCACACATAACTCTCGACGAACGGGTCCACGCTCGCGTACGTCCCGACCGGGCCGGAGACGGTACCGACCGCCACCGCGGCGCGGGCCGCCCGCAGCCGGACGACGGACCGCTGGACGCCGAACGCGAATCCGGCCAGCTTCTGCCCGAAGGTCGTCGGCTCGGCGTGGATGCCGTGGGTGCGGGCCACACAGACAGTGTCCCAGTGCTCGACCGCCCGCGACGCCAGGACGTCCCGCAGCCGCCCCGCGGCCGCGAGCAGCAGGTCGGTGGCGGCGGCGAGGGTGTGGCCGAGCGCGGTGTCCACCAGGTCGTAGCTGGTCATGCCGTAGTGGACCCAGCGGGCCGCGTCGTCGGGGATGCCGGCGGTGTACGCGGCGAGGAAGGCGAGGATCTCGTGGTCGCGGGTGCGCTCCTGCTCGCGCACCTCCTCGGGGGTGGGCACCCGGGCGGCGCGGACGGCGGCGAGATCCGCCTCCGGCATCGTGCCCAGCCGCGCCTGCGCCTCGCAGGCGAGCACCTCGACCCGGACCCACGAGGCGTATTTCGCCTCGTCGGTCCACAGCCGGGCCATCTCGGGGCGGGCGTACCGGGGGATCACTCGGGCCTCCGCGCCAGGACGGCGCAGGTGCGGTTGTTGGCCAGGATCGGCCCCTCGGCGAGCCGGGCGGCCAGCGCGGTGACGCCCGACTCGAACTCCTCGTCCGGGATGAGGTGGAGGGAGGAGAACGCCTTCTCGCGGTACTTGGTGACGTCGGTCAGCTCGTAGGTGCTCTCGAACACGCGCCGCCGCCCGTCGGTGAACCCGGCGGACCGCAGCGCGGCCAGCAGGTCGTCGATGGCGTGGTGGCGGCCGAGTTCGACCTCGACGGTGGACGGGAAGTACCGCGCCACCGGCACCCGGGTGCGGATGATCTCCTCCGAGTCGGTGGCGGTGCACAGCACGCCGCCCGGCTTGAGCGCCCGCAGCGCGCCCTCGAAGTAGCGGGCGGGCTCACGGACGTAGTGGATCATGTCGACCGAGAAGATCAGGTCGAAGGACGCCTCGGGGAGGCCGAGTCCGTCGATCTCCTCAGCGCGTCCGGTGCGCAGTTCGAGCTCGGCCTCGTGGCCGGCGGCGGCCTTGAGCATCTCGGGGAAGGGGTCGACGCCCAGCGCGCGGGCGCCGGTGAGCCGCTGGAGCGCGGCCAGGTGGTTGGCGGTGCCGCACCCCATCTCGAGGACGTTCGAGTCGCCGTTCACACCGGCGAGTTCGGCCAGGAATTCCACCAGCCCGGGGTACGGGCGGCGGTGCCGGGCGTACTCGGCGGCGAGCTGGTTGTAGTCCAATGCGGTCACGCGAGCTCCTTGGCGATGTGCTGCTCGTGAACGGTGCGGGCCTGCGACAGGTACCAGACGGTGTAGGCGTAGGTCGCCGTCCACGCGTGCGGGGTGCGCAGGGTGTTCTCGTACTTCAGCCACCCGGCCAGCGAGCAGGCCGCGCCGATGTAGAGGCGGCAGCGCACGAGGTGCGCCGGCTCGGTGCCGGGGGCGGTCCCGATCAGGCGGTCCTCCATCGCCCGCAGGCGGTCGGAGAACCGCAGCGGCAGCCGCAGGGCGCTGACGTCGTGCGGCCGGGCGGGGTCGAAGGCGTCACCGAAGAGGGCCGCGGCCTTGCCCTGCCGGGCGGCGTGCAGGATCGCCGGCATCGGCAGCAGGCCGTGCAGCAGGGTGGCGAGGTCGAAGACCGGGTCGCCGTAGCCGATGTCGGGGCGCGGGCGCTGTTCCCAGACGGTGCGCGGGTCGATGAAGACCGGGCCGCCGCCGGCGCGCCTGAGCATGTTGGTCGGGTAGATGTCGCCGTGGACCTGGCTGCCGGTGTGCGGCAGCAGACCGGGGGCGTGCTCGTCGAGCCACGCGGTCGCCGCCGTGTAGCCGGGGATCCGGGTGCCGTCGGGCAGGGTGAGCTCGGCGGCGAGGTGCTCGTCGAGGTCGCGGTCGCCGAAGCACAGCCGGAAGGTGGAGCGCAGGGCCGGCTGCTCCCGCAGGGCGTGGAAGCGCTCGCGGTAGAGGTAGTCGGCGCTGGTGGGGCGCTGGTCGCCGGCGGTCAGCCGGTACCAGCGGGCCAGCTGGCCGAGGTAAGGGGCGAGGATGCCGGGCGCGTCGGGGGCGAGTTCCGTCCTGGCCTCGTCGCTGAAGAGCCGCTGCTCCAGATCGGCGGACTCGGCGGCCTCCATGATGCTGATGCCCTGGTGGCCTTCGATGCGCACGCCGTGCAGCCGGGGGAAGAGGGGGTCCCGGCCGATGCCGCCGAGGCTGTCGTTGGTGCGGGAGGTGAAGCCCGTCTCGGAGCGGATCATCCCGGCTTCGCCGATCTTGGCGACGAGTTCGGTGCCGGGTCCGTCCCCGGCGTCGAACTGGACGACCCCGGTGGAGTCGGACCCCGGCCGGTGGAAGCGGGTGACGGTGGGGACCGGGCGGGTGGCCGCGGCCCAGGAGCGCAGCCGGGCGGCGATGACCGCGGAGGCGATCGGCTCGGCTTGGTCGGTGCTGTCGGTGCTGTCGGTGCTGTCGGTGCTGTCGGTGCCTTGGGCGCCTTGGGTGCCGGTGAGGGCGGCGGGGGCCGGGGGCTCCAGGTACCACCCGTGCAGTTCGCCGCCCAGGAAGTAGGTGCCGTGCGCCGCCCGGCCGGGGCCGCGCCCCGCGCCGGGGCCGGTCGGCGCGGCGGCCTCCAGGGCGACGACCCTGACCCCGAACGGCCCTAGCCGTTCGGTCAGCCGGGGTACCAGGCTGTCGTGGCCGGGCACTTCCACGACGACGACGGAGGGGACGACGGTGTCGGGCACGAGGCCCCGCCCGTCGAGGGCGGCGTACAGGTCCGCCAGCTCGGCCGCGGTGGCCGGGCGCGCCGACTCGGTGAGTAATTCGCTCATCCAGATACCTCACCCGTGAATTGCCCGGCCCGTCGGCCGGGTCTGCGACAGTCGGAAGGCGATGCCTCTTTCGAGATTACCTCGTGTGCTTTCCATCTTCTTTCATCGGCCGCCTCAGGGGTCAGCCGAGCGCCTTCCTATCACACCTATCACAAGATTCCAATGAAAGGCAC
Source organism: Streptomyces albireticuli (assembly GCF_002192455.1). Lineage (NCBI taxonomy): Bacteria > Bacillati > Actinomycetota > Actinomycetes > Kitasatosporales > Streptomycetaceae > Streptomyces > Streptomyces albireticuli. Next base: position 7,656,065 of record NZ_CP021744.1, read on the forward strand.
CCGGGCGGCAACGGGTCGCCGGCCGACGATATTGATTGCATAACCGGCAGGGCGGAGTTTCCTCTTTTCCATGATTCAGTCAACCATCCGCGAGTGTGATCTTGACCACACTGTTAACCTCTAGTGCACCCGCTGTTCACGGTGCTAGCGTCTGGAATTATTGGAATTTGAATTGGTAACGACCTCAGGCTGCCGTAATAGGGCAGCCCGAAAAGAGGTGGGGAAAATCATTTCAATCCAGCCCGAGGGATTTCCTCATCTGCTCGAGTCGACAGCCGGAAACGCCCGGCGGCACCGAAGCGCGAGGAAGGCCGTGCGCACCGTCCTCACCCTCGACGGGCGCCTCCCCGAAGAAGTCGGCCGAGCGGCCCTCACCGGCGCCGACCGCCTTCTCGTCCGGGAGATATCCGCGCGGGCATTACGCCTGGGCCCGGTATCCGAAGGCTCCGACCTGCTGATCGTCGAGCAGACCGGCCGACTGCGCTTCCTATGGAATGCGTCCGATTTCCCGGCCGGCTCTCATATCGTGGGATCACTCGTGACCGACGAGCCGACGCGCACGGAGTTACGCCGCCGATATCGGGAAAGGCAGGCGGCGGAAGAGGCGGACCGCGCCGAACTCCATAAGTATCTGATGAGCCGCCCCCGGGACGAGATCCAGGACGACCTGGAGCGCATCGGCCACACGTTACTCCACATGGCGCCCGTCCAGCTCTATGTCGGCGACAAGTTCTTTTCCAATCTAGGGAAGACTGGTAATCTCCCTGGAAAATCCATGTCCCGCACGGCGGCCGGGAATATCATCGCCGGACTCCAGGCCACCCCGGTCGCGGAATGGCCGGACGAGGAAGCCGCCTTCGTCGCCCTCTCGGCCTTCCTGCTGAGCAGCGGCACCCAGGCCCGGCTCGAAGAGGCCAACGGCACCCACCTCACGTCCGCCGCCGTCGCGGCATTCATGACCGAGCGGATCCGCGGATACGGCGGCGAGCCCCCCGACGCCGGGGAGACCTCCACCGTCGCCCGGCTCACCTCCCTCGCCGAGCGCTGCGCCGCCCTGCGGCAGGACCACCTGAGGAACGGGACGGTCTTCTACCGGCTCATCCACGGGGCGAACCTCAACAAGACCGAACACCTGCTGCGGCCGGCCGCGGGCTACCCCGACGTCCCCCTCCCGCTGCGCGCCCTCCTGGAACGGGAGGCGGGCATCGCGACGGACACCACGACCGTCGAGGAGACCGCGCCCGCCTTCGAGGCGTTCGGCGAGGCGCTCCACGCCGCCCCCGCCCCCCGCGGCTTCAGCAGCGCCTACGAGGCCCTGCTCACCCGCTTCATGACGACCCTCGCCGAGGCGACCGCGTCCGACGTCGCGATGGGCCGGGGCCCGCGCTCCTTCGCCCCCCTGGACCCCGGCAGCAGCGGCCCGGACGATCCGCTGGCGCTCAGGACCAGCGACTTCTTCTGCTGTGTCGCCCCCAGCGCCGCCTTCACCCAGTCCTTCGGCGAGGACCGCGCCACCCTGGTGAAGACCCTGAGCGCCTACAGCGCCCGCATGCGCTTCAACACCTGGCACTACCTGCCCCACACCCTCGGCATCACCGACCGCGTCCCCGGGCGCGACGACTGGTTCTTCGCCCCGGCCATGCCGGACGTCACGCACCACTCCGACCAGCACCACACCGGACACGTCACCTTCAGCGTGCGCTTCGCCATCCGCGTCCCGCTCGGCATCGACCACGCCGGCCGCCGTCTGCCCGGCCTCTACGACCTGCGGCTCATGCGCGCCACCGGCGAGCCGTACACGACGGAGGACCTACGGGCGGCCGTCGCCTGCGGAGGCGTCCTCGCCGCACTGCACCAGGCGATGAGCCGGCACCGCCCGGCCGTCCGCGACTTCGGCAACGAATGGTTCCGCGCCTTCTATGGATGACGCCCTCCGCCACCTCGACACCGCGGGCCTGCGTCGCCTGTACGCGGCCCGGCAGCTGTCCCCGGTCGAGTTCACCGAGGCCACCCTGGGCCTGATCGCCGATCTCGACCCCCTCCTGAACGCCTTCGTCACCGTGGCCGCCGACCGGGCCCTGGCCGACGCCGCGCGCGCCGAGCAGCGTCTCCTCGCCCTCGGCGAGGCCGCCTGGGAAGGGCAGCCGCTCCTGGGCGTACCGCTGAGCGTGAAGGACCTGACCGCGACCGAAGGCATCCGCACCACGCGCGGTTCCCTGGCACTGCGCGACGCGGTGCCCGGCCGGGACGCGCCCGCCGTCGCCCGGCTGCGCCGCGCCGGGGCGGTCGTCCTGGGCAAGACCACCACCTCGGAAGGAGGCTGGAGCGCCGGCACCGTCAACCGCGTCGGTCCGCCCGCCGCCAACCCGTGGAACCCCTCGCTCAGCGCCGGGGGATCCAGCGGCGGCGCGGCCGCCGCCGTCGCCGCGGGCCTGGGCGTCGCGGCCACCGGCACCGACGGCGCCGGATCGATCCGCATCCCCGCGGCCTTCTGCGGCCTCGTCGGCCTCAAACCCACCCACGGCCGCGTCCCGTACGTGCCCTACTGCCCGGACCGGCTGGCGCACCTCGGCCCGCTCACCCGCACGGTCGCCGACGCCGAACTGCTCGTCCGCGTGATGACCGGGCCGGACGCGCGCGACCCCGACTCCCTCCTCCCGCCGCACGACGCGCCGCCCGCCCCGGACGGACCGCTGCGCATCGCCTGGATCGAAGGGCTCCGGCCCCCGGCCGCGGGCGTCCCGGCGGACCCCCAGCGGGCGGCGGTCGAACGGCTCGCCGCCGCCGGGCACCACGTGGAGGAGATACCGCCGCCGTTCGACGACGCCTACCCGGCGCTGGTCACCCTGCTCGCCGCCGCCGAGGCGGCCGGCACCCCCGAGGCGGACGAGGCCTGGGCCGACCCCGCCCGCCTGCCGGTGGTCCGGCACGGCAGGACGCTGACCGCGGTCCAGCTCGTCCGCGCGGAGGCGGAGCGCGCCGAGCTGACCCGCGAACTGCTGGCCTGCCTGGCACGGTTCGACGTACTGGCCATGCCCACCGTGCCGGTACGGCCGTTCGCCGTGGACGCCTGGCACCCCGACGCGCCCGCCTACGACGACCCGCTGGCGTGGCTGTCCTGGGCGCCCGCCGCCTTCCCCTTCAACATGGCGGGCCTGCCGGCCGTCTCCGTACCGGCCGGCTCCGGCCCCGGCGGACTGCCCGTGGGCCTCCAGCTCGCCGCCGCCCGTCACCACGACGCGCTCGTCCTGCGCGTCGCACGGGAGGTCGAGGCCGCGAACCCCCGGCGCGACGCCCACGCACACCCTGAAAGGACCGGCACCTGACGTGACCGACACCCCCCACCCGGCGGCCCCTCGCGACTACGCGCACATGAGCACCGGAAGCCGGGACTTCATCGCGCGCCACGGCCTCTGGGACGACCGGCACGAGGAAGCGGCCGCCGAACTGGAGGCGGCCCTGGAATCCCTGGACTTCGTACGGCTCGTGTTCGCGGACCCGCACGGCCTGGCGCGCTCCAAGACGCTGACCGCCGAAGCCTTCCGCACCGTCCTGCGCAACGGCATGGACCACAGCCCCGGCCCCTTCGTCTTCGACACCGGGCACGCCACCGCCGTCGACTTCACCGTCGCCGGCGGCGGCATCGGCGTCGACGAGCTGCTGGGCGCGGGCGACTTCGTCCTGGTGCCCGACCCGCTGACCTTCCGGCGGCTGCCGTACACCGGCCCGCGCACCGGCTGGGTGATCGGCGACGAGTACCTGCGCTCCGGCGCCCCGCACCCGCTCTCCGGCCGCGCCGTGCTGCGCCGGCTCTGCGCCGGACTGCGCGACCGGGGCCAGGACTACGTCGTCGGGCTGGAGGTCGAGTGGTACCTCACGCGGCTCACCGGCGAGCACTTCTCCGGCCGCCCGGGCGGGTTCGGCGTCCAGGGCCACCCGCCCGCCGTCGAACCCGTGAACGGCGGCTACCAGTTCAACCTGGACGGCCTCGTCGACGCCCTGGAACCGGTCCTCGCGCCGCTCACCCGGTCCCTGACCGGCCTGGGCCTGCCGCTGCGATCCGTCGAGCACGAATCCGGGCCCGGCCAGCTGGAGTTCACCTTCGCCCCGCAGAGCGCGCTGGACGCGGCGGACTCCATGCTGCTGTTCCGCACCGCGACCAAGCAGATCTGCGCCCGGCTGGGCCACCACGCCTCGTTCATGGCGCTCCCCGGCATCCCCGGCTTCGACGCCAGCGGCTGGCACCTGCACCAGTCCCTGGCACGCGCCGGCACCGGCGAGAACCTGTTCACCTCACCCGACGGAGCCGACGTCCTTTCGGAGACCGGCCGGCGCTTCCTGGCCGGACTGCTCGACCACGCGGCCGACGCGGCCCTGCTGTGCGTACCGACCGTCAACGGCTACCGCCGGATGAACGGCTGCTTCTCACTGGCGCCCAGCCGCCGCGCCTGGTCCGTCGAGAGCCGGGGCGCGTTCCTGCGGGTGCTCGGCGCCCACGGCGATCCGGCGACGCACATCGAGAACCGCATGGGCGAACCCTGCGCCAACCCCTATCTGTACCTGGCGGGTCAACTCGCCGCGGGACTGGACGGAGTGGGGCGCGCGCTCGCCCCGGGAGAGCCGGCCGCCGACCCGTACGACAGCGCGCTGCCCGCACTGCCGAGCAGCCTCCGCGAGGCCCGCGACGCCCTCGCCGCCAGCGACTTCTACCGGGGAGTGCTCGGCGCGCCCCTGGTGGACTGTCTGCTCCGGCTGAAGACCAGCGAGCTGCGGCGGTACACGGCGTGGCAGGCTGGCACCGCGCAGGGAGACGAGGCACACGTATCGGAATGGGAGCACCGTGAGTACTTTGCGACGTACTGAGACCGAGACCTATCGCACGCGCGTCGTCCGCACCGTCGAGGACCTCGCCCCTGAGACCGGCGAACTCGCCGCCGCCGCGGGCGCCTCCGAGTTCTACTACGGCCACGAGTTCCTGCGCGCCTACGAGCGGGAGCCCATCCAGCCGGTGCACGCGGTGTACTACATCGAGGTGCTCGACGAGGACGACCGCGTCATCGCCCTGACGCCCTGCTACGTCCAGGGCGACCCGCTGCGCGCCCTGGACATGGCCCCCGACGAGAAGGCGCTGCTCAGCCACGTCTGGCATTGCAGCGACACCCAACTGGCCAGTACCCGCACCGATCCGCGGGTCGCCGGCGCGATCGTCACCCGCATGCGGGAGATCGCCGCCGACGCGGGCCTGGAGCGCTGCGGCTTCATCAACGTCGCCACCGGCTCGCCCACCGCGCTCGCGCTGGAGGGAGCCGGTCTGACCGGCATCGACCTGGACACGCGCTACACCGTCGACCTGGCCGCCCTGGGCAGCTGGGAGGGCTACCTCTCCTCGCTGCGCTACAACGCCCGCCGCGAGTACGCCCGTCAGCTGCGCCGCGCCGACGACTGCGGCGTGAAGATCACCGAACGGGTTCCGGACGGGGACGAGGACCCGGAGAGCCTCCAGATCTTCGAGGTGCTGATGGCCAACGTCGGTTCGGCCGGCTACTACAGCAAGGAACGCATCGCCGCCTTCCTGCGCTACACCCGCAAGGGCGCCCGCATCCTCGAGGTGACGATGGACGGCGAGGTCATCGCCAAGGCGGTGGTCTTCCTGGAGCCGAGGAAGATCCACGCCTGGGCGGGCGGTTACGACCGCAACGCCGACGTGGCGAGCGGGCGCCCGTTCAGCTCCTACTACGTGCTGATGTCCGCCATCATCAAGCTCGGCCTGCGGGCCGGCGTGCCCACCCTGGAAGGCGGCCGGCGCAACGGCGACTTCAAGGTCCGCTACGGGATGCGGCCGCAGCCGCTCCAGGCCTTCATGACGGTGTCCTCCGCCGGTTCCTGACGCGCGGGGGGACGCGGCGCGCGGCCGCCGCTCCCGGGGGATCGGGGGCGGCGGCCGAAACCCGTGGGTCCCGCCGGGCGTGGTCGGGCCCCTGTGGCTAGCCTGGGTGAGGGTACGTCAGGTGCTGGGGATTCGGCCGTTCGAGGGACGTTTCTCGCACAACGGCACTCGTCGGGCAACGGTCGGCGGCCCCCGGGGCGTCCACCGGAGCAGGAAGCGGAGACCGGCCCGCCCCTTGGCCCTCGGGGCCTCGTCCTCCCGGGCCGCCGGCTCTCCGCGGCGACGAGGAGGGGCGAGGAGGAGACGGGATGAGGATCAGGCACGTCGCGCCTCCGCCCACGGCACCGGGTCCGGCTACCGGGAGCCGGCTGAGGTTCTGGGGCGCCTTCTACGCCCTGCTGTTCCTCATCGCGGGCACCAATCTCCCCACACCCCTCTACCACGGTCTCCAGCAGCGGTTCGGCTTCTCCTCGCTGACGGTGACGCTCCTCTTCGCCGTCTACGTGGCCGTCCTCGTCCCGTCCCTGCTGTTCTTCGGGCCGCTCTCCGACGCCGTCGGACGACGCCGGGTCCTGGTGCCCGCCGTGGCCGTCGCCGCCCTGGGCTCCATGGTCTTCGCGCTGGCCACCGACCTCACCTGGCTCTTCGGCGCCCGCCTGCTCCAGGGCGTCGCCGTCGGGGCCGCCTCCGGCCCCCTCACCGCGGCCCTGAACGAGGCGGAGCCCTCCGGTGACCGCCGGCGCGCCGCACTCGCCGCCACCCTCGCGTCCGCGGGCGGCCTGGGCGCGGGCCCGCTGCTCGCCGGGGTCCTGGCGCAGTACGGGCCGGCGCCGTACCGGCTGCCGTTCGTCGTCGAGATCGTCCTGCTGGTCCCGGCGCTCGTCGCCGTGGCCCTCCTGCCGGTCGGCCGCCCCGGCGCCGCGTGGCGACCGCGCCGCCCGTCGATCCCGCCGGCCATGCGCGGGACCTTCGGCACCAGCGCGGCGGTCAGCTTCCTGGGCTTCACCGTCGTCGGCCTGTTCCTCACCCTGGTGCCCGCCTACGTCACCGGACTGTCCGGCAGCGACAACCTCGCCCTCTCCGGCGGCGCCGTCGCCCTGATGCTGTGCTGCGCGTGCGGCGCCCAGCTCCTCGCCTACGGCAAGAGCACGCGCGTCCTCCAGATCACCGGACTGGCGCTGCTCGCCACGGGCTCCGTGCTGCTCGCCGCGGCCGGCGCCGTCTCCTCGCTGCCGCTGCTCGGCGCCGCCACCGTGCTGGGCGGGATCGGCCAGGGCAGGCTGTACCTCGGCAGCATCACGGAGGTGAACCGCGCCGCGCCGCCGCACCGTTCCGCCGACGTCCTCTCCAGCTTCTACGTCGTCGGCTATTTCGGCGTCGCCGTCCCGGTCATCGGCTGCGGTCTCCTGGCCCAGCGGACCGGCCTCCTGCACGCCGTCCAGCTGTTCACCGCGGTCGTCGCCGTCCTCTGCCTGGCCGCGCTGACCGTGCTCCGCCGCCGCGCGCACCACGCGTGAGGGCGCCGCCCGGCGACGGGCGAGCCGCCCCTCACCACGCCCAGGACTCGAACAGCGCCGTGATCCCCAGCCCGCCCGCGATCCCCAGCATGGCCAGTCCGCGCGCCCCCGAAGCCGGCAGCCCGGGACCGGGGTCCCGGACCAGCTGGGAGAACAGCCGCGTCACCAGGATCGCCCCGGAGGCACCGTACGGATGCCCGAGCGCGAGCGCGCCCCCGTCCCGGTTGACCCCCTCCGGATCGATCCCCAGCGCGTCGAGCGACGCCAGGACCTGTGAGGCGAACGCCTCGTTGAACTCGACGCGGTCCACCGCGCCCGGATCCAGGCCCGGGTCGCGGGCCTGGAGCCTGCGGGTGGCGGCGACCGGGCCGATCCCGAGCAGGTTCGGGTCCACGCCCGCGGCGGCCGCGTCGACGAACCCCAGGCCCCGGACGTGGCCGAGCCGCCGGGCGGTGGCCACGCTGGTGACGACGGCCATCGACGCGCCGTCGTTGAGGGGGCAGGAGTTCCCCGCGGTGACCGTGCCCTCCGGCGCGAAGGCCGCGGGGAGCGCCGACAGCGCGGCCAACGACGTGCCCGGGCGCGGGCACTCGTCCTCGGCGACCGCACCGGCCGCCGTGACCACCGGAACGATCTCCCCGGAGAACCGGCCCTCCCGCCGCGCGGCCACCGCGCGGCGGTGACTGCGCAGCGCGAACTCGTCCTGCCGCCGCCGGGTGACGCCGAACGCGGCGGCCACGTTCTCCGCGGCGACACCCATGTCGGGGTCGCCGACGGAATCCGGTGCGAAGCGGGCGCGGGCGTAGAACTCCGGCAGCGCGCCGGGGCGCGTGGGCGGGCGCACCCGCCAGGGCGCGGTGCTGACGCTCTCGCCCCCGCCCGCCAGATACAGCTCGCCCGCCCCCGACGCGACCAGCCGGCAGGCCAGGACGATCGCCTCCAGACCCGAACCGCACTGCCGGTCCACGGTCACCCCCGGCACGCCGACCGGCAGACCGGCCTCCAGCGCGGCCAGCCGGGCCGGATTGCCGCCGCCACCGGCCGCGTTGCCGACCACGACGTCGTCCACCCGCTCCGGGTCGGCGCGCGCGTCCGCCAGGACACCCCGGATCACGGTGGCCAGGAGCCCGGAGAGCCCGACCGGGGCCAGCGCGCCGCCCGCCCGCCCGACGGCGGTACGGCGGGCGGCGACGACCACGGGCCGCCGCTCGTCGGGCAGCGGGGGAGGAGCGGGCCGGTGCTCAGCCCGTTCCACGGTCGCCCCCGGACGGCAGGGGCACGAGCCGGTCGTCGCCCTCGGCGATCCACCGCTCGACCACTCCGCGCGCGATCTTGCCGCTGGAGGTCAGCGGCCACCGGCCGAGCGTGTAGACGCGCCGCGGCACCTTGTAGCGGGCCAGCGAGGGGCGGCACAGTTCGAGCAGCCGCGCCTGGGTGAGCCCGGCCGCGCCGGGGCCCGTCACCACGGCCACCAGGACGCGGCCGAGGTAGCCGTCCGGCACCCCGGTGACCACCGCCTGCTCGATCTGCGGCAGTGCGGTCAGGGCCTGTTCGACCTCCGCCGGGTAGATGTTGAGCCCGCCGCTGATCACCATCTCGCCGCGGCCGACGAGGTGGAGGCGGCCGTCGGCCCCGAGCCGCCCCATGTCGCCGACGGTGGCCCAGGCCCCGTCCACGCGGTACCCGTCACCGTCGTCCCACAGATACCCGTCGCAGCGCAGCGGCGTGCGGACGTGGACCGTTCCCGTGCGGCCCGGCGGCAGGACGGTGCCGTTCCGGCTGTCGCGCACCTGGAGCTCCACCCCCGGGAAGGGGACGCCCACGTCGAGGCCGCCCGGCGGCCCGGCGGACGCGTCCGGGCCGGTGTCCTGGACCGCGTCCCCTACGGGGCCCAGTTCGCGGACGGTGATGAAGCCGAGCTCGGAGGCCCCGTAGTACTCGGTGACCCGTGCGCCGGGCAGGACCTTCGCGAGGTCGGGCAGCAGGCCCGGCGGCAGCTTGGCGGCGCCGGTGACCACGGTGTCCACGCCGGGGAAGGCGCGGCCGCCGGCGGCCGCGCACAGGGCGGTCAGCATGGTCGGGGCGACGACCAGACGGCGGACGCCACCGGCCGCCAGGCGCTCCGTGAACGCGGCGGCGCCGAAGGCCCGCAGGCCGTGGAAGGCCGCTCCGGCCGACAGGCACTCGGCCAGCGCGTACAGGCTCAGGCCGTGGGCCAGCGGGCCGGGGGCGAGCGTGGGCCGGTCGGCACCCATGCCGGGCACCGAGCGGCCCAGGGACAGGCTGGCGCGCCACGAACCGCGCGTACGGCGGAAGGCCTTGGGCACTCCCGTGGTGCCGGAGGTGAAGCCGACCAGGAACGTCGACGCCTCCCGCCCGGCCGTCAGGAAGCGGGCCGGATCGGCGGGGGCGTGCGCCTCGCGCCAGGCCTCGTACCCGTCCGGACGGCCGCCGGTGGCCAGCACGGGGATGCCGAGCGCCTCGGCGGTGCCGCGCAGGTCCTCCCGGTCGCCGGGCACGACCAGCAGATCGGGCCGGAGCCGGTCGAGCACGGCCTCCGCCTGCCGTGGCCCCCACAGCGGGTCGAGGACCGCGCAGGCCCCGTCGCCCGCGGTCGCGCCGGTGAGGAGCTCCGCGAAGCACGGGTCGTTCCCGGTGGCGACGGCCAGCAGCCGGGCTCCGCCGGCGAGCCGGTCCCGGCGGCGGGCCGGGACGGCGGCGCGGAGCCCGGCCGCGACCGCCGCGGCCCGTCCGGCCAGTTCCCGGTGCGTGAGGGCGTCGTGGTCCATGACGAACGCGGGGAGGTCCGCGTCCGGTCCGGCCGCCGCGCGGGCGACCCGGTGGGCCACCGGCATGTCCCGCTCACCTCCGTTCGATCGGGTACGCCTGCCGTACGTTGTGGGCGACGAGCCCCGCCACCACGGCCTTGAACGCGTCGCCCGGCAGGAAGTACAGGGCGGTGACGGTGGACTGCCGCAGGCTCAGGCCGGTCGAGACGGACGTCCAGGGCACGCCCAGGGCGTAGACGACGAGGATCCCGCCGACGAGGCAGGCGACCACCGTCGCCGCCTGCCGGGCGAGGCGGGAACGCGGCCGCGTGGCGAGGACGGTGACCAGCAGTCCGGTGACGAACGCGCCGGGGATCCAGCCGAGCAGATAGCCGCCCGTGGGGCCGGGGATCACCCCGAAGCCACCCCTGCCCCCGGCCAGCACGGGCAGCCCCGCGATCGTCAGCAGCACCACCAGCGCGCACGCGAGCGCGCCCCTGACCGGGCCCAGCACGGCACCCGCGAGCATCACCCCGAGGGTCTGGAGGGTGATCGGGACACCGGCGACGCCCAGGTCGACGGGCGGGACCAGGCCCAGCACCACGATGATCGCGCTGAACAGCGCGATCAGGACGACGTCCTTGGTCTCCATGCGCCGACGGGCCGTCCTGCCCCGGGCGGTGTGCGCGTTCATCATCCGGTGGCCTCTTCGTCCGTACGGCCGGCGGGGGCGGGGGAGCGGGCCGGCGGCGGCGCGGCGTCCGCGTGCCGCGAGGCGGCCGGCGGCGGGTAGCAACGGGCGTCCACCGCCGCCGCGATGTCCTCGGCGGACTTCAGCATCCGCACGGCCAGCGGGACCAGCAGCGCGACCGGACTCCCCGACAGGCCCCGCGCGGCCTGGGCCTCCCGGATCTCGTGGAAGCGGTGGAACGCCTCGGGGATGAACCGCAGCGCCAGCGAGACCGCGAGCCCGACGGCCGCCGCGTTCACCAGCCGGGTGCGCTCCAACGGGCGGAGCACGCGCTCCAGGACGTCGAGGATCTCCGAGGTACGGGTGGTGAGCGTGACGGCCAGCGCGGCCAGCAGCAGGGCGGACAGCCGCAGGCCCACGGTGACGGCGGTGGCCGCCGACTGGAAGAGGACGGCCGCGACCGCCACGAGCGCCAGGACCACGAACGGGCCGGTCAGATGGCGCGCCAGCTGCCGGGGCGGCGTCCGGACCGACAGCAGGGCCACCGCGGCGACGCCGGCGCAGGGGCCGAGCACGGCGGGGGAGGTGACGAGGAACATGCCGATGCCCGCGAGCAGCAGGGCCGCCATCTTCCAGGAGGCCGGGGCGCGGTGCAGGAGCGTGTCACCGGGCACGTAGAGGGAGAGCCGCGGCGTCATGAGCAGTGCTCCACGTACCACGGCACGGCCGTCCGCGGTTTGCCGTCGTGGACGACACGGCCCCCGTCCAGGACGAGCACGCGGTCGAAGCCGGTCAGCAGGTCCAGGTCGTGGGTGAGGACGACGGCCTGCTGCGGCAGGGCGGCGACGGCGGCGCGGATGACATTGCGGTTGCGCAGGTCGAGCAGGGTGGTGGGCTCGTCGAGGACGACGAGGTCCGGCCGCATCACCAGCACGGCGGCCAGCGCCACGAGCTGCTTCTCGCCGCCGCTGAGCGCGTGGCTCGGGCGGTCGGCGAGGTGGGCGATGCCGAAGTGCTCCAGCTGCCGCTCCACGCGCCCGGGTATCTCCCGGCGGGGCACCCCGGTGTTCTTCAGACCGAACGCCAGGTCCTCGCGGACGATGGGCAGCACGATCTGGTTGTCGGGGTTCTGGAAGACGAAGCCGACGCGCTTGCGGATGGCCCGGGCGTCCTCGGAGGTGTCCAGGCCGTCCACGCGGACGGTCCCCTCGCTGGGCAGGACCAGGCCGTTGAGCAGCCGGGCCAGGGTGCTCTTGCCGGAGCCGTTGGCCCCGATCACACCGATGCGGGACTCGGACAGCTCCAGGCGGACGTCGTGGAGCACGGTGCGGGAACCGAAGCGGACGGTGACGGACTCCAGGGCGATGCGCACGTCACCCGTCCTCCGGGGCGGGGCTCCCGCCCTCGGCCGCCGCGGCGAGGGCGGTCCGGGTCGGGCCGGGGACCGGAGCGGTCCGCCCGGTGCGGCGGTCCACGCACACCCAGACCACCTCGGCGTCCGCGACCGGCCGGCCGTCCTCCGCGCGGGTGACCGCGGCCGCGAACGTCAGGCTCTTGGTGCCCACACGGCTCACCTGCGGCGTGATGTCCAGCAGGTCCTCGAACCCGGCCGGGGAGTGGTAGACGAACTCGGTCCTGCGTACGTGGTAGACGACGTCGTTGTGCCGGGGGTCGAACGATCCGGACAACCCGGCTTCGCGCAGGAAGGTGTTGAGGGCCGTCTCCACGTAGGAGAAGTAGACTCCGTTGTGCACGTGGCCGTGCATGTCCACGTCGGAGAACGGCACACGCACACGCACGGACCGTCTCCTTCCGACTGGCTTCCAGACCGGCTTCCCAAAGGGGTGTGCACTCGCGCTGCCACCGTACACAGCCCGCCGCCGGAACGTCACCACCATGGGGGGAACTCCCGTGCTCAGATGCGTCGTCAGGACCTTCGGCCCGGCCGCGGACGTGGTCGCCACCGAGACGTACGACCCGCCGCGGCCGGGCCCCGGGGAGGTCTCCGTGCGGATGCTCCTGGCGAGCGTCAACCCCTCGGACCTCGTGACGATCTCGGGGGCGTACGCCTCCCGCACCGCCCTGCCCTTCGTGCCCGGCTTCGAGGGCGTGGGAGTGGTCGAGGCCACCGGCCCCGGGGTGCGGGAGCTCGCCGCCGGTCAGCGGGTGCTGCCGCTCGGCAGCGCGGGCGCCTGGCAGCAGGTGAAGGTGGCCGAGGCCCGCTGGTGCCTGCCGGTGCTGCCGCTCCTGACCGACGAGCAGGCGGCGACCTCGTACATCAACCCGCTCACCGCGCTGTTGATGCTGCGGCAGTACGTGATCCCCGCCGGGGGCGGGGGAGCTGCCGGGGCCGCCGACGCCCCGCGCGTCACGGAGGCACCGGGCGTCGTCGTCAACGCCGCGGCCTCCGCCATCGGCCGCATGACGATCCGCATGCTGAACCGGGAGGGCGTCGAACCCGTGGCCGTGGTCCGCCACCCCCGCGGCCGTGAGCGACTCGCCGGGCTGCGGACCGCGGCCGTCCTGTGCACCTCGGACACCGCCGTCCGCGAAGCCCTCCCCGCGGTCGTCCGCGAGGCCGCCGGCGGCCGGCCGCCCGCCGTCGTCCTGGACGCGGTGGGCGGGCCCGAGGGCGGCGACCTCGCCCGCGCCCTGGCGCCCGGCGGGACGCTGGTCCACTACGGACTGCTCTCCGGCCGTCCCCTCCCGGCGGCCCTCGCCGCCGAACGCCCCGACGTCCGGATCGTGTTGTTCCGCCTGCGCGACTGGGTGCACACCGCCGAGGCCGCCCCGCTCGCCGACGCCTTCGCGCGGGCCCAGCATTTGGTGGCCGACGGCACCGCCGCCACCTCCGTCGCGCACGTGCTGCCGCTGCTCGACGTCCGGGAGGCCCTGCGCCGCGAGGCCGCCCCCGGCCGGACGGGGAAGATCCTTCTGCACGCGGGCTGACCGCCGGGCTTCGACGGCCTTCGCCGGCTTCCCGGTCGCCGCGGCCCTCGTGCGGAAGTTTGGCATGCGGTCGTACGGTCGACCCCCGGCGAAGGCCCCGTTCCGCTCCCTCGCGCGGGCTCCTATGCTCGTGGAGCGTGACCCCCGACGCGTTAACCGGGCTGCTCGCCCTCGACCGACGGCATGTCTGGCACCCCTACGCCCCCATGCCCGGCGAGCGGAGCCCCCTGGTGGTCACCTCCGCCTCCGGCGTGCGACTCCGCCTGGCCGCACCCTTCGAAGGCCACTCCGAACTCGTCGACGGCATGGCCTCCTGGTGGGCCGCCATCCACGGCTACGCCCACCCCGCCCTCGACGCCGCGGCCCGCGACCAGCTCGACCGCGTCAGCCACGTGATGTTCGGCGGCCTCACCCACGAGCCCGCCGTGCGCCTGGCCACCCGCCTGGCCGCCCTGGCACCCGGGGACCTCGACCACGTCTTCCTCTGCGACTCCGGCTCGGTGGCGGTCGAAGTGGCCCTGAAGATGTGCCTCCAGTACTGGCGCTCCCGCGGCCACCCCGAACGCCACCGCGTCCTCACCTGGCGGGGCGGCTACCACGGCGACACCCTGCACGCCATGTCCGTGTGCGACCCCGACGGCGGCATGCACGGCCTGTGGCGCGACATCCTGCCCCGCCAGGTCTTCGCCGACACCCCGCCCGGCGGCTTCGACGACCCCGTCGACCCCGCGTACACCGCCCGCCTGGCCGCGCTCGTCGCACGCCACGAGGACCGGCTGGCCGCCGTCATCGTCGAACCGGTGGTCCAGGGCGCGGGCGGGATGCGCTTCCACCACCCCGGGTACGTCCGGGAGCTGCGCCGCGTCACCGAGGAACGAGGCGTCCTGCTGGTCCTCGACGAGATCGCGACCGGCTTCGGCAGGACGGGGGAGTTCCTCGCCGCCGACCACGCCGGCGTCACCCCGGACGTCCTGTGCGTGGGCAAGGCCCTCACCGGCGGCTACCTCTCCCTCGCCGCCACCCTGTGCACCCCGGAGGTCGCCCGCGGCATCTCCGCCGGCGAGACACCGGTCCTGGCCCACGGCCCCACGTTCATGGGCAACCCGCTCGCCTGCGCCGTCGCCAACGCCTCCCTGGACCTCCTGGAGGACGGCGGGTGGCGTGGCGACGTCGGCAGGATCGAGACCGGCCTGCGCGCCGGCCTCACCGCCGCGGCGGACCTCCCCGGCGTACGCGACGTACGGGTGCTCGGCGCCATCGGCGTCGTCCAGCTCGACCACCCCGTGGACGTGCCCGCCGCGACCCGGGCCGCCGCCCGGCACGGCGTGTGGCTGCGCCCCTTCCGCGACCTGGTGTACGCCATGCCCCCGTACTGCTCCACGCCGGAGGACATCGCCCGCGTGACGCGCGCGATGACGGCGGCGGCGGAGGCGGGGTGACGGCGTGCCGGCCCGGCGGCGGAGGCGTGCCGTTGACAGGTGTGACGGTCGTGACGAGCGGTGGAGAGGTGTGACGTGGCGCTCCTGATGGTCAGCGGTACGGGAACCGAGGTGGGCAAGACCGTCACCACGGCCGCGGTGGCGGCGCTCGCCCTCGCCGCCGGGCGCCGGGTGGCCGTCGTCAAGCCCGTGCAGACCGGGCTCCCGCCGGGCCGGGACGGCGACCTCGCGGACGTCACCCGGCTCGCGGGCCCCGTCACCACCCGCGAACTCGCCCGCTACCCCGACCCCTTGGCCCCCGCCACCGCCGCGCGGCGCGCCGGGATGCCACCGGTCGGCCTGGAACGCGCGGCGGACACGCTGAACGCCCTTCAGGAGACGCACGACCTGGTGCTCTGCGAGGGCGCGGGCGGCCTGCTCGCCCGCTTCGACGAACGCGGCTGGACCCTGGCCGACCTGGCGGTCCTGCTCCGGGCGCCGGTCCTGGTCGTCGCCGCTCCCGGGCTGGGCACCCTCAACGCGACCGCCCTCACCACGGAGGTCCTGCGGCACCGCGGCGGGCACTGCGCGGGCGTGGTCGTCGGCAGCTGGCCGAAGTCGCCGGACCTGGCCATGCGGTGCAACCTGAGCGACCTCCCGGTGGTCGCCGGGGCGCCGCTGGAGGGGGTCCTGCCCGCGGGTATGGCGGCCCGGGGGCCCGCGGCCTTCGCCGAGGCGGCCCGGGCGGGCCTGGCGCCGTCACTGGGCGGCGTCCTCGACGCCGCGGACTTCACCGCGCGTCACACCGTCTGACCGGATCCGGACGCACCACGACGGATGCCGTCATGCCGGTTGTCTGATTGTGTCCCTGTACGGCCCCGGCGCTCGCTGTGATACTCGTCCCCAGTACGGCACTCGCCCTGGTTTCGAACGGGTCCCCGGACGCATCCGCCCGGCCACCCGCTCACCCCCACGAACCACTCAGAGAGGTCCGTCTCCCATGCACGGTCCCGGCACACTCGACACTCTGGTCGACAAGGCCCTGCGGCGTGAGGTCCCCACCCGTGAGGAGGCCCTGGCCGTCCTGCGGACCGGGGACGGCGACATCCTCGACGTCGTCGCCGCCGCGTCCCGGGTCCGCCGCCACTACTTCGGGCTCCGCGTCAAGCTCAACTTCCTGGTGAACCTCAAGAGCGGGCTGTGTCCCGAGGACTGCACCTACTGCTCGCAGCGCCTCGGTTCCCAGGCCGACGTCCTCAAGTACACCTGGCTCAAGCCCGAGGAGGCGGCGAAGGCCGCCGCCGCGGGCGTGGCCGCCGGCGCCAAGCGGGTCTGCCTCGTGGCCAGCGGCCGCGGCCCCACCGACCGCGACATCCACCGCGTCGCCGACACCATCTCGGCCATCCGCCAGGAGAGCCCCGGCGTGGAGATCTGCGCCTGCCTCGGGCTGCTCTCCCAAGGGCAGGCCACGCGGCTGTGCGACGCCGGCGCGGACGCCTACAACCACAACCTGAACACCGCCGGCGAACGCTACGCCGACATCTGCACCACCCACACCTACGAGGACCGTGTCGGGACCGTGGACCAGGCCCGCGCCGCCGGGCTCTCCCCCTGCTCCGGCCTCATCGCCGGCATGGGCGAGAGCGACGAGGACCTGGTGGACGTCGCCCTGTCGCTGCGCGCGCTCGACCCGGACTCCGTACCGGTCAATTTCCTCATGCCCTTCGAAGGCACCCCGCTCGCGAAGGAGTGGACCCTCACGCCGCAGCGCTGCCTGCGCATCCTGGCCATGGTCCGCTTCGTCTGCCCGGACGTCGAGGTGCGCGTCGGCGGCGGCCGCGAGATCCACCTGCGCACCCTGCAACCCCTCGCCCTGCACATCGCCAACTCGGTCTTCCTCGGCGACTACCTCACCAGCGAGGGCCAGCCGGGCGCCGCCGACCTGGAGATGATCCGCGACGCGGGCTTCCGGGTCGAAGGGGTGGACGAGGTCACCATGCCGGAACACCGCGACGACGTCGTGACGCCCCGCAAGCGCGGCGCGGGCACGGTCCTGCCGCCCAACGCCTGAAACCGCGCCGGGCGGGAACCCTCAAGGCATGGAACGGACGGGCGGAGAGCGAACGGCCACGGGAGAGCACACCGGCGGCTGTCCCGTGGCGGACCTGTTCTCGGCGGACTTCATCGCCGATCCCTGGCCCGCCTTCGCCCGCCTCCAGCACACCGCGCCGGTCCACCGCGACCCCGTCACCGGACTCTGGCTGGTGAGCGGGTACCGCGACGTACGCCGCGTCCTGCTCGACCCGGACCGCTTCTTGCCCGACAACACCCTCGACGCCGTCGTACGCATGTCCGTGCCCGCCCTGCGCCACCTGGCGGCCGCGCGCTTCGCCCTGCCGCCCACCCTGGCGAACAACGGCACCGACCGGCACGCCGGGCTGCGCCGCCTGGTCAGCGGCCTGCTCTCGGGCGCCCGGGTCGCGGCCGCCGTGCCGCTCGTGGAGCGCCTCACCCACCGGCACCTGGACGGGGTGGAGGCCGCGCTCGCCGCCGACGGGCACTGCGACCTGGTCGCCACGCTCACCCGCGACCTGCCGTTCGCCGTCATGCTCGACATCCTCGGCCTGCGCGCCGACGTCGAGGCCGACACCGGCGTCGACCTCGCCACCCTCGCACGGTGGAACGACGCCTCGCTCGAACTCTTCTGGGGCCTCCCGCCCCGCGCCCGCCAGCCCGCCCTCGCCCGTCTCGCGGCCGACTTCTTCACCTGGCTGGGCGGCCTCGCCGACCGCGCGGCGCCCGGCCGACCCGGCCTCCTCGGACTGCTGGCCGCCCACCGGCACCCCGACGGCACCCCGCTCGGCCGCCAGGAGATCGTCGCCGTCTGCTACTTCATGATCATCGCGGGGCAGGCGACCACCGGGCAGATGCTCGCCACGATGCTCCGGCGCGCCCTGGACGACACCGCCCTGTGGCCACGCCTCGGGAGGGAACCCGGACTCGCCCGGGCCTGGGCCGAGGAGATGCTGCGCCGCGAACCGCCCCTGACCGCCTGGCGCCGCGTCACCGCCACCCCGGTCAGGATCGGGGACACCGACCTGCCCGCCGGCGCCCCGCTGCTGCTCATGCTCGCCGCGACCGGCTCCGACCCCCGCGTCTTCGACGCACCGGACGCCCTGCGCCCCGGCCGCCCGCGCGCCCGCGACCACCTGTCCTTCGGCATCGGCCGCCACCGGTGCCCGGGCGCGGCACTGGCCCGCATGGAGGCGCGCGTGGTGCTGCGCACGGTCTCCCGCCGGTGCCCCGCGCTCCGGCTCGCCCGCCCGGCCTCCGAGGAACCGCTCCTGGGGCTGCTGTCCTTCCGGGCGCCCACGCGGGTGACGGTCCGCCTGGACGCCGGTTGACCACGCCGCTCACCGCCGCACCGGACGAGGGGGAGGGGCGTGGGGCCGCCCTGGTGCTGCACGGACGGTCGGCACACATCCTGACCGCGTACGACCGGCCCGCACGGATCCTGTCACCCCAGGAGCGGGACCGGGCCGCCCGCCTCGCGCCCGCCGCCCGGCGGGACTTCACCGCGGCCCATCTCCTGATCCGCCGGTGCGCGGCCACGTTCCTCGGCGCCCCCGCCCACGGCCTGGACGTCGTCCAGCACTGCGAACGCTGCCAGGGACCGCACGGCCGGCCGGCGCTGCGTCAGGAGCCCCGGCTGTACGTGACGCTGGCGCACTGCTCCGGATACGTGGCGGCGGCCGCCTCCTGGCAGCCCGTCGGTGTGGACGTCGAACGGCTGCCACCGGGCCCGGGGTGGCGGCGGGCGGCCGCGCGGTCGCTCACCCGCGCCGAGGCGGCCGCCGTCACCCACGCGCCGTGCCCACCGGCGGCGTTCCTGCGCCAGTGGGTACGCAAGGAGGCACTGATCAAGGCGGGCCGGGCCCGCCTCGGGGGCCTGCGCCGCGTGGATCTGTCCGAGCTTCCGCTGGACGACCCCGGCGGCGGGGCGCTGGTGCGCCGGTCGTGGTGGCAGGGGTGGGCGGTCACGGACTGGACGGACGGACGGGGCGAGGGACGGGTGGCGGACGGCGTCGTGGGCGCCGCGGTCACCGTCCGTCCACCGAGCCTGCTGACCGCGCCCGGGGGCGGAGCGCCGCCCTGCCGGCAGCCGGGCCGGCCGGTCCGCTTCTGACGCCGGGCCGGCGTGTGACGCTTCGCCGGAGGCCGCCGGCCGGTCCGCGCGCGAGCCGCCCGGCCGGGTGTCACCGCCGTGCCCGCTCAGCCGGGCCGGCACGCGACGATCACCTCGACGGCTCGCTCCACCTCCGCGTCCGTGTGGTCCGCGCGGGCCGTCAGCCGCAGACGGGAGAAACGGTCCGGTACCGACGGCGGCCGGAAACAGCTCACCTCCACGCCCGCCGCCCGGCAGGCCTCCTGCCAGGCGACGGCCGCCCGCGCCGATTCCGCCCGTACGGAGACCACCGCCGCCTCCGCCGGGCTCACCGGGAGCCCGGCGGCCGCCAGCCCGTCGCGCATGCGGGCCGCCACCTCCCGCACCCGGGCCGCTCGGCCGGGCTCCCGCCCGAGCAGCCGCAGCGCGGCCAGCGCCCCGCCCGCGCAGGCGGGTGCCAAACCGGTGTCGAACAGGAAGCTCCGCGCGTCGTTGAGCACGTGCTCCACGACGCGGCGCGGCCCGAGCACCGCGCCGCCCTGCCCGCCCAGCGCCTTCGACAAGGTCGTCGTCATCACGACGTCCGGCGCCCCGGCCAGCCCGGCGGCGGCGAGCGCGCCCTGGCCGCGGTCGCCGAGCACGCCCAGCGCGTGCGCCTCGTCCACCAGCAGGGCCGCGCCGTGCCGTCGGCAGACGTCGTGCAGGCCGGCGAGGTCCGCGAGGTCGCCGTCGACGGAGAACACCGACTCGGTGACCACCACCGCCCGTCGCTGCCGCCGCTCCGACAGCGCCTTCGCCACGGCCGGGAGGTCGCCGTGCGCGAACTCGGCCATGTCGGCCCCCGCCATCCGGCCGCCGTCGATGAGGGAGGCATGGGCGTGGCCGTCCATCACCATCAGGCTCCCCGGCCGGCACAGCGACGTCAGCGCACCGAGGTTGGCCAGGTATCCGGAGGAGAACACCAGCGCCGCCTCCGTCCCGGCGAACGCGGCCAGTTCCCGCTCCAGTTCCTCGTGCAGCCGTGTGGTCCCGGTGACGAGCCGGGAGCCGGTGGAGCCGCCGCCCCAGACCGAGGCCGCGTCCGCGGCGGCGGCACACACCTCGGGGTGCCGGGCCAGCCCCAGGTAGTCGTTCCCGGAGAGGTTGATGCCCGCCGGGGCGGGGTCGCGCGGGCGGGCCGTACGGCGCAGCCCGGCCCGCTCCCTGCGCCGCGCGGTGTCGTCGAGCCAGGCCCACGCGGCCTCCGGCCCGTGCCGTTCGTCGCCGGGCGCCTGTTCCCGCATGGTCGCGCTCCCTCCGTCGTCAGGTGATGGGCGGACCCAGCACCAGACAACCGTTGTGGCCGCCGAATCCGAAGGAGTTGGACAGCACCGGGCCCGCCGTCCAGGCGCGCGGCGCGTCCCGCACCAGGTCCAGGGAGCCGCCGAGCCCGGCGTCCTCCGTCGCCAGGCCCGCCACCGGTGGGATCAGCCCGTGCGCCATGGACAGGACCGCGGCGACGGCCTCGATCGCCCCGCTCGCGCCGAAGGCGTGTCCCGTGACCCCCTTGGCGGAGGTGACCGGTGGTCCGTCGGGACCGAACACCGCTGTCAGCGCCCGTGCCTCCGCGAGGTCGCCGTGCCGCGTGCCCGTCCCGTGCGCGCTCACCTGCCCGACGGCGGTGGGCTCCAGCCCGGCGTCGCGCAGGGCGAGGCGCATGCACCGCGCCGCCGCGGAACCGTCCGGGAGCGGCAGGGTGATGTCGTGCGCGTCGGCCGTGCTCGCGTGACCCAGGACCTCCGCGTACACACGGGCCCCGCGCTCCGCCGCGGTCCCGTACGCCTCCAGCAGCAGCACGGCGGCGCCCTCCGCGATGACGAAGCCGTCCCGCCCGGCGTCGAACGGCCGGGTGCGGCCGGCCGACGACAGCGCGCGCATGTTGCGGAAGGCGGCCACGACCGTGTCGCTCAGGGCGGCTTCGGTGCCACCGGTGAGCACGCTGTCGCACACGCCGCCGGCGATCAGCCGCGCCGCCGAGCCGATGGCGTCGGTGCCTGCCGCGCACGCCGTGGTGACGGTCCGGCACGGCCCGCGCCGGGCCAGGCGCTGGGACAGGGCGGCGGCCGCCGCGTTGGGCATGATCATGGGGACCGTGAACGGTGACACCCGCTTGTCGCCCCGCTCGGACCGCACGAGCGCCTGCCGCTCCAGGGTGCCCACTCCGGCGAGCGCGGTGCCCAGGACGACACCCGCGGCGTCCGGCGCCGTACGCGGGTGCCCCGCGTCCGCGACGGCCGATTCCGCCGCGGCCACGGCGAATTGCGTGAAGCGGTCGGTGTGCCGCGCCTCGGCCTGGCCCAGCCACGGCGAGGGATCCCAGTCGGCCACCGCCCGGTGTCCTTCCGGCGGCGGGCCGAGCAGCGCCCGCCACAGGGCGTCGGTGCCCGTGCCCGGGGACAGCACGACTCCCAGGCCGGTCACCACGACCCGGCGCCGTCCCGCCGTCCGCCGCCGATCGGTCCTCACGAGAGCCTGCGCACCAGGTCGCAGGCGTCGCCCACGGTGCGTACCGCTTCCACGTCCGGCTCGGGCACGTCGATGCCGAACGCTTCCTCCAGGGCCATGACGACCTCGACGAGCGTCAGGCTGGTCGCCCCCAGATCCTCGGTGAAGACGGCTTCCCGGACCACTTTCCCGGCCGGTACCTGGAGCACGTCCACCACGCAGGCGGCGACCGCCTCGAACACCTCGTCGGCCATCCCGACCCCCGGCCCGCTCCGCCGATCCGCACCAGCCGTACGGAAGTCGAGTCTATCGGCGGAGCGGCCGCGTGCCAGGGGTCGGGATCACGCCGATCCGGGGCCGTCGCGGCAGGTGTCAGAAGCGGACCTCCTCGCAGGCGCGGCCGCGCGACTCCAGGTGTCCGTTGACGTGCTCCCAGCCTTCGGCGCAGAGCACCGCGCGGTTGGGGAGGTCGCGGTGGACGGGCACGGAGAACTTCTGGTGGTAGCCCCAGAACTGCGTCGCGCTGTTGCGGTCGATGCCGCCGCCCCAGATGTGGAAGTGCCCGGTGAAGTCGCCGTTCCAGGTGGTCGACGCGGACACCGTCTCGACGCGCAGCCCGCTGCCCTCGACGGAGATGCACGTGCGGTGGTTGCACCCGTTCGCACCGGCGGACGCCGTCGGCGTCGCGCCGACGGTGACCACCCCGACGCAGACCGCGCTCACGGCCGTACGCAGCAGCCAACGCACCTTCGCACCCACAGAGTTCATGCCGCTCCCTCTCGAATTGGATCACTCTCGCCGGGTGATCTTGGCAGCGGTGGCCGGTGCGCAGGGCGTACGGCCGGGGTCGGTCACCCCTACGGGCGACCGGTCCGGCCGCCGGGTGACGTGGAGCCGTGGCCGCGCGCCGGGTTCGTCCTCATTCCGGCTTCGGCCGGGACCGCAGGAGTCGCATCTGGGCGTGGCTGAGGTCGTGCGCCTGACGCATGTGGCGGGTGATGACTTCGAGTTCGTCCTCGGTGTGGCTGTCGAGGAGGGCCTGCCAGCCCTGGCCGAGGTCGTCCCACACGGCGGTGACCCGGGCGATGCGCTCGGGCACCGGGGTGACGAGCACCCGGCGGCGGTCGCGCCGGTCGGGCGTGCGGGTGACGTAGCCCCCTCGTTCGAGCCGGTCGACGAGCCGGGTGGCCGAGCCCGTGGTCAGGCCCGTCATGTCGGCGAGCTGCCGGACGGTGAGCGGCTCGGCTCCGGCCGTCAGCAGGCTCAGGGCCTGTACGTCCGTCGGGTGCAGTCCGAGGTGATCGGCGACGGCCTGGTTGAACAGTACGTACGCCGCCAGGTGGCGGCGGGACTCCTTCGCCAGCTCCTCGTGGAGCCGGGCCCGGCGCGGGTCTGTCACGTGGATCACACTCCCAATCGCTGCGCGGCGCAGCGAAATCTCCTAGTCTTCTGTGTGACGCATTAACTGCGTCACGCAGTCATTCTATCCCTTGGGAGAACCATGCTCACCGTCACCGTCGCCGTCACCGGGGCCACCGGAGCCCAGGGCGGGGCCACCGCCCGCGCCCTGCTCGCCGCCGGCCACCGGGTGCGCGCCCTCACGCGCCGTCCAAAATCCCCCGCCGCCGACGCCCTGCGCCGCCTCGGGGCCGACGTGCGCCACGCCGACCTCGACGACGCCCCCTCGCTCCGTGCCGCCCTCACCGGCGCGGACTCGCTCTTCGCCGTCACCACCCCGTTCGGCACCGACACCGCCACCGAGACCCGGCAGGGCAGGACCCTCGTCGACGCCGCGGCGGCCGCCCGCCTCGGGCACGTCGTGTTCACCTCCGCCGCCCACGCCGACCGCGGCACCGGTATCCCGCACTACGAGAGCAAGCACCTGATCGAGCGGCACCTGCGCGAGGCCGGCGTGCCCTGGACGGTGATCGCTCCGGCGGCCTTCATGGACAACTACGCGGGCGGCTGGACCCTCGACGGGCTGCGCGACGGCACCTTCGCCTGGCCCATGCCCGCCCACCTGCCGCTCACCCTCATACCCGCCGCCGACATCGGCGCCTTCGCCGCCCTGGTCCTCCTGCGCCGCGACGAGTTCACCGGCCGGCGCATCGACATCGCCTCCGACACACTCACCCCTGGCCGGATCGCGGAGACCCTCACGGCGGCCCTCGGCCGTCCGGTCGCCCACCAGGAGGTGCCTCTGGAGCAGGTGCAGAACTGGTCCACCGACCTGGCGGCCATGTTCGCGTACTTCACCACCCACGGCCTCGACGTCGACGTCGCCGGACTGCGCCGCGACTACCCCGAGGTCGGCTGGCACACCTTCGCCGACTGGGCCGCCGGCCAGGACTGGGACGCGCTGTCGGCCACCGCGCCGGCCCATCGGTGACCCGCCGCCCTCGGCCGGCCCCCTGGCCGCCCCGGGCGTCGGCGTGCTCGATCACGACGCCGCCGCCGGGGCGCGGCGGCCGTCAGCCCGCCGGGCGTGCGGAGCGGATCAAGCGGTCCGTCAGGAAGGCGAGGATCTCGTCCCTGGCCTTCCGCGTGGGGTGCCCCTCCTCGTCGACGAAGTGGGCGGTGACGACGCTGTGCGGGGACGCCACCACGTCACGGAAGAACGGCGGCGGCGCGGGGTTGGCGGAACTCCCCGGGAGGACACGGCCGTCGAAGGCGTCGCCGAGGAGCGCCCGGTAGGCGGCGAAGCGCCGGCCGGTGCACCAGCGGTCGTCGTCGAAGCGGTAGGCGAGGACCTTCAGCCCGTCGCGCGTGACGCGGTCCCGGACCGCGCGCGCGTCCTCGTCGCCGAGCTCGATCGCGGTGTCGTCGTCCAGCGGCAGCGACGGATGGTTGACCACCGGGGCGATGACGGCGGGTTCGACCGCCATGGTCAGCGCGAAGTTGCCGGTGAAGCACAGCCCGATCGCGCCGACTCCCGGACCGCCGCATGCGGCGTGCGCCCGGCGCGCGAGCCCGCGCAGCCAGGCGGTGACGGGGCTGGTGCCACCCCCGGCGAACGCGCGGAACTCCGCGCTGACGCACGCGCGGCGGACGACCTCCTTCCCGCCCTCGGCCGTGGGCCAGGCGCCGTCGGACCCGAACAGCGAGGGGACGTGGACGGTGAAGCCCGCGTCCCGCACCCACCGCGCCAGGCGGAGGACGTCAGGACTGATGCCGGGCATCTCCGGCATCAGTACGACGGCCGGCCCGGAACCCGCGACGTACACCGTCTTCGCCACCCCGTCCACCTCCACGAGCCGGCGGGAGAAATCCGTGATCGCGTCGTCGGAACACCTGCTGTCAGCACTCATGGGTGACAGCGTGAACCGGTGTGCCGCACAAGGGGACGGGCCGGATCGCCACGTGCAAGGGTAATCTCGCCATGGGGAGTTGACGGTGAGGAGGCGAGCGTGAGCGCGCTGCGGGTCGGTGTCCTGGCCTATCCGGGCTGCTTCGCGTCCGAGGTGTACGGGATACCCGACCTCCTGACGATGGCCACGCACGTCGCCGGCCCGGAGCACGCCGGATACGAGGTGTCGGTCGTCTCGCCCCGCCTCCGCGTCACCGCCTCCGGCGGCGCGGCGATCGCCGTCGCCCCGCTGCGCGAGGTCGACGTCCTCGTCGTGCCGGGGTTCGAGCTCCTGCCGGGACTCGACATGGACGAGAAACTCGCGCACCTCGCCCCGGAGATCGCGGCGATCCGCGCGCACGCCGCCGCGGGCACGGCGGTCGTCTCCCTCTGCGTCGGCGCGTTCCTGCTCGCCGGAGCGGGGCTCCTCGACCGCCGCCGGGCCACGACGTCATGGCTCTTCGCGGACGAACTGGCCCGGCGCTGCCCCGAGGCGGACGTCCGGCCCGAGTGCCTGGTCGTCACCGACCGGGGGGTGACGACGACGGCGGCCTTCAGCGCCATGTACGACTTCGCGCTGGAACTGATCCGCCGGCACAGCGGGGCCGGCGTGGCGAGGACGACCGCGCGGGTGGCGCTCGTCGACGACGCGCGCTCGTCCCAGGCTCCGTACGTCGACGCGCGGCTTCTCCCGCAACCGGGGAACGAGTTCTCCCGCAGGGTCATGCGGCGCCTCGACCAGAACCTCGCCGCCCGGTACGACCTCGCCGCGCTGTCGGACACCTTCAACGTCAGCACACGGACGCTGCTGCGCCGCTTCGCGGACGAGACGGGCCGCAGTCCGCTCGAATACCTCCAGTCCTCGCGCGTGCGGCGCGCCCGTCACCTCCTGGAGACCACGGACCGGACCGTCGCCAGCATCTCCACGGCGGTCGGGTACCGGGACTCCGGGACCTTCGCCGCCCTCTTCGCCAAGCACACCGGACGGCGGCCGAGGGACTACCGCGCGAGCTTCCGGCGCGGCGCCGGCTGACGGAGCCGGGGCGAGGGCCCGGGTGCCGCCGGTCGGCCGCGCCGTCTCGCACCGGCGTCCGGGCCGTCCCTCCCGCAGGTGAAATGCCCGTGACGGCCGTTCGGTCCCGGTGGTCCGTGGTGACACATAGCCCTTGTGCGGACGAAGAGGCGTGACATGAGGGTGGCTCGTCTGATCCGGCTGGCGGCGGCCGGGCTGCTGAGCGTGGCGGCGGCCTTCGTCCCGGCACCCGCCGGAGCGCGGGCGCCGGGGCCACCTCCGACCGGCCCGGTGCAGAACAACTGGGCCTCCGCCATGCTGTACTCGGTGGCCCACCCACAGGCGTACCCGAGAGGCGTCAACGAGCCCGGCTGCCGGCCGGACCCGGCGCACCCTCGGCCGGTGGTCCTGGTGAACGGCACCCTGGAGAACGTCTACGCGACCTGGTCACGGCTCGCACCGCAACTGCGGAGCGACGGCTTCTGCGTCTTCGGCTTCCACTACGGCGGCCAGGAGGGAAGCCCGTTCCAGCAGCTCGGGCCCATGCGCGCATCGGGCCGGCAGCTCGCCGCCTTCGTGGACCGGGTGCGCGCGGCGACCGGGGCGGCGCGCGTGGACCTCGTCGGTCACTCCCAGGGCGGCCTGCTGCCGTTGTACTACATCAACCGCCTGGACGGCCGCACCAAGGTCGGGCGCATGGTCGGCATCGAGCCGGTCAGCCGCGGTGTGCGCCTGCACGGAGTGCTCACCGTCATGGCCCGTACGCCCGGACTCTCCCAGGTCGAAGGCCTGGTCTGCGCGGCGTGCGCGGACTTCACGGCCGGATCGCCCTTCATGCGGGAGGCCGCCGAGGGCGGCCACACCCGGCCCGGCGTCGAGTACACCACGATCATCTCCCGCGCCGACGGCCTGGTCACCGTGGCCGAGGCCCAGCTTCCACCGGCCCGTAACGTCACCAACATCGTGACCCAGGACGTGTGCCCCACCGACCTCGTGGACCACGCGAACGCCGTCTACGACGACATCACCCTGCGCCTGGTCCGCGACGCCCTCGACCCGGCCGGCTCCCGGCCACCCCGCTGCCACGTCACACTGCCCCTGCTGCCTCCCCAGCCGTGAGGGCGAGGACCTCCGCGACCAGGAGCACCGGCCCCACCTGACCCCGCGTCGGTAAGAATCCGGTAAGAAGCGGCTCCCCTCGTCACCCGGCCGACGGGTCTTCTCAACAGGCCGGACGTGAACCAGGATGTCCTGCTACGGGAAGCGCGCGAAGGAGCCGGTCAACGGCACCGGCGGTCTCGCCGGACGGACCCGTATGGCGTCGCGCGCCGGAGACCGCCCGGCACCGGTGCGCGCCCGCCCGTACCACCCGGCGAGAGACACCTGTCAGGAGAACGGCATGCACACCGACCCCCAGCCTCCCTCACCTTCCGCCCCCGGCGCCCCGCAGCTCGACGCCGTCGTCGTCGGGGCCGGCTTCTCCGGCCTCTACCAGCTGCACCGGCTGCGCGAACTGGGTCTGCGCACCCGCGTCTTCGAAGCGTGCGAGGACATCGGCGGGACCTGGTACCGCAACCGCTACCCCGGCGCCCGCTGCGACGTCGAGAGCACGTCCTACTCGTACTCCTTCTCGCCCGAACTGGACCAGGAATGGGAGTGGAGCGAACGCTACGCGACGCAGCCGGAGATCCTCCGCTACCTCCACCACGTCGCCGACCGCTTCGACCTGCACAAGGACGTCACCCTGCGCACCCGCGTGACCCGGGCGGTGTACGACGAGGGCGCCCACGTCTGGCAGGTGACCACCGACACCGGTGAGACGGTCACCACCCGGTTCGTCGTGCTGGCCACGGGCTGCATGTCGGCCGTCAAGGAACCGGACATACCCGGCGCCGGTACC
The DNA here is from genome assembly GCF_002192455.1 of Streptomyces albireticuli. Lineage (NCBI taxonomy): Bacteria > Bacillati > Actinomycetota > Actinomycetes > Kitasatosporales > Streptomycetaceae > Streptomyces > Streptomyces albireticuli. The sequence goes on from NZ_CP021744.1 coordinate 7,684,202, forward strand.
TTCGCCGGCCAGGCCCTGCACACCGCCGACTGGCCGCACGAGGGCGTCGACGTCACCGGTAGACGGGTCGCCGTGATCGGCACCGGCTGCTCCGGCGTCCAGGTCATCCCGCTGCTGGCCGAGCGGGCCGCCGGGCTCACGGTCTTCCAGCGCACACCGGTCTACGCGCTGCCGGCCCTGAACCGGCCGCTGACCGCGGCGGAGAACGCCGAGTTCAAGGCCCGCTACCCGGAGTTCCGCGCCGCCCAGCGGAAGTCCCGGGGCGGCACCGTCTTCGAGCCGCCCACGTGCTCCGCCCTGGAGGTCGACGAGGCGGAGCGCACGGCCACCTATGAAGCGGGCTGGGAATCCGGCCTGCTCAGCGGCCTCCTGCGCACGTACACCGACCTCCTCGCCGACCGGGACGCCAACGAGACCGTCTCCGAGTTCGTCCGCTCCAAGATCCGGTCGATCGTCACCGACCCGGAGACGGCCGAGACGCTCTCGCCGCGCACCTTCCCCTTCGGCACCAAACGGCCCTGCCTGGACACCGACTACTACGCCACCTACAACAAGCCGCACGTGAACGTCGTGGACCTCACCAGGACCCCGATCGTCGAAATCACGCCGAAGGGCGTCACGACCTCGGACGGGGAACACCCCGTCGACGTCATCGTCTTCGCCACCGGCTTCGACGCCATGACCGGCTCCCAGGTCGCCGTGGACATCGTCGGCAAGGGCGGCACCACCCTCAAGGAGAAGTGGGCCGACGGCCCCCGGAACCACCTGGGCCTGCTCTCGGCCGGCTTCCCGAACCTCTTCACCGTCATCGGACCCCTCAGCCCGTCGGTGCTCAGCAACGCGGTGGTGTCCATCGAACAGCACGTGGAGTGGATCACCGACTGCATCGCCCACCTGTGGCGGAACGGCATCACCGAGATCGACACCACCCCGGACGCCGAGGAGGACTGGTGCGCCCAGGTCGCCGACCTCGCCTCCCGCACCCTCTACCCGGACGTGGCCTCCTGGTACACGGGGGCGAACGTACCGGGCAAGCCCCGGGTGTTCCTCGCCTACACGGGGGGCCTGGACCGGTACCGGGCGGAGTGCGACGCCGCCGCGCGCGACGGATACCGCGGTTTCGTCCTGTCCGGGACGCCGGCCGGTCCGCGCCCCGCCGTGGCGGACGCCCGCTGATCCGGCGGTTCCCTTCGCCTAGGCGCGGGTGAAGCCGCGGCGTCGTTCGGCGTCGGTGACTTCGTAGCGGTACGCGTCGAGTTCGGTGCGGGCGGTGTGGCGGTAGTGTCGGGCCACCTCGGGGGTGAGGGCCTCGTCGGCGAGAGGGTCGTCGAAGGCGAGGAGCGCTTCGTGGAGGCCGGCCGGGACCGCGGCGGCGTCCGCGCCGGCACGGTAGGCGTTACCGGTGAGGGCGGCCGGGGGCGTGAGGGAGCCGCGGATGCCGTGCAGAGCCGCGGCCAGGGCCGCGGCGAGGGCGAGATAGGGGTTGGCGTCCGCGCCCGGCAGGCGGATCTCCAGGTGCAGCCCCCGGCCGTGGCCGGTCACGCGGACGGCGCAGGTGCGGTTGTCACGGCCCCAGGTGAAGTGGGTGGGGGCGAAGGAACCGGGCTTGAACCGCCGGTAGGAGTTGACGGTGGGGGCGTAGAGAGGCGCGAGGTGGGGGAGGGCCGCGAGGAGACCGGCGACGGCCTGCTCCCCGGTGCGCGACAGGCCCCCTTCGTCGTCGACGAGTACGGGGCGGGCCTCGTCCCACAGGGAGAGATGCAGGTGGAGGCCGCTGGCCAGCCCCGTGGCCGGCGCCGCCATGAACGTCGCCGCCAGACCGGCCCCGTCGGCGAGGGCGCGAGCGGCGTGCTTGAGGACGAGGTGGCCGTCGCACGCGGCGAGCGGGTCGCCGTAGGGGAAGGTCACCTCGACCTGGCCGGGCGCCCCTTCGGTCTTCACGGCCTCGACGGGCAGCCCGGCTTCGCGCAGCCGGCCCGCGAGCGTGTGCAGGTACCGGATCAGCTCGGGCGGGTGGTCGAGCGCGTAGTCCAGGTTGTGCGCGCAGACCGGGACGAGGCCGTGTCCGGTGCCGTCGCCGGGCACGGGCGTCCGGTAGAGGAAGAACTCGGCTTCGAGCCCGGCCCTGGCGCTCAGACCGAGGGCGGCGAGCTCGTCGAGCCGGCGGCGCAGCACCTGCCGGGGCGAGACCTCCACGGGGAGGCCGGTCATGCGGTGGGCGTCGGCCAGGACGAGCGCGGTCCGCGGGAGCCAGGGCAGCAGGCGGGCCGTGCCCGGGTCGGGTACGAGCCGCAGGTCGCCGTAGCCGTCGTCCCAGGAGGTGAGGGCGTAGCCGGGGACGGGCCGCATGTCGACGTCGGTGGCCAGGACGTAGGCGCAGGCCTCGGCGCCGTGGTCGGCGACCTGCCGGAGGTAGTGGTGGGCGTCGTGGAGCTTGCCCTTGAGCCGGCCCTGGAGGTCGGGGAGCGCGAGCAGGACGGTCTCCACGTCTCCGGAGGCGATCATCCCGGCGAGCCGCTCCGGGGTGAGGACGCCCGCGGGGGCCGGGGAACCGGGGTGGGATATGGCGGGCATTTACGCGATGTCCTTCGCGACGGCGTCCGTGGGGGCGCTGCTGACGGGGGCGGGGGTGCCGTACGAGCGGCGGCCGGCGGCGGCCCACCACGCGGCGGCCAGGCCCAGGGCCACGAGCAGGGCCACGGGCGCGTAGTTGAAGGTCCTGGGCGTGACGGGGTAGCTCTGCGGAAGACAGAACAGGACCGTGACCACGGCCACCCAGCCGACGGCGGCCCGGCCCACCACCCGGCTCCACGCGCCCAGATGCCACGGTCCCGGCGTGAACCGCGAACCGGCGCGCAGGCGCAGGAGCACGGGAATGGCGTACGCCGGGGTGATGCCGATGACATTGATGGCGGTGACCGCGCCGTACGCGGTGGGGGAGTACAGGGACGGCAGGGCCAGGACGCCCGCGGCCGCGACCGAGAGCCACACGGCGGCCCGGGGGGTGCCGGTGCCGGCGTGGACCCGGCGCCAGAGCCGGGAGCCCGGCAGGGCGCCGTCGCGGGAGAAGGCGAACACCATCCGGGAGGTGGCCGCGACCTCGGCGTTGCCGCAGAAGAGCTGGGCACCGATCACGATCAGCAGCAGCGCCTTCGCCCCGGAGGCGCCCAGCGCGTCGAGGAAGATCTGCGCCGGTGGCACGCCGGTCGGACTGGCCTGCGTCCCGGCGTAGTCCTGGATCGCGAAGGTCAGCCCGACCAGCAGGATCAGGCCGGCCAGCCACGACCACCGGATCGCCCGCACGATGCCGCGCGCGGCCGCCACGGCCGCCCCCGGCGTCTCCTCCGACAGATGGGCGGAGGCGTCGTATCCGGAGAAGGTGTACTGGGCGAGGAGCAGGCCGAGGGCGGCCACGTACCAAGGGCTCGACCAGCCGGTGTCGTTGGCGAAGTGGCCGAAGACGAAACCGGCGGTCCGGTGGTGGGCGGGGACGACGGCCAGGACCACGACGATGACGCCGACGCCTGTCAGGTGCCACCACACGCTGACGCTGTTGAGCCGGCTGACCAGCCGCACTCCGAACAGGTTGAGGACGGCGTGCAGGAGCAGAATGCCGGCGAAGATCACCATGACCGACCCCGGGGTGGGGGCGAAGCCCCACTGGAGATTGAGGAAGGCGCCGGTGAACAGGGCGGCCCCGTAGTCGATGCCGGCGATCGCCCCGAGTAACCCCAGGAGGTTGAGCCAGCCGGTGTACCAGCCCCAGCGGCGGCCGCCGAGCCGGTCGGCCATGAAGTACAGGGCCCCGGAGGTCGGGTAGGCGGAGGTGACCTCGGCGAGGGCCCCGCCGACGAGCATCACCATCAGGCCGACGCCGGCCCAGCCCCAGATCATCACGGCCGGTCCGCCGGTGGACAGCCCGAACCCGTACAGCGTCATGCAGCCGGACAGCACCGAGATCACGCTGAAGCTGATGGCGAAGTTGCCGCGGGGACTCATCCGCCGCGACAGCACGGGCCGGTAGCCGAGCCGCCGCAGGTGGGCGTCGTCGTCGGGGCATGCCCCCTGGCCGGGATCGGGGCGGCCGCGACGGAGAGGCGAGGACACAGCGGTACCTCCAGGAACGGGGAAGAGGGAAAAGGAACATGCCCCACCGGAGGCGAGCGGGGGAAGAGGGCCTGCGCGGCACGCCCCGGATCCGAGGGCGCCGGCGGATCTCGGTTGCCGCTCCCGGCCTCGTGGGACAGCCTTCTCGCATGATCGAATTGCGGATGCTGACAGCGGACGACTGGCCCGAGTGGCGCGCGCTGAGGCTCGCGGCGCTCGCCGAGGCCCCGTACGCCTTCGGGTCCACGCTCGCGGAATGGCAGGGCGACGGTGACCGGGAGGAACGGTGGCGGGCCCGGCTGGGCATCGCGGGCTCGTGCAACTTCCTTGCCCTGCTCGACGGAAGGCCGGCCGGGATGGCGAGTGGCGTCCCGGGTCCGCGGGACGACGTCGCCGAGCTGATCTCCATGTGGGTCGGCGAGCGGGCACGGGGGCGAGGCGTGGGGGACGCGCTGATCCGCGGCGTGGAGCGGTGGGCCGTGCGGGAGCGGGCGGCGGTCCTCGAACTCGCGGTCAGGCCCGGCAACGCGCACGCGATCGCGCTGTACCGTCGGCACGGCTTCGAGGTCACCGGCCGGCTCGGGGATGTGCTGCCTGACGGGCAGCGGGAACACGTCATGGCGAAGCCGCTGCCCTTGGCGGCGGTGCGTGGGGAGTAGCGCCCGGAGGGGCGACGACCGGCCCCCCGCGCCCGCCGGTCGTGGGCACGGCGGCTCACTTCATGAGTGATCCCCGCATACGGTCCAGTCCGCGCAGCACCTCGTCACGGTTCTTCGCCTGCTTGATCCAGGCGGGGAGGCGGCCGATGATCCCCATCTTGCGCCACGGCTCGCACCAGGTGTCGTGTTCGCGCAGCGTCGCCCGCACGTACCGCCGCAACAGGTCGAGGTGTTCGGGGTTGTACGCCCAGAGGCGGCCGTGCCGCGTGTCCGTCTGGAGCCAGAGCGGTACGTGGAAGTAGGGGTCGCGCATGACCGCCGTGCCGCCCCAGTGGAACGCGGTCCGGTCGCCCTGCCTCCGCTGCCGTGACAGTCCGCAGTGACGGCACACGAGCCGCCGCGACGCGTACGGGCCGGACGGGGTGTCCTCCGCGTCACCGGTGGCCGTGACGACCTGGGCCTGCCGCTCGCACCTGGGGCAGCGCACGAGCACGCTTCCGGCCGTGGCGAAGTGGTGCTTCCCGTGTCCGGGGTCCCGGAAACGGCTGGGGGAGGAGGGCGCGGGCATCGCCCCATTATGCGGTCCGGGGTGGAGCGTTGCCCCGGGAGGCGTCAGAGGGCGAGCGCCGTGGGGTGCCGTGGCTCGTAGAGGGGGAGTTCGGCGCCGCTCGGGAGGCGGATCGCCGCGAGCACGCCCCATCCCTGGTCGGTGGGCGGCCGGGTGATCTCGACGCCCCGCGCGTCGAGGTCGCCGAGCAGGGAGGCGATGTCGTCGCACATCAGATACAGCTCGTGCTTGGGCACGCTCTCGGTCGGGTGCACGGCCACTTCCGCGGGCGGCAGCCTGAAGACGAGCCAGCCGCCTCCGGCGTCGACGGCCGGGAAGCCGAGGACGTCACGGAGGAAGGCCCTGTCGGCCTCGGCGTCCTGGGTGAAGAAGATGATGTGCGCTCCGCTGATGCCGCCCATGTCGCGGTTCCCCTCGCCGTTCTCGTCGGGGTCGCTCTCCCACCGTCACGCCGTCCGTGCGGATGCCACGCCGGGAGGAGTTCCCACCCTCACTGAGGGCCGTCGGTGTCGTCCTGGTCGCCGTAGGAACCGCCCTCGTCCGTCTGCCGGCCGCGTTGCCGTTCCTGGCGATGCTGGCGTTCCTGGCGCTCCTGCTCCCGGGCGGCGAGCGTCTCCTCCGTCATGTCCTCCGTGTAGCCCTGATCCCCGCGCGGGTCGCGTTCCCTGCCGCCCATATCCACTCACTCCTCGCAGAATTGGTCAGTCCTGGGTAGTCTCGCCCAGATCGCGAGGACAGGCCGGTTAATGGTGGGTCGTTCGGGTCCGTCCGCCGCCGGACCTGGCCGGACGGGCGGTGGCGTACGCCTCGACCCCGGCCTGGAGCGGCTCGGCGCCGGCGGTTCCGGCTAGTTGAACCGTAAATTGACGTGTGTGCACCTTTTGCCTTAGGTCTAGCGGAGTGCGACCTTCCGGTCCTTCGGCCGACGCGGCGCACGGGCCCGGCTGCCTACGGTCGTCACCTGCGACAGCACGGCACGACGCCCGAGGACGGCACCGCCCGTCCCGCATGCCCAGGCCGCCAAGGACAGGGCGCCGCGGCTGCCGCTCCACACGCCCGGTTCGTACGGAGTTCTTGGATGCCTGTGATGACAGCAGCCCTGGTGCTGCTCGCGTTCGTGATGCCGCTGGCCACGGACATGTACCTGCCCGCCTTCCCGCAGATGACGGGCGATCTGCACACCGACGCCTCAGGCGTCCAGCTCACCCTGACCGCCTTCCTCATAGGAATGGGCCTGGGGCAGCTCGTCCTCGGCCCGCTCTCCGATCGCTTCGGGCGCCGCGCTCCCATCCTCATCGGTGGCCTCGCCTGCGTCGTGGCCACCGCCTTCTGCGCGCTGGCCCCCTCCCTCGGCTGGCTGGTCGTCCTGCGCTTCCTCCAAGGGTTCAGCGGTGCCGCGGGCGTGGTCGTCGGCCGCGCCGTGATCTCCGATGTGGCCAAGGGGGACAAGGCCGCCAAGCTGCTCGGGGTCCTGATGACCCTCATGGGCATCGCCCCGGTCGTCGCGCCCGTCGTGGGCGGCGCCGTGATCGAGGCCGGCGACTGGCGCGACGTCTTCTGGGTCCTGTCGGCCGCGTCGCTCCTGGCCCTGGTGGCCGCGGCCTTCGCCGTACCCGAGAGCCTGCCGCCCGAGCGGCGCCACCGCGGCGGCATCGCGGCCACCGCGCGCACCGCGCGCGAGGTCCTGGGCAACCGCCCCTACCTCGGCTACACCCTCTGCTTCGGCATGGCCCTGGCCGTCCTCTTCTGCTACCTCGGCGGCGCCTCCTTCCTCTTCCAGAACCTCCTCGGCCTGAGCGTCGGCCGGACCTCGGCGGCCTTCGCCTCCGTCGGCATCGTCAGCGTCCTGGCCGGTGTCGCCGTCACCAGACTCGTCGGCCGCTTCAGCCCCAGGTCACTGCTGCGCGCCGGCCTGGTCACGATGCCGGTCTGCTCCGCCGCCCTGTGCGCGCTGGCCCTGGCCGGCCGGCTGAACCTGGTCGTGGTCCTGGTCCTGCTCTACGCCGCCTTCGCCGGCATCAGCCTGGCCAGCATCAACGCGGCCGCGCTCGCGCTGGAACGCGTCCCCGAGGCCGCCGGCACCGGCTCCGCCGTCCTCGGCACCGCCCAGAGCCTGCTCAGCGCGGTGGCCGCCCCGCTGGTCGGCGTCGGGGGCGCGCACACGGCCGTCCCGATGTTCGCGGGCATGACCGTCGCCGCCCTGCTCGCCCTGGGCGCCCTGCGCCTGACCGGCACCGCCTCCCGAAGCGCGCGCTAGCCGCCCCGGCGCGACCGACTACGCGCGGTCGTAGACGGCGGTCGGTATCCCGCGCCGGGTGAGGTGCCGGGTGACGAGCGGTTCGACGCTGTCCCAGTGGCCGCCGGCGAGCCCGCAGCCGATGCGGGGCATGTGGACCGAGGCGCCGAGGACCGCCGCCCGTGCTCCGAGGGCGTCCAACGCGGTGCCGATCGCCTCGTACCGCACGGGCGCCGTGCCGCCTCCGGCGCGGGTACGGATCCCGTGCTGCCCCACGATGTTGGCCACCCACAGGTCATCCTCGACCTCGACGAGCCGCACCTGACCGAGGGCGAAGCCGCTGGTGGCGCGTTCGCGGTACCAGCGGCGGTAGGAGGCCTCGGGCTCCGGCCACCGCTGGGACAGCGCCAGGACGAATCCCGCTCCCCAGCCGCCGACGTCGTTGCAGACATGGGCGATGATCTTGCGGCCCGTCCCCTGCGGCCGGGTCGCGTCACCGTGCACGTATTCGATCTTCAGGTCCATGTGCGGACGCTAGCGGTGGGGTCTGACAACGACGTGCCGCCGGGGAGGCGGATCACGGCCGGGCAGGGCTCGCCGGACAGGCACCGTCACCGCACGCCCCCTCCCCGACCCCCGGACGCCCCTGGCTAAGGTGGTCAGCACATCGTGGAACGAAACAAGGAGCAGACGTGAGCGAGTCGGCGTCCATCGCCCTTCAGCAGGAGATCGCCCGGGATCTCCAGGTCGCCGAGACCTTCGAGCCCGAGCGGGAGATCGAGCGCCGGGTGGCCTTCCTCGCCGAGCGGCTGACCTCCACCGGTCTGCGCTCCCTGGTGCTCGGCATCAGCGGCGGCGTCGACTCCACCACCGCCGGCCGGCTGTGCCAGCTCGCCGTCGAGCGGGCCCGGGCCGCCGGGCACGAGGCGCGGTTCTACGCGATGCGGCTGCCCTACGGGACCCAGGCCGACGAGCACGACGCCCAGCTCGCGCTCTCCTTCATCCGGGCCGACCACCTGCTGACCGTGGACATCAAGCCCGCGAGCGACGCCGCGCTCGATGCCTCGGTGGCCGCCGGCGTCGGCTTCCGCGACGCCCACCACCAGGACTTCGTGCACGGCAACATCAAGGCCCGGCAGCGCATGATCGCCCAGTACGCGGTGGCCGGCGCGCACGACGGCCTGGTCGTCGGCACCGACCACGCCGCCGAGGCGGTCTCCGGCTTCTTCACCAAGTTCGGTGACGGCGCCGCCGACCTCGTCCCGCTGACCGGCCTGACCAAGCGCCGGGTGCGCGCCGTCGCGGACGCCCTGGGCGCCCCCGCCGAGCTGGTGTGGAAGACCCCGACGGCCGACCTGGAGACCCTCGACCCGGGCAAGGCCGACGAGGACGCGCTCGGGGTCACGTACGACGACATCGACGACTTCCTGGAGGGCAAGCCGGTGGACGAGCGCGCCTTCGAGACGATCGTCCGCCGCTACCGCCTCACCGACCACAAGCGTCAGCTGCCCATCGCTCCGTAGCGGGACGTCGGAGCGGCGGGGCGGCCCGTGAACGGCGCCGGCGGGTGAGCGGACCTGCCGGCGCCGCCGGGGCCGGACCTCGGTTCAGCCGTGCGGCGAACCGTCCCGCGCGCTCAGCCGGTGGCGGCGCCGAACCACTTCGGCAGCTCGCCCAGCAGCTCCGCCTGGTCCTCGCCCGCCCAGGCCACGTGGCCGTCGGGCCGCAGCAGCACCGCGGGTACGTCCAGTTCCTCGCTGACGTCGACGACGTGGTCGACCCGGTCCGCCCAGCCCTCCACCGAGAGCCGGCCGGCCTGGTCGAGCAGCAGGCCGCGGCCGCCGTGCATCAGCTCGTAGAGACGGCCCCGCTTCAGCTGGACGTCCCGCAGGCGGCGGCCGAGCAGTTCGTGGCCCTCGCCGAAGTCGTAGCGGACCCCGACCGCGGTGATCATCGCGGTCACGTACCGGTTCGCCTCCTCGAAGTCCAGCAGCTCCGAGAGCAGCTCGCGAAGGGCGGTCGCGCCCGGATCGGTCCCCAGCAGCGTGATCTGCGCGCGGGTGTTGGCCAGCACGCGGGCGCCCACCGGGTGCCGCTCGGCGTGGTAGGTGTCCAGCAGGCCCTCCGGTGCCCAGCCGTTGACCTCGGCGGCCAGCTTCCAGCCGAGGTTGAACGCGTCCTGCACACCGAGGTTGAGCCCCTGGCCGCCGGTCGGCGGGTGGATGTGCGCCGCGTCTCCGGCCAGCATCACCCGGCCGACCCGGTAGCGCTCGGCCTGCCGGGTGGCATCGCCGAACCGGGACAGCCAGCGCGGCGAGTGCACGCCGAAATCGGTGCCCGCGTGCGTCCGCAGCTGCCGCCTGAACTCGTCGAGGGTCGTCGGGGCCGTACGGTCGGCCACGCCCTCGGCGGGCACGACGATGCGGTACACCCCGTCCCCGAGCGGGATGGCGCCGAACCGCAGCTGGACCTTGCGGACCTCCGCGACGACGGCGGCGATCGTCTCCGGTTCCGCGGTCACCGCCATGTCGCCCAGCAGCGTCTCGACCCTGGAGGGCTCACCGGGGAAGCCGACACCGAGCAGCTTCCGCACCACGCTGCGGCCGCCGTCGCACCCGACGAGATACCGCGCGCGCAGCCGCGTACCTCCCCCGCCGGCCACGCCCTCGCCGCCTGGGGCACCCCCACTCGCCGACTCGACGGTCACCCCGTCCTCGTCCTGGCTCAGCCCGACCACCTCGTGGCCGCGCCGGATCTCCGCACCGAGTTCGCGGGCACGCTCGTCGAGCAACCGCTCGGTGACCGGCTGCGGCGTGGTGAGGCCATACGGGTGCGCCGTGTCCAGCCGGTCCGGCCACGGCTTGTAGATGCCGCCGAAGAAGCCGCCGACCTGGAACTTCTCACTGACCGCGAGAAACCGGTTCAGCAGGCCGCGCTGGTCCATCACCTCGACGCTGCGCGTGTGCAGGCCGCGCCCACGGGAGTTCGTGGTCGGCTCGGTCGACCTCTCCAGGACGACCACGCGCACTCCGGCCAGTCGCAGTTCGCAGGCCAGCATCAATCCGGTCGGTCCGCCACCGACCACGATCACGTCAATCATCGAAACGCCCATTTCACGAGATTCGGATTCCGGCCATCCGCTCCGCGCGGTACAACGGCGCGCACACCCGTACCTCCGGCACCGGGTCCGTGCGATATCGGCAGAGGACACGCGCTTCGCGAATGCGCCATTTCCGCGGGTTCTGGCTTCGGCGGACCATTTTGCGGCACGACCAGGGCCTTGCGGCAAGGCCCCCTGTGCGCTATATGTTGAGAGTGGCAAGGAGTGGGCAATCTCCTTGCCTTTACTTATCGCCCGTGCGCCCCGTGCCCGGCCGGCCGGCCGGCCGGTCGTCGGAGGCGGGCTCCAGGAACTCGAGCCGGTTGCCCAGTTTGTCGAGGGCGTAGAAGCGGTGGTGCCCGGGGAAGTCGTCGTCCCAAGTGACGCTCACCCCACGGTCGGTCAACCGCTGGGCGAGCGCGTGCAGTGAATTCACCAGGATTCCCGGACGGGCCTTCTTGTTCGGGCGGAAGTCGTCCTCGACGCCGAGATGGACCTCCAGGCCGCCCCCACGGAACCAGCAGCCGCCGCGGGCCGCCGGCACCGGCGGCTTCTCCAGCTCGGCCATACCGAGAACGCCCGCCCAGAACTCACGGCAAAGATCTTCGGCCCCCGGCGGGATCGAAAGCTGTACATGGTGCAGGCCCTGGAAGTCGTATGCGGGATTACGCTGATTCACACCCGCCCCTCTGCAAAAGCTCGACGCCAAGATGGTGAGGGCGGCCGGGCGAGCCGCACAAGGGGAGCGGCGCCGCCGCCCGGGCCCGGACGGTCCTGCCGCTCCGCACCGCCCCGCGGGCGCGGTGGACAGGAACCGTACCGGGCACCGGCTCGTCGTCCAGAGCATGATCACTACAACCGACCCCGACGTCTCCCGGCTCGCCGCCGCATGGGAGCGGATCCGCGACACGTCCCCGGCGGACGAAGCCACCCCCCTCGTCCTGGACTGCGCCCGCCGGCTCGCCGCCGACCCCGGCGGTGAACAGGCACGCATATGGGTGTCCGGGCTGGTGGCGATGTCGGGCCACCTCGCCTGGCGCCCCGAGCCGGCGGCCGGGCGCGCCGCCCTGGACGCCCTGCGGGCCGCGGCGGAGGCGCTGGGCAGCCGGCCGCCCTGCTCGCACGACGGCCATCCGTACGAGGCCGAGATGGACTCCATGGCGGACGAGGTCCGGAACGGCGACACCGGGCTGCTGACCGGCGAGCTCGCGGCGCCGGACGCCGACGCCGACGTCGAGCGGGTGCTGTGCCCGGCCAACGTCGCGGGGTGGGCGCGGCTGGCCACGGACGTGATCGCTCCGTTGACCGTCCGCCGGATCCCCGTGGGGGCGCCGGAAGCACACCACGACCGCATCAGCACCCTCTCGGGCATCGTGAACGACTACCCGTACGGCGATCCGCACGAGGACCTCAAGGACGAGGCGGCCTCCCTCCCCGCCCGGCCGACCCGCGGGGTGCTGGCCGGCTATCTCGTGACCATGAACGCGACCTGCTGGTACGCGGCATCGGAGAGGATCACGGACCGCTCGGTGCTGGACGCGATGATCAAGGGCGTCGAGGAGGCCGTGCTGCTGCTGGAGGACCGTCCGTGCGCCCACGGCCCCGGTGAGCACCCGGAGACGGGCGACCCGGACTACGCGAACCAGGTCGGCTACTTCCTGCGCAGCCCCGGCGGCCGGGCGGAGATCGCCGAGTACTACGGATGGGACGAGTGGGACGAGGCGGACGGGCCGGGCGACGAGAACGAACCCCTGGACGCGTGGGTGTGCCCCGCCTTCCTGCGCGAAGTGGCGGAGGAGACCCTCGCCGAGCTGGCGGGCGGCCTGAGGTCGTTCGAGCCGGCCCGCGGTGACGGGCCGGCCGCCGGCGCCTGAGCGCCGGCGATCGGGCCCCGCGCCACATGGCGGGGGAAGGCTGTCACCGGGTCCCGATGAGCCGCCGGGCGGCGACCGTGGCCCCATCGGTGCGTACGCGCCCGGCGACGGCGCGGGCCGCGCCCACCACCTCGGCGTCGAGGGCCCGGTGGAGAGCGGCCGTCAGTGAGCCGGCGGTGGGTTCGCCGCGCAGATGGGTGCCGATGCCGAGCCGTTCGACGCGGTCGGCGAAGTAGAACTGGTCGAAGTTCTGCGGGGCGATCACCTGCGGCGTCCCGGACATCGCGGCGGCGGTCGTGGTGCCGGCGCCGCCGTGGTGCACGGCCGCCGCGAGTCGCGGGAACAGCGCCTGCTGGTTGACCTCGCCGGTCAGCAGGCAGTCGGGGGCGTCGTCCACGAGGGACAGATCGGCCCAGCCCCGCGACAGGATCACGCGCCGGCCGAGCGCGCGGGCCGCGTCGATCACCAGCCCGGTCAGGCCCTCGGGCACGCGACCGCTGCCGAAGCCGAAGTAGACGGGCGGCTCACCCGCGTCCAGGAACCTCTCCAGCCCGGGGGACAGCGGCCGGTCGTCCGCCAGCAGCCAGGCCCCGGTCCGGACCACCTCCAGCTCGGACGGCTCCGGCCAGGGGGCCAGCGCCGCGTCGGCCGCCAGCCACGGGGCGCCGGTGAAGATGTGGCCGCGTACGTCCTCGACCGGCGGCAGGCCGGCGGCCGCGCGCCGGGCGTTGAGAGCCGGGCCCCACAGGGAGTTCCAGCGTTCGGCGTCCTCGGCCCAGAGCGCGCGGTTGTCGACCGGCCCGGCCGCGGGCTGCTGCCCGAGCATCCTGAAGACGGGCGGCGCGTGGTGGGCGGACGGCAGTGAGACCGGGGCGAAGGCTGCGTAGGCATAGCCGATGCCCCGCCGCTCGGCCACCGAGCGGGCGGCGACGGCCAGCGCGCCGCCCGCCACGACGGCGTCACAGCCCTCGGAAGCGGCGCGGACCGCCTCGAACTGCGCCGTGACCGTGCCTTCGACCATCCGCAGCCGCTGCTCGGCCGTCGGGACGGCTCCGGCGCCCCGCCTCGCGGTCCCGCGCAGCTCGGGTCCGACGGGCACGTAGGCGACCCCGAGGGATTCGGCCCATTCACGGAAGTCCGGCGGCGCGCACACCACGGCGCCGTGCCCCATCTCCCGCAACCGGACCGCCAGCGCGACGACCGGCTGGACCTCGCCCCGCGACCCGATGGTGGACAACAGAAAACGCATGGTGCTCCCCGTCCTGTGTGCCGCGCCTTCGGCACACAGGAAGCGATTTTGCCCCTTATGGGGGACCTTGCGGCAAGGCCCCCTCCCTGATATACGGTGGAAATGCCGGGAGAGCGCCGCTTCTTGCGCGGGGGCCGCGATGACGCCCCCTGGGCGCCGGTGCGCGGCCGCCGCGTCTCCTGACGCTCGTTCAGGCGGTGTCGGATACCGGCGATACTTCCGGGATGGATATGTATGAGGGCCCCGCGAGGCTTGAGTGGTGGGCCGATCGCTCGACGAGCTTGGGAGGGTTCGGCGTACATGTGACGGCCCGCGCCGCCGACGGCGAGTGGACGTGCGACGCGGTCCTCGACGGACCCTTGCCGGAGGGGCGTCAGGAGGTCTTCGACGCCTTGGTCCAGGCCGACCCCGTCCTCACCCTGCACTTCGGTGAGGGTGGCGAGATCCTGGTCGATGTCGTCGCGGCGGGGGACGGCGCCCGTCTCGTCCTCACCGCCCACGAGCCGGCGGCTCACGCCCTCCAGGGCTGACGTCCCCGAGAGCCCGGGCGCATCGCCGGCTCTCCCGTGGGTGAGCCGCGTCTCACTCGCACGCTCTTGCCTATGCAACTCGTTGCATAGAAAGATCCGGGCATGGCCCTCGAGCACGCGATCCTCGTCTCCCTGCTGGAGAAGCCGGGCTCCGGCTATGAGCTGGCCCGGCGCTTCGAGCGGTCCATCGGCTACTTCTGGACCGCCACCCACCAGCAGATCTACCGCGTCCTCAAGCGCATGGAGGGCGACGGCTGGATCGACGTCCGCGAGGTGCCGCAGCAGGGCCGGCCGGACAAGAAGGAGTACTCCGTCGCCGGTCTCGGCCGGACCGTCCTCTCCGGGTGGCTCCACGAACCGATCGAACCCGAGAGCGTCCGGCACGACCTCGCCGTGAAGATCCGCGGCGCGGCCTTCGACGACCCCGCCGCGCTGATCAGCGAGGTCGAACGGCACCACCGGGCACACGCCGACCGGCTCACGCACTACCTCGCGGGGCAGCTGCGCGACTTCACCGGCCCCCAGGCCCCCGCGGCACAGGACGCCGGGCAGGAGCTCCAGCACGCCGTCCTGCGCGGCGGCATCGCGTACGAGCGGATGATGCTCGCCTGGCTCGACGACGTACTCGCCACGCTCCACCGCCTCCGGCCGGAGCGGTGAACCGGCGCGGGCCGCGCCGCACACCCGGCGACCCGCACCACTCCCCGAACCGGCACAAGACAACCGACCTTCCAGCAGGAAAGGCGAACACCCATGGCTGACCCGCTGCTGTTCAACCCGCGCACGTACGACCCGGCGCACTTCGACCCCGAGACCCGCAGGCTGCTGCGCGCCACCGTCGACTGGTTCGAGAACCGCGGCAAGCGCAAGCTGATCGAGGACTACCGCTCCCGCGCCTGGCTCGCGGACTTCCTCGCCTTCTCGGCCAAGGAGGGCCTGTTCGCGACCTTCCTCACCCCGGCGTCCGCCGCCGACGGGCACGAGGACAAGCGCTGGGACACCGCCCGCATAGCCGCCCTCAACGAGATCTTCGGCTTCTACGGGCTCGACTACTGGTACGCCTGGCAGGTCACCGTCCTCGGCCTCGGCCCGGTCTGGCAGAGCGACAACGCCGCCGCCCGCGCCCGCGCCGCCGAACTCCTCACCCAGGGCGAGGTGTTCGCCTTCGGCCTGTCCGAGAAGACCCACGGCGCCGACATCTACTCCACCGACATGCTGCTGGAGCCGGACGGCGACGGCGGCTTCCGGGCCAGTGGCTCCAAGTACTACATCGGCAACGGCAACGCCGCCGGCCTCGTCTCCGTCTTCGGCCGCCGCACCGACGTCGAGGGCCCCGACGGCTACGTCTTCTTCGCCGCCGACAGCCGCCACCCGGCGTACCACCTGGTCAAGAACGTCGTCGACTCGTCGAAGTACGTCAGCGAGTTCCGCCTGGAGAACTACCCGGTCGCGCCCGAGGACGTCCTGCACACCGGCCGCGCCGCCTTCGACGCCGCCCTCAACACCGTCAACGTCGGCAAGTTCAACCTCTGCACCGCCTCGATCGGCATCTGCGAGCACGCGATGTACGAGGCCGTCACCCACGCGCACAACCGCGTCCTCTACGGCCGCCCCGTCACCGCCTTCCCGCACGTGCGCCGTGAGCTGACCGACGCCTACGTCCGCCTGGTCGGCATGAAGCTCTTCAGCGACCGCGCCGTCGACTACTTCCGCTCCGCCGGCCCCGACGACCGCCGCTACCTCCTCTTCAACCCCATGACGAAGATGAAGGTGACCACGGAGGGCGAGAAGGTCATCGACCTGATGTGGGACGTCATCGCGGCCAAGGGCTTCGAGAAGGACACCTACTTCGCCCAGGCCGCCACCGAGATCCGGGGCCTGCCGAAGCTGGAGGGCACCGTCCACGTCAACCTCGCGCTGATCCTCAAGTTCATGGGCAACCACCTGCTGAACCCGGCGGAGTACGCGCCCGTGCCGACCCGCCTCGACGCGGCCGACGACGACTTCCTCTTCCGCCAGGGGCCGGCCCGCGGCCTCGGCGCCATCCGCTTCCACGACTGGCGCGCCGCCTTCGAGCCGTACGCCCAGGTGCCCAACGTCGGCCGCTTCCGGGAGCAGGCGGACGCGCTGTGCGAGTTCGTCACCACCGCCGCCCCCGACGAGGAGCAGAGCCGTGACCTGGATCTGCTGCTCGCCGTCGGCCAGCTGTTCGCGCTGGTCGTGCACAGCCAGCTGATCCTGGAGCAGGCGCACCTGACCGGCCTCGACGAGGACGTCCTCGACGAGCTGTTCGCCGTCCTCGTCCGCGACTTCTCCGCGCACGCCGTCGAGCTGCACGGCAAGGACTCCGCCACCGCCGACCAGCAGCGCTGGGCGCTGGGCGCGGTCCGTCGCCCGGTCGTCGACGACAGCCGCTCGGCACGCGTCTGGGAGCGCGTCGCGGCGCTGTCCGGGACGTACGAGATGGCGCCGTAGCGGAACGGCGGCGCGCGCCGGCCGGGAACGGGCGGCCGGCGCGCGCGGGCGTTCATCAGCAGTCCGCCGGGACCCCCTTCGCCAGGGGCCCCGGCGGACTGCTGCCGCCACCAGGTACGGGCGTTCCCGCCCGCCCGGCCCGCCCGGTCACATGGGCGGCAGCCTGCGGGCGAGGACGTCGCCCGTTCCGCCGAAGAGCACGGTCGTGCCGAGAGCGTCGACGAACGGGTCGGAGGCGGGCCGGGAGGCCTGCGGGTCGTCCCCGGCCGTGGCGACGCGGTCGATCCGGCCGGTCCGCAGATCGCGCCGGAAGATGTCCGGGACGCGGTTGGTGTCACCGGGGACCAGGTTGTCGGCGTCCGAGGCGAAGAA
The DNA here is from genome assembly GCF_002192455.1 of Streptomyces albireticuli. Taxonomy (NCBI): domain Bacteria; kingdom Bacillati; phylum Actinomycetota; class Actinomycetes; order Kitasatosporales; family Streptomycetaceae; genus Streptomyces; species Streptomyces albireticuli. The sequence goes on from NZ_CP021744.1 coordinate 7,701,372, forward strand.
CACCGCCCGGTCGTCGGCCGTCATGGTGGCGCGGAAGGAATCGAGGACGGTCTCGGTGCCGGGCAGCGGAGTGGCCACCTTCGTGACCGTCCCCCGCCGCAGATCGCGGACGTAGAGCTCCTTGTGCGCGGCGTCCGGGTCCGTCCCGTAACCGGGCTCGAAGATCCTGAACAGGGCGTACCGTCCGTCAGGACTCAGGTTCGCGTCCGGGGCCGCGTCGCGCAGCACACCGGCGGGGTCGACGCCGGCGCCCTGGATCCGGCCGGTGCGCGCGTCGTACACGTAGAAGGGGAACATACGGCGCGGCGGAGGGGGCTTCGAACCGGCGAGGGCGGCGGACGAGGGCCGCGCGCCGGCCGTCCCGGGCGGCCGCACGGCGGGGGCCCGGTCCCGGGACAGCAGGTTGGCCGCCTTCGAGCGGAAGCCGATGACCGTGCCGTCCGCGCTGATCGAGGGCTCGTGGGACTCGCCGTCGGCGGGGGACCCGTCGGGGCCGGCCGTGACCAGCCGGGTGGTCCCCTTGACGCGGTCGGTGACGTAGATGTTCCGGCCCGGACCGGGCTTCGCCCCGGGCACCAGGTCGCGCCTGTCGGAGGAGTACGCCACGTACCGGCCGTCCCAGCTGAGGGCGGGGGCTCGGGAACTCCCGGCCCTGTCGCCCCCGGCCGGGTCGCCCGCGGTGACGAGCTCGGTGCGTCCGGTCCGGCGGTCCCGGACGAAGATGTTCGACCCGCCGGTCGCCGGCTGCCCCGGCACGACGCCGGCGGCGTCGGAGCCGAACGCCACGTACCGGCCGTCGCCGCTGATCGCCGCCTCGCTCGTGGACCCGTTCAGCTGCGCGCCGTCGTCGGCGAGGCTGACCCGCTCGGTGCGCCGGGTGCGTAAGTCCCGCACGAACACGTCGTACAGGCGGTTGGTGTCGCCCGGCACGAGGTTGGACGCCAGGGACGAGAAAAGGCCGTATCTGCCGTCCGCGCTCAGCCCGAGCGGCTCCGACCAGCCGTCGGGCCGCGCGCCGTCGAGGCCGACGCTCACCTGGACGGTGCCGTCCCCCTCCGTGTCCGCCCGCGCCGGTACGGCCGCACCCGCCAGGGCGACGGCCGCGAGAACGCAGCCCCCGCGTCTGCGCCAGCGCCCTCCGGCCCCGCCGTTCATCCGTCCCGTCCGTCTCGCCGACCCTGTCCGTCTCACGATGATCCGTCCTCCCCTGGGGTCGGGCCGGCCGGCATCCTGCCGCCGGTCGGCCCGGGCGAAAATGATCCAGTCCGTGCGCGATTCGCACATATGATCTTTCCACTCATATTCTTCTTCATGCGGGGGACTCTGCTCTGTGAGCGCATCTCCGCGCGCGCTGCGCGCGTTGGTCTTGCTGGCCGGCTTCTATCTGGTCGCCCTTGTCGTGCTCGGCGTGCTCGTCGGGACCGATGTCGCGGCCTGGGTCTGGGCGCCGGCCCCGGTCGCGGTCAAGGTGACCGTGATCTCCGCCCTGCTCGGCCTCCCGGTCCTGCGGGGCGCCTTCGCGCTGGGCGCGAGCAGCGGGGACGAGCGGGAGGCACTGCCGGTCACCGAGGCCGGCCAGCCCGAACTGTGGGGCACCGTACGCTGGTTGGCCGAGCGCTCCGGGACCCGGCCGCCCGACGAGATCCTCCTCACCGGGGAGGTCAACGCGGCGGTCTCCGAGGACGCCCGGCTGCTGGGCCTGCTGCCCGGACGGCGTCGCCTCTACCTCGGCGTGCCGCTGCTGAGCGGCCTCAGCGAGCCGCAGCTCCACTCGGTGATCGCCCATGAGCTGGGCCACTACGGCAACGCGGACACCCGCCTCGCGGGCATCACCCGGCGCGGCCGCGACTGTGTGCTGCGGACCGTCGCGGCGTTCCAGGAGCAGGAGCGGAAGCGGATCGGCAAGGAGCGCTCCCGGCAGGAGAAGGCGGACGCGAAGCGGCTGCGCAAGGGCAGGAAGGCGAAGGGCGTGGACACCGGGCGCACCGGGCTCCGGTACCGGCTCATGGCCAGGCCGTTCCAGGCGTACGCGCGGTTCTACCTGCGGGTCACCAGCGGCGTCGGCCGGCAGCAGGAGCTCGCCGCCGACCGGATGGCGGTCCGCGTCGCGGGCCGGGACGCCACGGCCTCGGCGCTGCGGGAGACCGCGGTGCTCGACGCCGCCCACGACTTCTACCAGAGCCGGTACGCCATGCTGGGCGTCGAGGCGGGACTCCTCCCGCCGCGCGGTGAGGTCTTCGGCGGACTGCGCCACCTGCTCGCCGACCCCCGGCGCCGGTCCGCCCTGGCGGAGCTGCGCGGCGAACTGCCGGCCGACGAGGAGTCCCCGTACGACTCGCACCCCCCGGTGGCCGAGCGGGTGCGGCTGATCGAGGCGCAGCCCGACGACGGCCGAGGGACGGATCCGGCGCGGCCCGCGCTGGCGCTGCTGCGCGATGCCGAGCGGGTGCTGGCGGAACTGGAGGACGTCCTCCTCACCCCGGAGGCCCTGGCCATGGAGCGGGCGGCATGGCCGGAGCTCGCGCACCGGGCGATGCACGCGCGGGCGACCGCCGGCGCCGGGCCGCTGCGGACGGCACTGGCCACCGCGGGGATCGCCGCGGGCAGCGCGTCGGGCGACCTCGCGGCCCTGCTGGACTCCGCCGACGCGGAACGGCTGTGGCTGGTCGCGGGGCACCTGCCCAAGTCGCCGGACGCGGCGCGGGCGACGGGCCGGGCGGCACGGGAGTTCCTGCGCCCGGCGCTGGAGGCCGGGACGTACCGGCTGGCCGAGCTGGCCCTGGTGGAGAGGGCCGGGGCGTACTGGGAGCTCTCCTGGTCCGAGCGGGTGCGGCTGCGGCTGCCGGGGGCCGCGTACTCCGGTGGGACGGGGGAGCCGTCCGAGACGGAGGAGGCGCTGTCCGCCGCGGTACGGGCGGCCACCGCGGACGTTCCGGACACCGCGCCGCTGCGCGCGCTCCTCGCCTGCTGAGCTCGCGGATCCGCGGACCCGCACCCCCGCGAGCCTCTCGCACATCCGTAGAACCCACGACTGATCGGACCGTAGAAACCCATGTCCGGGATCCTCCCGCTCATCATCGTCATCGTCATGCTCTGCTTCTGGCTGCGGTCCAAGAGACGCGCCAAGCGCGCGGAGGGGGTCGCCGCCGAGATCGGCGCGGGCCTGCTGCCGGCGGAGCGTCAGAACACGGACCGGGCGGGCCCGGACCCCGAGGCGGAAGCCGTGCTGGCGGCCCTCTCCCGGGGCGACTGGCTGCCCGCCTCCCAGGCGCTCACCGCCGCGGGCACCGACTGGGAACGCCGCTCGTACCTCGTCGGCATCGTCGCGGGGCGGGCGGCCGACGACGACACCTGGCTGCGGGCCTGGGAGGCCGCGCGCCCCGGCGACCCCGACGCGGCCGTGGTCCACGCGTCCGCGAAGGTGTCGCTGGCCTGGCAGATCCGTGGCGGGGCCTGGGCCAAGGACACCTCGGCCGAGCGGTTCGCCGGCTTCCACCGGGTGCTGAACGAGGCCAGGGAGGACTTCGACCGCGCCACGTCCCTGGCCCACCCCGACGACCCCACCCCGTACCTCCTCCAGCTCCCGCTGTACATGGGCCTGAGCGCCCCGCACGAGGCGCTGCACCAGCTGTGGGGCCAGATCACCGCCCGCGCCCCGTACCACTACGAGGCCCACTGGCGCGCGCTCCAGTACTGGAGCGCGAAGTGGTGCGGCTCCGCGGAGCTCGCCCGCGACTTCGCCGCGCGGGCCGCGGCGACGGCTCCGCGCGGCAGCCTGCTGACGATGTTCCCGCTGGTCAGCTGGTACGAGCACAACGACGACGAGGCCCCCGAGGAGGCCTACGGCTGGCCGGAGATGGCGGCCCTGATCGAGGCCGCCCTGGCGGATGTCGCCGCGGCCCGGCCGGACCACCCCCGGATCGCGGAGGTCCGGCACCTGCTGGCCTACTGCCTGACCAAGCAGGGCCGCCACGAGGCCGCCTTGGAACAGTTCCGGCTGGTGGACGGCTATGTGGAGGCTCTTCCGTGGCGCTACTACAGCGACCCGGCCAAGGTCTACTGCGCCGTCAGGGGCGTGGCGCTCCAGGGCGCGGCGGCGTCGAGGCTCGCCGGCTGAGCCGTCCCGGGTCCCGGCCGACGGGCCGGCCGGGACCCGGTGGGGCGCGGCGCCGCCCGATATTCGTTTCGCGCCGCGCGGATGACGTCCTACTGTGGCGCGGTGGCGACTCAGATGATCATTCTCAACGGTGGATCCAGCTCGGGGAAGTCCGGGATCGTACGGTGTCTTCAGGCCGTCCTGCCGGATCCGTGGCTGGCCTTCGGGTGCGACTCCTTCGTCGACGCCTTGCCCGCGAGGATGCAGGAGTCCGACGAGGGGATCACGTTCGCGGCCGACGGCGGGGTGACCGTCGGCGCGGACTTCCGGGCCCTGGAGGCTGCCTGGACGGACGGCATCGCGGCGATGGCCCGTGCGGGCGCCAGGGTCATCATCGATGACGTCTTCCTCGGCGGAGCGGCGTCCCAGGAGCGGTGGCGGAAGGCCCTGGGCGGACTGGACGTGCTGTGGGTCGGCGTCAGGTGCGGGAGCGCGGTCGCCGCGGGCCGTGAGATCGCCCGGGGGACCGCATCCAGGGAATGGCCGCGTCGCAGGCCGACGCGGTGCACGAGGGGGTCTTCTACGACCTGGAGGTCGACACGACGCGGACCGAGTCCATGGTGTGCGCGCGTACCATCGCCGCCCGCGTCGGCTGACCGCGGGAGCGGCGCCGGCGCGGCTCGAAACGCACCCACGGACAGGCAGCGTGGGCGGACCGTCCTCCGCCTCGTCCCCGAACCGGACGGGCCGCCGCGGGAGCTGACCCGGGGCGTCCCGCCGGCGCCCCGGCACCTGCGCGTTCAGTAGCCGATCGTGAAACGCCGCTGGACGAAGCGGGGCAGCTCCACCTCGTCGACGATGGCGACGGCGGCGTCCTCCGCGGAGACGTGGCTGCGGCCGTCGGCGTCCCGGATCACCTGATCGCCACCGATCCGGAAGCGGCCGGTGCGCTCGCCGGGGGCGATGTCCTCGGCGGGGCTGAAGTACGTCCAGAGCCGGTTGGACGTACGGAGCACGTCGAGGCCGTCCCGGGCTCCGCGTGCCGCGACCGCGTACTCACGGGGCAGCCCTATCTCGTCGAGGGTCGCGTGCATCCGGTCCTCGTCGTCGGCGAGCACCACCCCGGGTTCCGTCTCCAGGCTGCCGGCCCCGCCGATGACGAGGAGCCGGGTCCGGGGGTGCCGCTCCAGGGCCTTGACCAGCGCCCGCGCGGCGGTGACGTGGACCGTGGGGTCGGCGATGGAGCGCCGCACGGTGTCCGCGAAGTCCTTGGCCGCGTTGCCCGGCTGGAACCCGCTGATGAGTACGTCCAGGCCGGGCAGGACAGCGGCGATGCTCGCGGGGTCCAGGACGTCCACGCTCGCCCAGGTGACGTTCGCGCGGCTCTCCTCGATCCCTGAGGCGTCGCGGCTGAGCGCCGTGACGTGGTGCCCGCGGCCGAGTGCCTCCGTGACGACCCGGCTGCCGATGGTGCCGGTGGCGCCGATCACACCGATGTGCATGGTTCTCCCCTTGTTCCTGCGCGTGGTTCGCGCCCGGACGCGCGGTGGTCATCGCCGCGACTGGACGCCGTGCAAAAACTATACGGTGTGAAGTTTTGATACGGCAATCAATTTCGGTGACGCTGTAGAGTGACGGCATGACAGGTACGGGAGCCACGGGGCGGCGCGAACGGCTGCGGGCCGAGACGGCGGCCGAGATCAAGAACGTGGCGCTTCGGCTGATGGCCTCGGGCGGACCCGGCGCGATCACGCTGCGCGCCATCGCCCGCGAGATGGGCATGACCGCCAACGCGATCTACGGCTACTTCGCCACCCGTGACGACCTGGTCACCTCGCTCGTCGACGACGTGTACACCTCGCTCGCCGACGCCGTCGCCACCGCCTGGGACGCGGCTCCCGCCGGCGATCCGGCCGGCCGTATCCAGGTGTGGGCACACGCCTTCCGTGACTGGGCGCTGGCCAGCCCCGAAGGCTTCCGCCTCATCTACGGCGACTCCGTACCCGGCTACACCGCCCCCGAGGGCGGCGCCGCCCCGGACGCCGCGCAGCGGGTCTGCACGGGCCTCACCGCCCTCGCGGCCACCGCCTGGCCGCACGCCGAACATCTCTACGCGGACAGCGACTTCCAGTGGTCCGACTTCGACCCCGGTCTGCTCGCCAAGGTCCGCCCGGCCTTCCCCGACCTGCCCCCGGCCGGTGTGGCGCTCGCCCTGCGCATCTGGGGCCACCTGCACGGCCTGGTCACACTGGAGATCTACGGCCATCTCCGCACGCAGACCGTGAGTCCGGACAAGCTCTTCCGCGAGGAACTGGCCCAGCTCGTCCGGTCGCTGGGGATCTCCCCGAAGGGTTGACGGCCCCGCCCCGAGGCTGGTGGGCGGGGCGCCGTGTCCCGGCCGGTGCCCGGCCGTAGGCGTCGCCCGCTACGCGGCCCGGCCGACCTCGGGGGCGGGCGTCTCCCCGGCCCGCCACTCGGAGGCCAGGATCGCCCAGACCTGCTTGTCGTGGCGGACGCCCTCGTAGGGCCAGGACTCGCGTCGTACGCCTTCGAGCGTCATGCCGAGCCGCTCGGCCACGGCGGCGCTCCGGTCGTTGTCGGCCCGGCAGTGCCACTCGGCGCGGTGCAGGCCCCGGGAGCCGAAGGCCCAGTCCAGCAGCGCGCCGCAGGACCGGGTGACCAGGCCGTGGCCCTCGGCGGCGGGCTCCAGCCAGCAGCCGATCTCGCAGGAGCCGGAGGCGGTGCTGAAGTCCGTGAACATCACGCCGCCGACCAGGGTGCCGTCCAGCCGGATGCCGTACAGGCGGGCGCCGTCCGCGGCCTGCCGCTCGGCGTACCGGCTCAGGGTGGCCCGTGCTCCGTCGAGGTCCTCGGTGACGAACGCCGGCCCGACCCACGGCCGGATGTGGTCGCGGGCCCGGTCCAGATGGGCGGCGAACTCCTCGGCGTGCCATATCTCCAGCGGTTCGAGGAGGGCGTTGTCCCGCAGGGGGAGGGAGAACATGATGACCCCATTCACATAACAAGCGTTACGGTTATGTACCGTAGCAGCATGCCACGTACCAAGGGGGACCACGAGTCCCGTCGCCGCGACGTCTCCGAAGCGGTCTGGCGGGTGCTGGCCGCGCAGGGCTTCGGCGGGCTCACCCTGCGCGCCGTCGCCACCGAACTCGGCGCCACCACCGGGCTGCTCACCCACTACTTCCCCGCCAAACGCGACCTGGTCGCGTACGCCCTCGACCTGCTCGAACAGCGCAGCGCCGCCCGCCCCCGGCGCGCCGCGGGGGCGGGCCTGGCGGCCGTGCGGGCCGCCCTGCTCGACATCCTGCCGCTGACCGCCGAGGCCACCGACGCCAACCGGATCTGGGTGTCCTCCTGGGACGTCGCGCTCGCCGACCCGGCCCTGAGCGGCGACCACGCCCGCAGGTACGCGGAGAGCCGCGACAAGCTGTGCGCCTTGGTCGCCGAGGCCCAGCGGCTCGGTGAACTGCCCGCCGGGGACCCGGCGGGCGTCGCCGCCGGTACCCAGGCCTTCGTGCTCGGGCTGGTGGTGCAGGCGCTGTTCGCCCCCGCGGACTTCCCGCCCGATCGCCAGGCGGAGCTACTCGACGACTACCTGGCGTCGCTGGCCGCCTCCGCGCCCCTGCCGCCCGGCGAGCGCGCGGTCCCGTCCTGACTCGCCCGGCCGGGTCGGCTACTCGGACGGACGCAGCGCGAGGGCCGCTCCCTTCACCGCCGAGGCCACGGCCTCGGTCGCCCGTGCGTTGAAGACGCTGGGGATGATGTAGTTCGCGTTGAGCTCGTCCTCGGCGACGACGTTGGCGAGGGCGCGGGCGGCGGCGAGCATCATGTCGGTGTTGACGGTGCGGGACTGGGCGTCCAGCAGGCCGCGGAAGACTCCCGGGAAGACCAGGACGTTGTTGATCTGGTTGGGGAAGTCGGAGCGGCCGGTGGCGACGACGGCGGCGGTCTGGCGGGCGATGCCGGGCTCGACCTCGGGGTCGGGGTTGGCCAGGGCGAAGACGATCGCGCCGTCGGCCATCGCGGCGACGTCCTCGCCGCCCAGGACGTTGGGGCGGAGACGCCGATGAAGACGTCCGCGTCGCGGACGGCTTCCTTCAGGGTGCCGGTGATGCCTTCGGGGTTGGTGTTGTCGGCGATCCAGCGCAGGGCGGTCTCGGGGCCGGCGTCGACGAGGTCGGGGCGGGCGGCGTGGACGACGCCGTGGATGTCGGCGACGACGGCGTGCTTGACGCCGGCGGCGATGAGGAGCTTGAGGATGGCGGTGCCGGCGGCGCCGGCGCCGGACATGACGACCCGTACGTCGCCGATGGACTTCTCCACCACGCGCAGGGCGTTGGTGAGGGCGGCGAGGACGACGATGGCGGTGCCGTGCTGGTCGTCGTGGAAGACGGGGATGTCGAGGGCTTCGCGCAGGCGGGCCTCGATCTCGAAGCAGCGGGGTGCGGAGATGTCTTCGAGGTTGATGCCGGCGAAGCCGGGGGCGATGGCCTTGACGATCTCGACGATGGCGTCGGTGTCCTGGGTGTCCAGGCACAGGGGCCAGGCGTCGATGCCGGCGAAGCGTTTGAAGAGGGCGGCCTTGCCCTCCATGACGGGGAGGGCGGCCTTGGGGCCGATGTTGCCCAGGCCCAGGACGGCGGAGCCGTCGGTGACGACGGCGACGCTGTTGCGCTTGATGGTCAGGCGGCGGGCGTCCTCGGGGTTCTCGGCGATGGCCATGCACACGCGGGCGACGCCGGGGGTGTAGACCATGGAGAGGTCGTCGCGGTTGCGGATGGGGTGCTTGGAGGCCATCTCGATCTTGCCGCCGAGGTGCATCAGGAAGGTGCGGTCGGAGACCTTGCCGAGGTGGACGCCCTCGATGCCGCGGAGTTTCTCGACGATCTCGTCGGCGTGGGCCGTGGAGGTCGCGGCGACGGTGACGTCGATCCGCAGCTTCTCGTGGCCGGAGGCGGTGACGTCCAGGCCGGTCACCGATCCGCCGGAGGACTCCACGGCCGTGGTGATCTGACCGACCGACGTCCCGCTCGCGGGGACCTCCAGCCGGACCGTCATCGAGTACGAGACGCTTGGCGCCGTTGCCATGAGGGAACTTCTTCTTTCCGGTGTCGCTGGTGTGCGGGACTGCTACTGCTGCCGGGGCCGGTCAGGCGTCGACGGCCGCGACGGCCGCCGCGGCCCGGGCGTGCGGCCGGGCGAGGTTGTCCGGGTGGAGGATCTCCTGGAGCCGCTCCTGGGTGAGCAGGCCCTTGGCCAGGACGAGGTCGTGCACCGAGGCACCCGTGGTGAGCGCCTCCTGCGCCACGGCGGTGGCCTGCTCGTAGCCGATGTGCGGGTTGAGCGCGGTGGCCAGGCCGATGGACCGGGCGACGAGGTGGGCCAGGTGCTCGCGGTTGGCGGTGATGCCGGTGACACAGCGCTCGGCCAGGGTCAGGCAGCCGGCCCGCAGGTGGGTGAGGCTCTTGAGGAGGCTGTGGGCGATGACCGGCTCGAAGGCGTTGAGCTGCAACTGCCCGCCTTCCGCGGCGAACGTGACCGTCACGTCGTTGCCGATGACCTCGAAGGCGATCTGGTTGACGACCTCCGGGATCACCGGGTTCACCTTGCCGGGCATGATGCTCGAACCCGCCTGGACCGGCGGCAGGTTGATCTCGGCGAGGCCGGCGCGCGGGCCGCAGGACAGCAGGCGCAGGTCGTTGCAGGTCTTGGAGAGCTTGACGGCGATCCGCTTCAGCACACCGGAGAGCTGGACGAACGCGCCCATGTCCTGGGTGGCCTCCACCAGGTCACCGGCGACGCTCACCGGGACGCCGGTGAGGGCGCCGAGGTGGCGGCAGGCGAGTGCCGGGTACGCGGGGTGGGCGTTGAGGCCGGTGCCGATGGCGGTGCCGCCGAGGTTGATCTCGCGGAGCAGCGCGCACGCCTCCGCCAGGCGCGCCCGGTCCTCGTCCAGCATGACGGCGTAGGCGGCGAACTCCTGGCCCAGCGTCATGGGCACCGCGTCCTGGAGCTGGGTCCGGCCCATCTTGAGGACGTCCGCGAACTCCAGCGCCTTGGCGGCGAACGCCTCGCGCAGCACCTCCATGGCCTCCAGCAGGCGGACGGCGGCGAGCTGGAGCGCGAGGCGGACGGCGGTCGGGTAGACGTCGTTGGTGCTCTGCCCGGCGTTGACGTCCTCCAGCGGGTGCAGGTGCTTGTAGTCACCCTTGTCGTGGCCGAGGAGTTCGAGCGCCCGGTTGGCGACGACCTCGTTGGCGTTCATGTTGGTGGAGGTGCCGGCGCCGCCCTGGATGACGTCCACGACGAACTGCTCGTGCCACCGCCCGGCGCGGATCTCCTCGCAGGCCGCCACGATCGCGTCCACCTTGCGGCCGTCCAGCAGGCCGAGGTCGCGGTTGGCGAGGGCGGCGGCCTGCTTGACCGCGGCGAGGGCGGTCACCAGGTCGGGGTACGCGGAGATGGGCGTCCCCGTGATGGGGAAGTTCTCCACGGCGCGCAGGGTGTGGACGCCGTAGTACGCGGCGGCGGGGACGTCGCGGTCGCCGAGGAGGTCGTGCTCGGAGCGGGTGGAGCCGGGGGCGGGGGCCGACATGGGGGGATCCGATCGGTCGAGTGGGGGAGCGGGGAGGAACGTTCAGGCGGCGGCGGGCGCGCTGACGGCGGGCGCGTCGGCGGCGGGGGCGCCGACGAGGCGGCGCAGCACGCGGGTCCGCGGGTCCGTGCCGGGCACGGAGTCCGCGGCGTCCGTACCGGGAGCGGCGAGGGCGGCCGCGAGGACGGCGATACGGGCCTGCCCGGCGCGGAGGGTGCCGGTCAGCACGGCTCCGGCGGCGGCGAGGTCCACGGCCCCGCCGTGGGTGTAGATCTCGGCGACCGGCCCGGCGGGGACGCGGGTGGTGAGCGCGACGAGCACGCCGCGCGAGACCGCGGCCTCGACGGCGGCGACGACCTCGGGGGTGGCGTTGCCCGCGCCCGTCGCGACCAGGACGACGCCCCGGGCGCCGGCCCCGACGGCGGCTTCGAACAGCAGCGGGTCCGCGTCGCAGTGGTGCATGACGACGTCGACCCGGGGGAGGGCGGCGGCCTCGGCCGGCGGCGGCAAGGGCAGCGGCGCCGGGCGCTCGGGCCGCCGGTGGACGAGGAGGCGGCCGTCCTCGACGTCGGCGACCGGGCTGCCGGACGGGTCCGCGAACGCGTCGGCCGCCAGGGTCCGCACCTTGATCGTGCCGCGGGCGGCGTGTATCCGCCCGTCGAAGGCGACCAGGACGCCGTGGCCGCGCAGCTCGGCGGAGGAGGCCGCGAGCAGGGCGTCGTGGAGGTTGCGCGGACCGTCGCCGTCCGCCGCTTCGAGCGGGAGCTGGGCGCCGGTGAAGACGACCGGGCGGGGGTCGTCGTGGTGGAGGTCGAGCAGGAAGGCCGACTCCTCCAGGGTGTCCGTGCCGTGCGTGACGACGATGCCGTCGACGCCGGGGTCGCTCAGCACCTCGTGCGCGGTGCGCAGCAGGGCGAGCTGGTCGCGGGTGGTGAGCCGGGCGCTGTTCACGCTCATCAGGTCGACCACCCGCACGCCGACGCCCTCGGGCACCGCGGCCGTGGCCAGTACGTCCCCGCCGCGCGCGTCGGCGGCGAACCCGGACCCCTGCCAGCGGCTGGCGATCGTTCCGCCCGTGCTGATGACGACGACCTGTCCCACGTCGGCCCGCCTTTCCCATGATCGTTACGGCCGTCCACGGGGGAGTGGCGACCAGGCAGGGGAAGAATAGGACGAATCGCGCGCAATTGGATCGCTGAACAGAGCGCGCTACCGCCGATATGTGGTGGATAATTGCGCGGTGGACAGCATCGACAGAAATATCTTGCGTGAGCTCCAGAACGACGGCCGCCTGACCATCCAGGAACTCGCCCACCGCGTCGGTCTGACCCCCTCGCCCTGCATGCGCCGCGTCCGCCAGCTCGAACAGGACGGCGTGATCCAGGGCTACCGGGCGGTCATCGATCCCGAGGCCGTCGGCCGGAGCTTCGAGGTCCTCGTCTCCATCGAGGTCAAGCGCGACCGCGAGGCGGTGGAGGCCTTCGAGGCGGCCCTCCAGGACATCCCCGACGTCATCGAGGCCTACCGTCTCTTCGGCAGCCCCGGCTGCATGCTCCGCATCGCGGTCGCCGACCTCGCGGCCTACGAGCGGCTGTGGATCGAGCGGCTCACCGCGCTGTCCGGGATCACCGAGGTGAACTCGCAGATCGTCATGAAGCGTGTCAAGGAGCCGAAGGGCCTCCCGGTCGGGCCGTGAGCCGAGCGCCCGTCGCCGTGCCCGCCGATGCCCCTTCCGGGTGCGCTTCCGCCTGCACCGGCCGCGCTCGCCGGAGGACGAACGGCCTGCTCAGCCGCCCTTCGTGAAGCTCCGCTGTTGCCGCGCTTAAGAAAACCTCGATGGACTTGAGGGCCGGGAATCGGCACATTGGTGCGCGCAAAGGATCACCCCGGCGGCCGTCCGCCCTGGCGGCACCCATCGGCCCGTCAGCGCTCGGTCAGCGCCCCACCACGCCTGGAGCGGCATTCAATGAAGGCACTCGTCAAGCACAAGGCCGAGCCCGGGCTGTGGCTCATGGACGTTCCCGAGCCCGAGACCGGCCCCGACGACGTCCTGATCAAGGTGCTGCGCACCGGCATCTGCGGCACCGACCTGCACATCCGCTCCTGGGACGGCTGGGCACAGGGCGCGGTCAGCACCCCGCGCATCCTCGGCCACGAGTTCGTCGGCGAGGTCGCGGCCGTCGGCGCGGACGTCCGTGACATCGCCGTCGGCGACCTGGTCAGCGGCGAGGGCCACCTGGTGTGCGGGAAGTGCCGCAACTGTCTGGCCGGCCGCCGTCACCTGTGCCGCAGCACGGTCGGCCTCGGCGTGGGCCGCGACGGCGCGTTCGCCGAGTACGTCGCCCTGCCCGCCTCCAACGTCTGGGTGCACCGCACGCACGTCGACCTCGACGTCGCCGCGATCTTCGACCCGTTCGGCAACGCCGTCCACACGGCCCTGTCCTTCCCCCTGGTGGGCGAGGACGTCCTGATCACGGGCGCGGGCCCGATCGGCATCATGGCGGTGGCCGTGGCCCGCCACGCCGGCGCCCGCAACGTCGTCATCACCGACGTCAGCGAGCCCCGCCTGGAGCTGGCCCGCAAGGCCGGCGCGACCATCGCCCTCAACGTCGCCGAGGCCAGGATCGCCGACGCCCAGCGCGAACTTGGCCTGCGCGAGGGCTTCGACATCGGCCTGGAGATGTCCGGCCGCCCCGAGGCCATGCGCGACATGATCGACAACATGACGCACGGCGGCCGGATCGCCATGCTGGGCCTGCCCGCCCAGGAGTTCCCCGTCGACTGGGCCAAGATCGTCACCTCGATGATCACGGTCAAGGGCATCTACGGCCGCGAGATGTACGAGACCTGGTACGCCATGACCGTCCTTCTCGAGAGCGGCCTCGACCTCAGCCCCGTGATCACCGGCAGGTACTCCTACAAGGACTTCGACAAGGCCTTCGACGAGGCCGCCACCGCCCGCAGCGGCAAGATCATCCTCGACTGGACCGCCTGACCGGCGGCACCGGCGGGCCCGAGGGCCATGCCCCGGGACCCCGCACGGTTCACCCTTCCGCCGGCCGGCAGCCCGTCATCCGGCCGGCGGCGGCACCGCCGCCCCACTCCTTCCTCCCTCTTCAAGGAGCCCCCGTATGTACAAGTCCGTCCGTGACGACCTCCGCGCCACCCTCGACGAGATCCGCGAGGCCGGCCTCTTCAAGCCCGAGCGCGTCATCGGCACCCCGCAGAGCGCCTCCGTCGACGTCACGGCCGGCGGCACCCCCGGCGAGGTCCTGAACTTCTGCGCCAACAACTACCTCGGGCTCGCCGACAACCCCGAGATCATCGGCGCCGCCAAGGAAGGCCTCGACCGCTGGGGCTACGGCCTGGCCTCCGTCCGCTTCATCTGCGGCACCCAGGACGTCCACAAGGAGCTCGAGGGGCGCCTGTCGGCCTTCCTCGGCCAGGAGGACACGATCCTCTACTCCTCCTGCTTCGACGCCAACGGCGGTGTCTTCGAGACCATCCTCGGCCCCGAGGACGCCGTCATCTCCGACGCCCTCAACCACGCCAGCATCATCGACGGCATCCGCCTCTGCAAGGCCCGCCGCCACCGCTACGCCAACCGCGACCTCGCCGACCTGGAGCAGCAGCTCAAGGACACCCAGGACGCCCGCCGCCGCCTCATCGTCACCGACGGCGTCTTCTCCATGGACGGCTACGTCGCCCCGCTGCGCGAGATCTGCGACCTCGCCGACCGCTACGACGCCATGGTGATGGTCGACGACTCCCACGCCGTCGGCTTCGTCGGCCCCAACGGCCGCGGCACCCCCGAGCTGCACGGCGTCATGGATCGCGTCGACATCATCACCGGCACCCTCGGCAAGGCCCTCGGCGGCGCCTCCGGCGGCTATGTCGCCGCCCGCGCCGAGATCGTCGCCCTGCTGCGCCAGCGCTCGCGCCCGTACCTCTTCTCGAACTCCCTCGCCCCCGTCATCGCGGCCGCCTCCCTGAAGGTCCTCGACCTCCTGGAGTCCGCCGGGGACCTGCGCGAGCGCCTGAACGCCAACACCGCGCTCTTCCGCACCAAGATGGCCGAGGCCGGCTTCGAGATCCTGCCGGGCGACCACGCCATCACCCCCGTCATGATCCACGATGCCGCCGAGGCCGCCCGCATGGCCGAACTCCTCCTGGAGCGCGGGGTGTACGTCATCGCCTTCTCCTACCCCGTCGTCCCCATGGGCGCCGCCCGCATCCGCGTCCAGCTCTCCGCGGGCCACTCCACGGCCGACGTCGAGCGGGCCGTGGCCGCGTTCGTCGACGCCCGCGAAGCCCTGAAGGGCTGACGCCGGCGGTCCCGGGCGCGCCCCCACGCGGGGGCCGCGCCCGGGGCGTCCTCTACGCACACCCGCCGACTTCGCGCGCGATCCGGCTCCGGGTACGGGCCCGGCCGCGCCGGCGGCACGCTCGTTCCGGCGCGGCCGCCGCCCTGGACCGGCACCCACGTGATCCCTGGCAAAATGGCCTGGTGATCGACCCCCGGCGGCTGCGCATCCTGCGCGCCGTGGCGGACCACCGCACGGTGACCGCCGCGGCCGCGGCCCTGTACCTGACCCCCTCGGCCGTCTCCCAGCAGCTCGCGGCGCTGGAACAGGAGACCGGCCACGCCCTGCTCACCCGCAGCGGCCGCGGCGTACGCCTGACGGCACCCGGCGAGATCCTCCTCACCCATGCCCACGAGGTCCTCGCCCAGCTGGAGCGCGCCGAGGCGGAACTGGCCGCGTACGCGGGCGGCACCGCCGGCGAGCTCACCGTCGCCGCCTTCGCCACCGGCATCGCCGAGGTCCTCGCCCCGGTCGTCACCCTGCTCGCCGAGCGCCATCCCGGCATCCGCCTGCGCGTGCGCGACGCCGAAGGCGACGAGAGCCTGCTCCTGGTCCTCGACGGCGGGGCCGACGTCGCCCTCGCCGTCGAATACCGCGGGGCGCCCCGCGAGGACGACCAGCGCCTGGCCCGGGTCCCTCTCTACGCCGAACCCTTCGATGCCGTCCTGCGTTCCTCCCATCCGCTCGCGCAGGAACCGCACATCCGGCTCGAAGCCCTCGCCGACAGCGACTGGGTCGGGCCTTACCCCGGCAACCCCTGCCATGACGTGATGGTCCTGGCCTGCGAACTCGCCGGGTTCCAGCCCCGCTTGGTGCACTCCTCCGACGACTTCCGCGCGGTGATCGCCCTGGCCGGCGCGGGTGCCGGAGTGGCTCTCGTGCCCCGCTCGGCCCTGCGCGGCATCGAACTCAAGGACACGGTGGTCCGCCCGGTCGAAGGCCGGACCGCCACGCGCCGCGTCTTCGCCGCGGTCCGCCGGGGCGCCGAGGACCACCCGCTCATCCGGCCGGTCCTCGACGCCCTCAAGGAAGCGGCCGACCGCCTTCCCACGGACTGAGGCCCGCTGTGCGCGGCCTCATCGATCACGGTTTCACTGTTCACGGCCTCACCGTTCACGGTTTCATCGTTCACAGCTTCCGCGGACGTAGCTGAATTCATTGATGAAGAGGACGGCCATCTCGCCGGAGCCTTCCACGCGCCATTTCGACATCACGGTGCCGCTCTGTCCGTCGAATTTCACCGCCATGGCATTGCCTGAGGTGCCGAAGAAGCCGGAGCGGACCCCCACCACCGGATTCCGGGCAATGAATTTCCCCGACCTGGAGAAAATGTAGGTCCAGTGGCCTTCGGGGGCGCGATTGCTGCCGCCGCACCACTCGCCCACGAGGACCTCCGGAACCGGCGACCGCGCTCCGCTGCCGCCCGTGCTGCTGGAGCCGCTCGCGCCGTCCGTGCTGCGGCTGCCGCTGGTGCTGCCTGTGCTGCTGGAGTTGCCCGCGGTGGTGGTGCCGCCGGAGGCACCCGTGCTGCTGGAGCTGCTCGCGCTGCCGCCATTGCCCGCACCGCCCGCGCTGGTGGAGCCCCCCGTACTGTCGTCCCCCGTCCCGGAACCGCCGGAACTCCCGGAGCCGCAGGCGCCGAGTCCCAGCAGCAGGGCCAGGGTTATCGCCGGAATTCGGGCCGAACGCCCGAATCGATGCATGCTTGATTTCACGTGACACCCCCGAGTGTCAGCATTGACTGCTGATCTGTCGCGCGAATGTTCGATGACGTCGGCCCCGGTCATCGAGTGACCGGCCGCCCGTCCATTTCATCGGTGATCAATGCTGTCGCGCCGTGACCAGAACAATAACATTGACTTTTCTTGATTGCATTGATCCGACTCGATGAAATAAGCGGAAACGTTCCTCTGGATATCGGTGTTTCGTACGGGGGAAATGATTCACGTGCCCCGGGTGGTCAGGGGCCGGTGATGAGCCGGCCGAGCCGCGGGGCGAGCCACGGTTTACGGCCGCCCGCCCGGATCCGGCCGCGCGCGACCGCTTTCCAGAGCGGGGTGCGCCGGAAGGCGACGAGGAGGAACGCGGCCGGCGCCGCCGAGATCCGGCAGTCGTAGGCCCTGGGCGGCGCGTCCCGGGTCACCGTGGCGGTGCCGTCGCCGATGACGACCGCCAGCCGGGGGCCACCGCGCACGGCGAGGTCGAAGGCGATGCCGATGCCCCGGGCCCGCGCCGTGTCCAGGGCGAGCGGCATCATCGTCGGCATCGCCTGGCCGATCACCAGTCGCGCCTCCTCGGGGCCGATCGTCCACGGCAGCCCGGCGCCGCGCGCGATGTCGAGGCCGTGGAGGAGGCTCTCGCTGAGCACCAGCCCGGTGGCCGCCGCCAGTGTCAGCACCATCCCCTCCCCGTACCAGGGGGTGACGACGGGGGTGTCCGGAGCGAGTCCTTCGGTGGCCCGCAGGAACGTCTCGCCCCGTTCCGCCACGAAGTCGCCGAGACGCCCGCGCCCGTCCGCGTCGAAGAGGCCGATCGACCTGGCGTTCACGCTCGTGATCCGTTCGACGAACGGGACGTCGCCGGGCGGCAGGACGCTGTCCCAGTCGTCGAACTCATGGGTGAAGGCGGAACAGTACGCGAGGTACACGGCGCCCACGTGCGCGCCGACGTCGCCCACCGTCCACACCGGTACCCCGGAGGGCGCCCCGAGGTCGGGTACGTCACGCAGCAGACGCGCCAGGCGCGGGGCGGTGGCCCGCAGCGCGGCGCGGGTCTTCCCGTGTTCATCGACGGGATCCGGGCCACTGCGGGCAACGCTCACGTCGCACCCTCCTCGCTGCGGGCGGGCGCACAGATTACCGCTGGGTACCGAAGAGTGATACGGCTCGGGCGGACAAGCGAACCTTCACCCTTTGTCGTGAATCGGAGGGTCACGAGGATTGCCGTGAGCGGGTCGGGCAGGCGGATGGTACGGCCGTCCGCCACTCAGGCTCACGGCCATGACCTGGGAGGTCATAGGTGCGCACCACGCGCCACGGGCGACGTGGTCCGGAATCACGAGGAGATGAAGGGGTATGGCGACGGACCCCTCGACAGGCCTGCAAGGAATCGATCCGGGAGTCTGGGAGCAGCTGGCCCGGGTCGTCAACGAGCGGGAGCAGGGCGGTGATCCCGCCACGACCGCCGAGCAGCTGAAGCAGCACTACATCGCGGAGGCCAGGAAATTCGAGGACCAGGGGGTGGAACCCCCCAAGGTCACCCGGACCCTCTCCGGGGAGGCCGACAAGTGGGATCCCTGGGAGATCGCCGTCATCGGCCCCGTCAGCGTCTACGGCGGCATCGAGTTCTCCGGCGGCGAGGAATGGGTCGCCCGCGCCGAGGCCGGTATCAAGCTCTCCGGAAAGGTCATCTGGTCGGAGGGCTTCAACCTCAACTCCAAGATGAACAGCATCAGCTGGGAGAAGCGCCTCGGAGTCGTCTGGGGCAAGCTCACCGTGGGCATCCGCGGTGACAAGCACTGCCTGACCGTCAGTGGCGAAGGCTGCTACTGGTGGGGGAAGTGGCACTGCGCGGGATTCGACGAGACGCTCGGCTGCTTCGGCTGACATCGCCCGCGCCGACTGCTCACCGGCCCGTACCGGCCCACCGGGCCGGTACGGGCCGGCCTCTGCGCGGCTGGCGGCGGCCGGGGACGCCGCCGCGTCCGGTGTTCCTCCCGGACACGGCCTCGGCCCCGTCCGCCCGTCGGTCCCGTGCCCTCAGGTCGCGCTCTTCGGCGACGGCAGCCGGTCGGCGGAGAGGATCTCCGCCAGGACGCGCCAGATCTCCGCCGCCAGGTCGATGTTGGACCCCTGGTGGGTCCGGTCGCCCAGCGCGCGGAGGTTCTCCGCGGCCTCGTCGACGCGGCCTTCGTGGGCGAGGAGCCGGTTGTCCAGGACGGCCAGCTTGATCCGGTCGCGGAACGTCAGGCGCAGCTTCGTGCCCTGGAGGGCGTCGTGGAGGGCGCGCGCCTCCTCGAACCGCCCTTCCTGGAAGGCGAGGTGCGCCTGGAGCGTGGTCAGTTCCTGGCAGTGCAGGGCGGTGCCGATCAGGCCGAGCACGGGCTCGACCTCCTCCAGGCGGCCGCGCGCGGCCTCGGTGGCGGGCGGGGTGAGCTGGAGGTAGAGGGAGGCCGCGACCAGCCGCAGGCGCATCCACAGCAGGAGGCCGTCGTGGCCGCTCATGCGCTCCAGGGCCAGTTCGAGCAGCTCGCGGGCGGCCGTGTGGTCGCCCTGCCGGAAGCGCACGGTCGAGGCCGTCCACATGGCCTCGATGGGCAGTGCGCCGCTCAACTCGCGCGTGAGATCGCACAGTTCGTCCGCGTGGGCCCGCGCGTCCGACAGGCGCCCGGCCTCGGCCTCCACGGACACCAGCGCCAGCAGGGCACCCGCGGTGTCGCGTACGGACGTGGCGTTGTCGCGTGCGATGCGGTACGCGGCCGCCGCGGCCTCGCCGGCGCGGGTGATGTCGCCCATGGACCGCAGGCACTGGGCGAGCTTGGTGCAGGCGCGGGTGCGCAGTTCGGGGAGGCCGAGCTCGTCGCCGAGTTCGACGAGCTCCTCCAGGTGGGCGAGCTCCTCCGCCCGTTCGCCCTGCTTGTGCTTGGTCCTGGCCAGCAGCCACAGGGCCTGCCAGCGCAGGGCCCGGTCCCCTTCGATGCCCCGGCCCAGGGTGCCGGCGAGCTCCAGGATGGCGTCGTCCGTCTCGGCGGACGTCGCGACGGTGAGCGCCTGGGCCAGGGAGTCGGCCTTGGGCTCCACGAAGTCGGCGAGCCGCACGCCGAGCCGTTCGGCCAGGAAGGTGACGGCTCGTTCGGTCGGCTGCCGGGCGCCGGACTCCAGCCGGGACAGATAGCCGGTGGACATTCCGTCACCGACGAGCGCGGCCTGGGACAGGCCGCGCTCGGTCCTCAGTTGCCTGAGCCGTCGTCCGAAGGACGGCTGTTCGAGCATGTGATCAATCCCCAGCGGTGGTCCGGACCGTCCGCGGCCCCGGCACGCGGCGATCGTTGAGATCGCAGGCTAGCCGACGGCCGAGGGTTGACAAAATGTTGCCTGGTGTCAGGTAGGTGCCGTCCGCCCGGCCGGTGCCGGTCCGGGCGCCGACGGACCTGAGTGTTCGGGGGGTTGAGGAATGCTCCCGCAGGACCTCCGTGATCGACGGAGGGAATACATTCAACTGTGTTTGCCAAAGACTTGGCAAGATCTTGCCTACCGTTCGAGGAATCCACTAGTTTGCTGGGCGGTTGGAGGCGACAGCCTGGCAATCCCGGTGGCGTCTCGCGATGCTCCACAATCTCAGGGGGAAGCAGTGCAGAAGATCCTGCGGTATGCCCGCGTATCAGTCGCCATGTGTATGGCCGTCGGCGCGGCCGCCCTCGCCGCCGCTCTGACCGGACCCGCCGGGTCCGGCATCGACTGGCCCGGCCCCGGCCGGTCCACCGTGGCCATCGACTGGCCGGTGGCCGGATCCGGACAGCCCGGACAGGCCGTCACCCACCCGTCGGCCGCCGCCTGAGCGGCGGGCCGGACGTTCCGAGCCCCTCCCACTCCCCTCTCCTGACGACTCGGCCGGGGGCGGGGCGGGGCTCCGGTGGCAGGACGGCTCCGTGGGCCCCGCCGCACGCGGCCCCGCCCGCTCCCCGTCCCCGCCCGTGACGTTCCCGGAGCAGCCGCGACGGGCCCGCGCGCGGTGACAGGCGAGCCACCTCGACAGAGCCGGGTCCTGTGACGCGTACGGACACCACTGCACCCCGGAACACCCCACCGCACCGAAGCCGCCCGCCGGCGGCCCACGCGGCGCCCGGACAGGCCGCGCGGACCCGGTACGGACACGCACACGGGACGCCCTGACGGGCATCCCGTCCCCTTCGCCGATGAAGGCGCCGGCAGCGACCGCGTCGCGCCCCTCTCTTCCGACTTTGACTGACCTTCTTCGCCGGTCCGCGCCGGTCCGGCAATCGCGAGGAGCATCGAACCCCGTGCCCATCAAAGTCCTGATCTGTGACCAGCTCCCCCTCATGCGCGACGGCTTGCGCACCCTGCTCGGCTCCCTGCCCGACATCGACGTGGTCGCGACGACCGACAGCGCCATGGAGACCGTGGTCCTCACCCGTACCCAGCGCCCGGACGTCGTACTGATCGGCTTCGCCGAGCTCGAACCCGCCCTGGACCTGATCCGCCGGCTCGGCGTCGAGGACCACCCCCGCGACAACCCCCCGCACGCGGTCGTCTTCCACTCCGATTACACCGACGCCATGGTCGCCGACCTGCTGTGCGCCGGCGCCAAGGGGCTCGTCAACCGGGACGCCACCAGCGACGAAGTGATCGCCGCGACCCGGACGGCCGCCCGCGGCCGCACCGTGCTCGGCCCCGAGCTCGTCGACCGCCTCGTCGACTGGTTCCGCGAGCGCGGCGCCGCGCCGCGCGCCGACGAGCGGCCCGAGGTCGGCGGACTGACCCGGCGCGAGCGCGAGGTGCTCCAGCTCATAGGTCGCGGCATGTCCATCGACGACGTGGCGGGGGAGCTGTACATCGGCATCAGCACCGTACGCACCCACCTGCACCGCATCCGCCACAAGCTCGACCTGAAGGACCGTGCCCAGCTCGTCGCCTTCGCCTACCAGACGGGCCTCATGCGTGAAGCGGCCTGAGCCCCGCCCCGCACCCGTCCAGGAGACCCCGACCGTGCCCGTGGAACCCCCCGTCGACACCACCGTCACCTTCACCGTCCCGTCCCGCTTCAACGGACCGGCCGACTCCGCGAACGGCGGCTACGCCTGCGGGCTCTTCGCCGGCCTCGGCGCCGCCCACCACGGCCGGGACGTCGCCGTCACCCTGCTCGCCCCGCCACCGCTGGACACGGACCTGGAGTTCCACCTCGGTGGGCGCCGCTCCCGGATCCAGCACGGCGACCGGCTGATCGCCACCGTCACCGCCGACACCGGCGAGCCGCCCGTCATCGAGCCGGTGTCCGGCGCGGTGGCGGCCGAGGCGGAGCTGCGGTTCGCAGGGGAGCCGGGTCACCCCTTCCGCACCTGCTTCGTGTGCGGCGTCGACCGGGAGGAGGGGGACGGGCTGCTGCTCACCCCCGGCCCGGTGCCGGGCCTGCCCGGCACCGTGGCCTGCCGGTGGACGCCCGGCCGGTCCGTCACCGACGGTGACGGATACGCCGAACTCCCCGTCGTCTGGGGCGCCTTGGACTGCCCGGGCGGCTGGACGGGCGATCCGGCCAGGGAACCCATGGTGCTCAGCCGGATGACCGCGCGGATCACCGAGCGGCCGCGGCCGGGCCACCCGTACGTCGTCGTGGGCCGGCGGGTGCGGCGCGCCGGCCGCACCGCCGTCAACGCCACCGCCCTGTACACCGAGGACGGGCGGCTGCTCGCCCACGCCTCGGCCGTGTGGGCCGCCGTCAACGACACGACTACCTCCGGTGCGTTGCGCGTCCACAGCTGAGCCCTCCCGGAATCCATCACCGCGTGGACGCGGTACCGCCGCCCCGGCGCATAGCTTTCCTGCGAAACGTGCCGTGGAAGGCGGATACCCGCAGCAGAGAGGGAATCGCGATGACAACAGCCGAGGAAGCTGATTCCACCATCTGCTCCGTCGTCGTCAACGACGAGGAGCAGTACTCCATTTGGCCCGCCGGGAATCCCGTTCCCGCCGGCTGGCGCCCCACCGGATTCCAGGGCGGGAAAGCCGAATGCCTCGCCCACGTGGCGGAGATCTGGCTGGACATGCGTCCGCTGAGCCTGCGCCGGGCGTCCGCCGACGCCGCCTGACCGGGCACTCGGCCCCCGGTATCCGAATTCCCGCGGAGAAGGATTCCCCGATGACCACCACCGCAGACGCCGGCGCACCCGCCCGCAGCGGGAACGCCCAGTCCGTCCACGAGCTCTTCGAACACCGGGTGGCGCTGACCCCGGACGCCACCGCGCTCAGCCGCGGCACCGAGCGGATCGGCTACGCCGAACTCAACGCCAGGGCCAACCGGCTCGCACACCTGCTGCGCGAGCGCGGCGTCGCCCCCGGCAGCAACGTCGCCGTCTGCGCCGAGCGCTCGCCCGAGGTGATCGTCGCACTGCTCGCCGTGCTCAAGGCCGGCGGCGCCTACGTCGCCCTCGACCCCAAGCAGCCCTACGAGCGGCACCGCACCATCCTCACCGACGCCGGCGCCACCGTCCTGCTCACCCAGGAGCGCCTCCTCGCCGGGCTGGACGGGCTGGAGGAGCTGGTCGGGCACCCCGTGCTCCTCGACCGCCCCGACCCCACCCTCGCGGACCGGCCCGCCACCGACCCCGGCCTGCCCGGCGACCCGGAGCGCCCCGCCTACATCGCCTACACCTCCGGCTCGACCGGCACGCCCAAGGGCGTCGTGGTCCCGCACCGCGCCGTGCTGCGCCTGGTCACCGAGCCGAACTTCCTCACCGTCGGCCCCGAGGACGCGGTCCTCCAGTTCGCGCCGGTCGCCTTCGACGCCTCCACCCTGGAGATCTGGGCCCCGCTCCTCAACGGCGCCCGCCTCGCGGTCTTCCCGTCCCACGAGCCCAGCCTCGACCAGCTCGCCGAAACGGTCGAGAACGAGGGCGTCACCATCATGTGGCTGACCGCCGGGCTCTTCCACCAGATGGTCGACGGCCCCCTGCACCGGCTCTCCGGCGTCCGCCAGCTCCTGGCCGGCGGCGACGTCCTCTCCGTCGCCCATGTGAACAAGGCGCTGGCCATGCTCCCCGGCATCCGCGTCATCAACGGCTACGGCCCCACCGAGAACACCACCTTCACCTGCTGCCACGTGATGACCGAGCCCGTCGGTTCCGACACCGTGCCGATCGGCGTGCCCGTCACCGGCACCCGGATCCACGTCCTCGACGAGCGGGGACAGCCGGTCACCGGCGAGGAGCCCGGCGAACTCTACGCGGGTGGCGACGGCGTGGCCCTCGGCTACCTCGGCCGCCCGGAGCAGACCGCCGAGCGCTTCGTCCCCGACCCCGCCGCCCCGGGCCGCCTGCTGTACCGCACCGGCGACCTCGTACGCCGCCGCGCCGACGGCGTCGTGGAGTTCCTCGGCCGCGCCGACAACCAGGTCAAGATCCGCGGCTTCCGCGTCGAACCCGGCGAGATCGAGGCCGCGCTGCTCGCCCGGCCGGAGATCACCGACGCCGCCGTCGTCGCCCAGGAGCACGCCCGTATGGGCCGCCGGCTCGTCGCCTTCTACGTCGCCGACCACGGCCTGTCCGTGCCCGAACTGCGCCGCGGCCTGGCCGAGGTCCTGCCGCCCTACATGGTCCCCGCGGCCTTCGCCCGGCTCATGGCCCTGCCGCTGACCCTCAACGGCAAGGTCGACCGCGCCGAACTCCGCAAGGACGTCAACCGCGACCGCCCCGACCTGGGCAGCGACTACCGCGCCCCCGAGGGCGAGGTGGCGGCGGCCCTCGCGCTGATGTGGGGCGACCTCATGGAGATCGACGAGATCGGTGCCGACGACGACTTCTTCGAGCTCGGCGGCCACTCCCTGATGGCCACCCAGATCACGGCCGACATCGCCACCCTGTGGGGCGTCGAGGTCCCGCCGCGCGCCTTCTACGAGAACCCCACCGTGGCCGAGCTGGCCCAGGTCGTCGAGGAGCTGAAGCGGTGAGGATCAGCGTTCCCGTCGAGGGCCAGGACATCGACCTGGACACCGTCGACCTCTTCGACCCCCGGCTGTACGCCACCGGCGACCCGCACCCCGTCTGGCACGCCCTGCGGCAGCGGGCCCCCGTCCACCGGCAGACCCTGCCCGACGGGCGGTCGTTCTGGTCGGTGACCAAATACCACGACGTCAACGACGTACTGCGGGACCACACCCGCTTCACCTCCACCAAGGGCACCCTGCTGAGCATCCTCGGCGCCCAGGACCCGGCCGGCGGCAAGATGATGGCCGCCAGCGACCCGCCCACGCACACCGCGATGCGCGAGCCGCTGATGAAGGTCATGTCCCACCGGGCCCTGAAGGACCGGCAGCCGCAGATCCGCCGGATCGTGCACCGCCGCATGCTCTCCCACCTGCTGGACGGCGGCGTCTGGGACATCGCGACCACGGCCGCCGACTTCCCCATGGCGTTCACCGGCTCCCTCATGGGCCTGCCCGAACGGGACTGGCCGCGGCTGACCAAGCTCACCACCATGGCCGTCGCCCCCACCGACTCCGAGTTCCAGGAGGGCAGCGGCCACGGCACCCTGGTCGCCGCCCACCACGAGCTCTTCGACTACTTCTCCCGGTTCGTCCGCCGGCACCCCGGCGGGGACGACGACCTCGTCGGCTTCCTGACCGGCATGGAGGCCGGCGGCCGCCGGCTGCGCCACGACGAGATCGTCTACAACTGCTACAGCCTGCTCCTGGGCGCCAACGTCACCACCCCGCACGCCATCGCCTCGACCGTCCTCGCCCTCATCGAGCACCCGGAGGAGTACCGGCGGCTGCTCGCCGACCCCTCCCTGGTGCCCGGCGCCGTCGACGAGGGCCTGCGCTGGTCCTCACCCGCCAACCACTTCATGCGCTACGCCGTCCACGACCTCGAACTGCGCGGCGTGTCCATCAAACGGGGCGACGCGCTCGTCACCTGGCTCGGCTCGGCCAACCGCGACGAGGACGTCTTCCCCGACCCGTACCGCTTCGACATCACCCGCCGCCCCAACCGGCACGTCGCCTTCGGCTTCGGCCCGCACTACTGCATCGGCGCGCCCCTGGCGAAGATCGCCCTGAACCTCCTCTTCGAGGAGATCGTGCGCGTGGTGGAGCGCTTCGAGGTCGCGGGCCCCGTCGAGCACCTGGAGTCGAACTTCGTGGCCGGCATCAAGCACCTGCCGCTGACCGCCCGGCTGCGCGACGGAGCGGAAGACCTGCTGAGGGACGCCGTACAGGACGGACTGGTCGAAGCATGAGCACCGGCACGAAGAACCCCACCGGCTTCCCCACCGACCCCGTCGGCATCGCCCAGCGGCTCATCCGCTTCGCGACCGTCAACCCGCCCGGGGCGGAAGCCGCCTGCGTGCACTGGGTACGCGACCTCCTCGACGCCGCCGGGCTCGACACCCGGCTGCTGGCCAAGGACCCCGGCCGGCCCAACCTGATCGCCCGGCTGCCCGGCCGGGGCCTCGTGCCGCCGCTGCTGCTCCACGCCCACGTGGACGTCGTCCCGGTGGCCGGGCAGGAATGGACCAGGGACCCCTTCGGCGGCGAGGTCGTCGACGGGGAACTGTGGGGGCGCGGCGCGGTCGACATGAAGGGCCACCTGGCCATGATGCTGGCCGCCCTGCTGCGGCTCGCCGCCGCCGGGACCCCGCCGGCCGGGGACGTCGTCCTCGCGGTCGTCGCCGACGAGGAGGCGGGCAGCGCCACCGGCGCCCGCTTCCTCGTCGAGGAACACCCCGAGCTCTTCGCGGGCGTCCGCCACGCCATCGGCGAGGACGGCGGCGCCGAACTCGGCCTCGGCCGCCAGGTGCGGCTGCACCCCGTCGTGGTCGCCGAGAAGCGCGCCGTATGGGTCCGCGCGACCCTGCACGGCACGCCCGGCCACGCCTCCCGCGCGGCCGGCCCCACCGGCGCCGCGCACAAGCTCCAGCGGCTGCTCACCGCCATCGACGGCGGTGGCCTGGGCACCCTCATGACCCCGGCCGTCGACCGCATGCTCCAGGAGCTGGCGGCGGCCCTGCCGCAGCCCTTCGGCTCGCGCGTCGCCGCCTTCCGGGCCGACCCCGACGACCCCGCCGCCCTCGCCGGCATGGACGAGACCGACGCCCGCTACCTGCGCTCCCTCGTCCAGCACACCGTCAACGCCACCGTCGTCCACGGCGGCACGGCCACCAACGTCCTGCCCGCCCGGATCGACGTCGAGCTCGACGGCCGGCTGCTGCCCGGCGACTTCGGCCGCGAGGACTTCCTCCGGCAACTGCGCGAACGCGTCGGCTGCGACATGGACCTGGAGGTCCTCGTCGAAGGCGACAAGATGCCCGCGCCACGGCTCGACGGGTTCTACGAACGGCTCGCCGGCATCCTCAAGGCGAAGGACCCCGAAGGCATCCCCTTCCCCATGGTGACGACCGCTTCCACCGACGCCCGCCTCTTCCCCCGGCTCGGCATCCAGTGCTACGGGTGGCTCCCGCTGCTGCACGACCTCGACCGCTCCTACCGCGGCCGGCTGCACTGCCCCGACGAGCGGATCGCCGTCGGCGCCCTGGAGTTCGGGGCGGACTGCTTCCACGAATTGCTGATCGGCCATGACTGAACGGACCCCGTGGCCGGACACGGCGACCGGCCCGGGCGTGGTCGCCCTGACCACCGGGCAGGCCCTCGCCGCCGGCCGCCCGGACCGCATCGCCGCCCTCACCAGAGCCGCCTACCGCGGCTCCGACCCGCTGCCCGGCCTGCCCGTCCCCGACGGCGCCGCCGAGACCGCGGACCGGGTCCGCGCCGACGTGGCCCGCGGCGCGACCGTCTGGCTCGCGCACGACCACGCGGGCGAGCCCGCCGGGACCCTGCGCGTCCACGCCCGGCCCGACGGCGCCTGGGAGATCGGCCGGGTCTCGGTCGGCCCCGCCGCCCGCGGCGGGGGAGTGGCCCGGGCCCTGCTGCGCGCCGTGGAGAGCGCCGCCGCCGCACACGGCGTGCCCGTGCTCCGCCTGGACGCGGTCGTCGAACGCTGCCTGCCCCCGCTCTACGCGCGCCTGGGCTTCACACCCGTGCACCACTGGCCGAGCGACGACAAACCGCTCACCGAGGTCACCATGGAACGCCGCCCCGGCACACCCGTGGACCCCCGCACACCACCCTGGGCGGCGCCGGACCCGGACGCCCTGTGCGTCCGGTGGCTGACGACCCCCGCCGCGCTCGTCGCCGTCGTCGGCGACGACACGGCCGCCGTCCCCGGGGCCCGCCTCGCCGGCCTCGACGTCTGGCACGGCGCGACCTCCCCGCAGCGGGCCGGCCTCACGGAGCGGCTCGCCGCGCTCGGCCGCCGCGTCGGCGACACGGTGATCGCCTTCCCGTCCGCACGCGCCGCCACGCGCGCCCACCTCATGCCCCGCACCGTGGAGCCACGCCTGCACGCCTGGTGCCGCTTCCGGCCCGGCGCCGAGCCGCCTCTGCGGGCCCTTTCCGCCGTCCCTACTGCCGCAGTCAGGTGCACTTGATGGATCGACTCCCCGACCGGGCCGGCCGCCGACAGCCGCGGGCCGTCCCGGTGAACCTCGCGGAACACGCCGACAACACCGGCATCACCCGCGCCGACGCCCTCTCCACGGGCGCCTTCAACATCTGGGGCAACACCTTCCCCGCCGACGAACTGCCCGCCGGCGGCCCCGTCGTCGTCGACGGCGTGCCCTTCCTGTTCCCGGAGGCCGCCCCCGGGCGGCCCGACAACGTCCGCTGCGCCGGCCAGCTGATCGAGGTGCCCACCGGGCGCTACGACTGGATCCAGCTGCTCGCCGCCGCCGAGCGCCGCACCGAGGACCAGGTGCTGCTGCACTACGCCGACGGCTCGGTCGACCCCGAGTGGCTGCGCGTGCCCGACTTCTGGCCGGAGACCGGCTCCCGCGTCGGCGGCAGCCCCGCCTTCACCTGCACGCGCATGCACTACCCGCGCCACGTCGAGCGCAAGATGGGCCCCGTCATCTGGCGCCACCGGGTGCCCGTGCCCCGCGAGAGCGACCTGAGCGCCCTGCGGCTGCCCGACAACCCGGCCGTCCACCTGTTCGCGATGACCCTGCTCCCCGGCGCCCCGCTGGAGGTGGCCGCGTGAAGGCCCTGCTGGAGAACGTCCGCCCCTGGCGCCACGACCTCGGCGGCTGCCTGCACGGCTGCCTGGCCACGCTCCTGGAGCACCGCGGCATCCCCGCGCTGCCCGTCCTCGGCGCGGCCTGGACCTTCCGCCACTTCCCCGGCGGCGTCCGCCGCGAGGAGTACTACTACCCCTGCGCGAACGGCGAATCGCTGCTGGCCGCGCTCGCCCCCCACCACCCCGTACGCTCCACCTGGCACGAGCCCGCCGACGCGACGACCGGCTGGGAACAGGTCAGGGACGCGGTGACCGCCGGCACGCCCGTCGCCGTCGCCGTCGACAACTACCACCTGCCGTTCCGCCCCGCCTACCGGGACGTGCACTCCAACCACCTGGTCGTCGTGCACGGCTTCGACGAGGAACGCGGCACCGTCCGCGTCCTGGACGCCGTGCCGCCGGCCTTCCACGGCGACATCACCCTCGACGAGCTCACCGCCGCGCGCGACTCCGGCAACGAACTGGTCCACGAGCGCGACATGTTCTTCACCGGCGTCCACATCGACAACCGCTGGCTCTCCCTCGTCCTGGACGCCGCCCCCGAGGACTTCCCCGCGCTCGACCGCACCGAGGTCGCCCGGGTCCTCGGCCTCAACCTCGCGCACTTCGCCGCCCCGGCCGACGGCGACACCTGCACCGGCCTCGCCGGCCAGCAGGCGTTCCTGGAGGACAACGTCAAGCGGCTCACCGCCGGCGAGGACATCCGCGACGAGCTGTTCGTCGCCGCGGGTGCCGCCCTCGCCTGCACCGCGGTCCACGCCGACTGGCTGGCCCACGCCGGGCGCACCCTCGACCTCCCCGGCCTCGTGGAACAGGCCCGGTCGGTCGAGCGCGTCGCCCACCACTGGTCGGCCATCCGCATCATGGCGGCGCTCACCCGGGACGGCGGACTCACCCCCCGGCGCCTGGCCGGCCGCGTCCACGCACTCCTGAAGGACCACGAGAGCGTCCTCACCGCACTCGAAGACGAGAGGGCAGAACTGTGACAGCACAGCGGCCGACCGACCCCGCGAGCAGGCTCGCGATGCTCGGCGGTGCCCGGGCCGTGCCCAAGGACCTGCGCATCGCCGCCTGGCCACGGGTCACCGAACAGGACGAGGAGGCCGTGCACCGGGCCCTCGCCTCCGGCCGGTACACCACCGCCTCCTCCGGCGAACGGGAGATCCCCGGCCTGGAGGAGGAGTGGGCCCGCTTCACCGGCACCCGCCACGCCATAGCCGTCAGCAACGGCACCGCCGCGATCACCGTCGCCCTCGGCGCCCTCGGCATCGAACCGGGCGACGAGGTCATCGTCCCCGCGCTGAGCTTCATCGCCACCGCGGCCGCGCCCCTGCACCTGCTCGCCGTGCCGGTCTTCGTCGACATCGACCCGCGCACCTACAATATGACCCCCGAGGCCGTCGAGGCCGCGATCACCCCGCGCACCAGGGCGATCGTCGTCGTCCACCTGCACGGCCTGCCCGCCGAGATGGACGAGATCACCGCGCTCGCCGCCCGCCACGGCATCGCCGTCGTCGAGGACGCCGCCCAGGCACACGGCGCCGAGTACCGGGGCCGCCCGGCCGGCTCCATCGGCGCGATCAACACCTTCAGCCTCAACGTCAGCAAGAACCTCGCCACCTGCGGCGAAGGCGGACTGATCACCACCGACGACGACCGGCTGGCCACCCGCGCCACCATGCTGCGCCAGTTCGGCGAGCTGATCCCCGAGCGCGGCGAACGCTCCTACGTCGCCCACCTCCTCGGCTGGAACAACAAGCCCAGCGCCCTCCAGGCCGCCTTCACCCGCAGCCAGCTCACCCGCCTGCCCGAGGAGTCCAAGCGGCGCGACGAGAACGTACGCCCGCTCCTGGAACGGGTCGCCGCCCTGCCCGGCTTCCTGCCGCCGGTCGTCCCCGGCGACCGCACCCACGCCTGGCACATCCTGCGCTTCCGCGTCGACCCGGCCGCCTTCGGCCTGGACGACCACCTCGCCGGACCGCTGCGCGCCACCGTCCAGCGCGCCCTGCGCGCCGAGGGCGTGCCCGCCGCCCCCTACCAGCTGATGCCCCTGCCCGCCCAGCGCGTCTTCCGCGAGCGCCGCGGCCTCGGCGCCTACCCCTGGGCCCTGCCCGGCGTGCCCGAACGCCCCTACCGCGAGGAGGACTTCCCGGTCACCCACCGCGTCATCGACGACTCCTTCGCCCTCCAGAAGGCCCACCTGCACCCGGACGCCGGCCCGCTGCTCCAGCGCTACGCCGACGCCTTCGAGAAGGTCTGGGAGCACCGCGACAAGCTCACCGGGATCGCCGCCTCCATGCCGTACACCCACCCCTGGGAGCAGGCCGGGAAGATCGCGGAAGCCGAGTGGGACGCCGCGTTCGGCACGCCGGAGGGACAGTCGTGAGCACCGGGACACAGCTCCGGCAGGAGCTCACCGACATGTGGCAGGAGATCTTCGCCGTCCCCGACGAGGAGTTCGACAGCGAGGAGAGCCTCTTCGAGGCCGGCGGCACCTCCCTCCAGGCCGTCCAGCTCATGACGCGCATCGAGGAGGCCTACGGCGTCCAGATCCCGCTGCCCGTCGTCTTCGCCGAGGGCAGCGTCGACCGGCTCGCCGAACTGGTCGAGGAAGGACTGCTCGCCTCCCTCGGAGAGCTCTCCGAGGAGGAGGCGCTGCGCATGCTCCAGGAGGAGACCGAGCGGGCCGCGCGCGATGCCTGAGCGGCTGGCGGTCGTCTACGACAACGGGGCGGTCAGCCCCGTGGAGATCGCCCACGCCGCGACCGGCCTGTGCGACATCGTGCTCGTCGTGGACCCCGGCTCCCCGGCGGTGGCCGCCTCGCTGCCCGTACTGGAGCGTGCCGGCACCCTGGTGCGGCACACCGCCGACACCCCGCCGGAGGCCACGGTGGAGCGGCTGAGGGCGCTGGGCACCGCCGGCATCACCACCTTCACCGACGCCCGCCTCGACCTCACCGCCCACCTCGCCCGGGCCCTGGGCCTGCGCTTCCACACCCCCGAGGTGGCCGCGGCCCTGGGCGACAAACTGCGCCAGCGCACCCGGCTGGCCGCGGCCGGCGCGCCGGTGGTCAGGTTCGCCGAACTCTCCCACGCCGGGGACACCGCGGCCGCGCTGGCGGCCGTCGGGCTGCCCGCCGTCCTCAAGCCCCGGCGGGGCGCGGGCAGCCGGGCCACGTTCCCCGTCGGCTCCGCCGCCGAGTTCCACCGCGTGGCCGCCGGACTGCTGGCGGCGGGGGAGGGCCCGCTCATCGCCGAGGAACGGCTCCTCGGCGACCCGGCCGTCGCCGGCCCCCGCTGGGGCGACTACGTCTCCGTCGAATCGGTCGTCGACGGCGAGCACGTCACCCACCTCGGCATCACCGGAAAGCTCCCGCTCGTCGAACCCTTCCGCGAGAGCGGGGTGTTCTTCCCCAGCACCCTGGACGAGCCGGTCGCCGCGCGCGTCCTGGCACACACGGAGGAGGCGCTGAGGGCGCTCGGCGTGACCTCCGGCGTCACCCACACCGAGTTCAAGCTCACCCCGGACGGCCCGCGGCTCATCGAGGTCAACGGCCGCCTCGGCGGCTTCGTCAACGACCTCGTCGGCCGCGCCACCGGCGTGAACGTGCTCCGCCTCGCCCTGGAGAACGCCCTGACCACGGGCGCCCCCGTACCGCGGCGGCTCGACGCGCCCACGGCGGCTCCGCGCGTCACCTTCCAGCGGTTCGCCCCACCCCCCGTCGCGGCGACCACCGTGACCGGCATCACCGGCCGCAAGGAGGCCCGGCGCCTCCCCGGCGTCGCCCGCGTCGAGATCGTCCGGCGGCCCGGCGACCCCGTGGACTGGCGGCAAGGCACCCAGGCGTTCACCGCCATCGTCTACGGGGAGGCACCCGGCCACGAGGCCCTCGACAAGACCCTCGCGGCGCTCGACGACACCCTCCGCGTCGACTACGACGCCTGAGCACCGCACCGCGGGCCCCGTCGGTCAGCACGGTGTCCACAAAGCGGGGACGGCGGCTCCACACCCGTGTGGACGCGCCGTCCCCGGCCAGTTCACTAGCGTCAGGATCCAGGGTCGTCCTGCCACGACCGGATCGCAGAACCGGTTCGCGGGACCGGGCGGAACAAGGTTCGAAGGGATCGAGGATGAGCATGACGGGACCGGGCGAGACCTCCACCGGGACGGCCAGTCTTTCCGACATCAAACGCGCGCTCCTGGACGCCAAGCTCACCAGGCAGCGCGCCGAGGCCGCGGAACGCAACCGCATCGCCCCCGTGCCCCGCACCGGCCGGCTCCAGGTCTCCGACCAGCAGCGCCACCTGTGGACCCTGCACCAGCTGGCGCCCGGACAGCCCGTCTACAACGTGCCCTTCGTCCTGCGCCTGCGCGGCACCCTGGACACCGAGGCCCTGGCCGGGGCCCTGCGCGCCCTCGTCGCCCGCCACGAGGCGCTCCGCACCCGCTTCGGCTCCGAGCACGGCGTGCCCTACCAGAGCGTCGACGACGCGCCCGCCGCCTGGCCGCTGCCGGTGACCGACCTCTCCCACCTGCCCGGAGCCGAACGCGACGACCGCGCCCGGACCCTCGTGGAAACCCACGCCCGCGCCCCGTTCGACCTGGAGAACGGCCCGGTCTTCCGCACCCACCTGCTCCGCCTGGCCGCCGACGAGCACCTCCTCGTGCTCTGCCTGCACCACATCGTCACCGACGGCTGGTCCGTGGGCATCGTCACCCAGGAACTGGCGGCCCTCTACGGATCGGCGGACGCCTCCCTGCCCGGCCTCGCCGTCCAGCCCGCCGACCACGCCGCCTGGCAGCGGCGCCGGCTGTCCGGCGACGGCCTGCGCACCCAGATCGACTACTGGCGCACCACCCTCGCCGGCGTCCCCGCCATCGACTTCCCCACCGACCGCCCCCGCCCCTCCCAGCCCACCTGGAACGGCGCCGAACTCGAACTGGACCTGCCCGCCGAGCTCGGCGCGGCCCTGCGCGCGTGGGTGCGCGAGGAACGCGTCTCGCTGCTCGCCGTCCTCCAGGCCGCCTTCCTGACCGTGCTCTCCCGCTACACCGGCGAGGACGACCTGGCGGTCGGCTCGGTGTTCTCGGGCCGCACCCGCACCGAGGTGGAGCCGCTGGTCGGCTTCTTCGCCAACACCCTGGTCCTGCGGACGAGCACGGCCGGCGACCCGGCCTTCCGCGAACTGGTCGCCCGCTGTCAGCGGACCGTCCTGGGCGCGATGGAACACCAGGACGTCCCCTTCGGCACCCTCGTCGAGGAGCTCCGCCCCGAGCGCACCCCCGGCCGCAACCCGCTGTTCCAGATCAGCTTCACCCTGCTCACCGGCGCCATGGTCGGCGAGTTCAGCCTCGGCGACCTGGCCGTGGAGCCCGTACCCGTGGAGAACGGCACCGCCCGCTTCGACCTCGCCTTCCAGGTCGACGAGGCCACCGACGGACGCCTGCGCGTATGGCTCGAGTACTCCACCGAATTGTTCGACCGGGGCCGGATGGAACGGCTGGTCGGCCACTTCCGCTCGGTGCTCGAACAGGCCGTGGCGGCCCCGGACACCCGGGTGAGCGCGCTGACGTTGCTGACCGCGGGCGAGCGGGAGCGACTGTTGACGGGCTGGAACCCGCCCCCCGTGGCGCGGGAGGAGGACCGGCTGCTGCTGCACGAGCTGGTGGAGCGGTGGGCGCGTACGGACGGTTCGGCGCCGGCGGTGCGTTTCGAGGGTGCCGAGCTGTCGTACGGGGAGCTGGACGCGGCGGCGAACCGGCTGGCCCATGTCCTGCGCGCCGACTTCGGCGTGGGTCCCGACGCGGTGGTCGGCGTGCTGCTGGACCGGGGCCCCGAGCTGCCCGTCGGACAGCTCGCCACCCTCAAGGCCGGTGGCGCGTGGCTCCCCCTGGACCCGCAGCACCCCACCGAACGCCTCGCGTCCTACCTCTCCGACGCCCGCGCCGCCGTCGTGGTGACCACCGGCGCGCTGGCACCGGCACTGCCCGCCGACGTACCACGGCTGATCCTGGACGACCCCGAGCTCCGCGAACGACTGGCCCGTACCCCGGAGACACCGCTCACCGGCACCACCGAGCCCGACCACCTCGCGTACATCATCTACACGTCGGGGTCGACGGGTGCGCCGAAGGGGGTGATGGTGTCGCATCGGGCTGCGGTGAATTTCGTGTTGAACGCGCGGGAGTTGTTCCGTATCGGTCCGGGGGATCGTCTGTTGCAGTTCGCGAATCCGGCGTTCGATGTGTCGGTCTTTGACTTCTATGGTGCGTTGGGTTCGGGTGCGGCGGTGGTGGGTGCGTCGCGTGAGACGTTGTTGGATCCGGATGCGTTGCAGGAGTTGTTGATACGTGAGCGGGTGTCGGTGGCGGATGTGCCGCCGGCGGTGTTGAGGTTGTTGGATCCGGGGCCGTTGTCGGATCTGCGGGCGTTGTTCGTGGGGTTGGAGGCGTTTCCGGCGGAGTTGGTGAACCGGTGGTCGAACGAGGGGCGTGAGTTCCACAACGGTTATGGTCCGACCGAGGCGACGGTGGCGTGTGTGGATTATCTGTGTCCGCCGGGTGGTCTGACGGCGTCGCCGCCGATCGGTCGTGCGATGGCGAATCACCGTGCGTACGTCCTGAACGCGGAGACTTTCGAGCCGGTGCCGGTGGGTGTTCCTGGTGAGTTGTTCGTGGCGGGCGCCGGTCTGGCGCGGGGTTATCTGAACCGTCCGGATCTGACGGCGGAGCGTTTTGTCCCGGATCCGTTCGCGGGGTCCGGTGAGCGGATGTACCGCACGGGGGATGTGGTGCGGTGGCGTGAGGACGGCAACCTCGAATTCCTCGGCCGCGCGGACCGGCAGATCAAGATCCGCGGGTTGCGCATCGAACCCGGCGAGATCGAACACGCCCTGACCACCAGCCCCGGCGTCGCCCAGGCCGTCGTCACCGTCGACCGTCCCGGCACACCCGAGGCACGCCTCATCGCCTACGCCGTCGCCGAGGCCGCCCGGTCGCTGGACGCCGACGCCCTGCGCACCGGGCTCATGGACCGGCTTCCCCAGCACATGGTCCCGGCCCAGCTCATGGTCCTCGACGCCTTGCCGCTGACTCCCAACGGCAAGGTCGACCACGCCAGGCTCCCCGCGCCCCAGGAGGGAGCGGCCCGCGTCCACGTCGCACCGCGCGACGCGACCGAGCGGGACCTCGCCGAGATCTGGCACGGGCTGCTCGACGTGCCCCTGGAATCCATCGGCGCCTACGACAGCTTCTTCGACCTGGGCGGCAACTCCCTCCAGGCCACCCGCCTCATCTCCCGCATCCGCGACACCTTCCACACCGCGCTCGAACCGCGCGTCCTCTTCGCCCAGCCGGTGCTCAAGGACCTGGCCGCCCGTATCGGCGAGGAGCTCGCGACGGCCGCCGCGGAGGAGACGGACCTCGAAGCGGAGATCGCCGGGCTGTCCGAGGAGGAGCTGGACCGACTGCTGAGTGAGGAAGCCTGATGACCGAGGCGATGCCCCGACAGACGACGATCGAGGAGAAGCGGCGCGCGCTGCTGGCCCTGCGGCTGCGGCAGAAGCGCGCGGCGGAGGCCGGCGCCGACCGTATCCGCCCCGTCCTCCGCGACGGGCGGCCCCTCACGCCCTCCTACCAGCAGGAAGGTCTGTGGTTCCTGCACCAGATGGAGCCCGGCTCCCCGGTCTACAACGTGCCGTTCGCGCTGCGCCTGCGCGGGCCCCTGAAGCCCGACGCTCTGAGTGAGGCGTTCCGGCTGCTCGTCGCGCGGCACGAGGCGCTGCGCACCCGCTTCCCGGGAGACGACGGGGAACCGCGTCTGGTGGTCGACGAAGCCCCCGCCTCCTGGTCGCTGCCGGTGACCGACCTGTCGGACCTGCCGGAGCCGGAACAAGAGGAGCACATACGGCATCGGGCACACGAAGAGGCGGTACGGCCCTTCGACCTGGCCACCGGCCCCTTGCTGCGGACGGGTCTGCTGCGGCTGAGCGACACCGACCACGTCCTGCTGATGAGCCTGCACCACGTCGTCACCGACGGCTGGTCGACCGGGATCATCGTCCAGGACCTGGCCACCTTCTACAGCGGCGGCGAGCTGCCCGCACTCGACCTCCAGACCGCCGACTTCGCGGCCTGGCAGCGCGGGCAGCTGACCGGGGATGTCCTGGAAGGGCAGCTGTCCTACTGGCGGCGCACCCTGGCGGACCTGCCGGTTATCGACTTCCCCTCCGACCGGCCACGCCCCGTGGAACCGACGTCCTCCGGCGCCACCCTGGAGACGAGCCTGCCCGGCGAACTGGGGGAGGGCTGCGTGCTCTCGCCCGTAGTGAGCAGGCGTCGTTGCTGGCGGTGCTTCAGGCGGGTCTGCTGACGGTGCTCTACCGGTACACCGGTCAGGATGATCTGGCGATCGGGTCGGTGTTCTCGGGTCGTACGCGCTCCGAGGTCGAGCCCCTCGTCGGGTTGTTCGCGAACACGCTGGTGCTGCGTACCAGCACGGCGGGTGATCCGACGTTCCGTGAGCTGGTGGGTCGTTGCAAGGAGACGGTCCTGGGCGCTCTGGATCATCAGGACGTGCCGTTCACGAGGGTCGTCGACGCGCTCAAGCCCGAGCGCGTTCCCGGCCGCAACCCGCTCTTCCAGATCAGCCTCACCCTCCAGGCCGCCGGCACCAGCGGCCGCGGCTTCGCCCTGCCGGGTGTGGAGGCCGAACCCCTGGCCTCCCCCGAGATCAGCTCCCGCTTCGACCTCGGCGTCACGGTGATCGAGACACCGGAAGGCCGTCTGGACGTCGTCATCGAGTACGCGACGGAGCTGTTCGACCGGGCCCGCGTGGAGCGGCTGGCCGGTCATTTCCGTACCGTCCTGGAGCAGGCCGTGACCGGCCCGGACGCCCGGCTGGGCGCGCTGGACCTCCTGGACGCGGAAGAGCGCGAACAACTGCTGCGCGGATGGAACCCCGACCCCGTCACGCGCGATGAGGACGGGTCCCTGCTCCATGAGCTGGTGGAGCGGTGGGCGCGTACGGACGCTGCGGCGCCGGCGGTGCGCTTCGAGGGTGCCGAGCTGTCGTACGGGGAGTTGGACGCGGCGGCGAACCGGCTGGGCCACCTCCTCCGGGCGGATTTCGGGCTGGGTCCGGACGTCGTGGCGGGCGTGCTGCTGGAGCGGGGCACGGAGCTGCCGGTGGCGCAGCTGGCGGTGCTCAAGGCCGGTGGCGCGTGGCTGCCGCTCGATCCGCAGTATCCGGCGGAACGCCTGGCCGGCCAGCTGACGGACGCGGGCACGCGCGTCGTCGTGACCACGCGGGCGCTGTCCACGGCCCTGCCGGCGGACATGCCCCGCGTATGCCTCGACGACCCCGCCACTGACCGACGCCTGGCACGGATGCCCGGCTCACCCCTGCCCGGCAGCGGAACGACGCCGGAGAGCCTGGCCTACCTGATCTACACGTCGGGGTCGACGGGTGCGCCGAAGGGGGTGATGGTGTCGCATCGGGCTGCGGTGAACTTTGTGTTGAACGCGCGGGAGTTGTTCCGTATCGGTCCGGGGGATCGTCTGTTGCAGTTCGCGAATCCGGCGTTCGATGTGTCGGTCTTTGACTTCTATGGTGCGTTGGGTTCGGGTGCGGCGGTGGTGGGTGCGTCGCGTGAGACGTTGTTGGATCCGGATGCGTTGCAGGAGTTGTTGATACGTGAGCGGGTGTCGGTGGCGGATGTGCCGCCGGCGGTGTTGAGGTTGTTGGATCCGGGGCCGTTGTCGGATCTGCGGGCGTTGTTCGTGGGGTTGGAGGCGTTTCCGGCGGAGTTGGTGAACCGGTGGTCGAACGAGGGGCGTGAGTTCCACAACGGTTATGGTCCGACCGAGGCGACGGTGGCGTGTGTGGATTATCTATGCCCGCCGGGTGGTCTGACGGCGTCGCCGCCGATCGGTCGTGCGATGGCGAATCACCGTGCGTACGTCCTGAACGCGGAGACTTTCGAGCCGGTGCCGGTGGGTGTTCCTGGTGAGTTGTTCGTGGCGGGCGCCGGTCTGGCGCGGGGTTATCTGAACCGTCCGGATCTGACGGCGGAGCGTTTTGTCCCGGATCCGTTCGCGGGGTCCGGTGAGCGGATGTACCGCACGGGGGATGTGGTGCGGTGGCGTGAGGACGGCAACCTCGAATTCCTCGGCCGCGCGGACCGGCAGATCAAGATCCGCGGGTTGCGCATCGAACCCGGCGAGATCGAACACGCCCTCGCCGGCTGCGAAGGAGTCCGGCAGGGCACCGTCGTCGTCCACGACGCCGGAACCCCCGCCGCGCGGCTGATCGGCTACGTCGTGCCGACCACCGCCGGTGCCGCCGACGCCGATGACGTCCGCGCGGCGCTGATGGACCGGTTGCCGCTGCACATGGTCCCGTCCCAGGTGATGGTGATCGACGCGCTTCCCCTGACCCCCAGCGGCAAGCTCGACCGGGCCCGGCTCCCCGCCCCGCGCACGACGGCGGAATCGCGGAACACGCCCCCGAGCACCGCCACCGAACACGCCCTCGCCGGCATATGGCACACGCTGCTGGACGTCCCCACGGCGTCCATCGGCGCGCACGACAGCTTCTTCGACCTGGGCGGCAACTCCCTCCAGGCCACCCGCCTCGCCTCCCGCGTACGCGACACCTTCCACGTGTCCCTCGCCCCGCGCACCCTGTTCGCGCAGCCCGCCCTGCGGGACCTCGCCGCCCGCGTCGACCAGGCCCGGGCCACCGCGGCGGACGACCAGGACCGCGCGGCCGGCGACGCCGACCGCATCCGCCCCGTACCCCGCGACGGGCGGCCGCTCGTGCCCTCCTACCAGCAGGAGGGCCTGTGGTTCCTGCACCAGCTCGACCCCGGGTCCCCGGTGTACAACATGCCGTTCGCGCTGCGCCTGCGCGGAGCCCTGGACGCCGACGCGCTGCGTGAGGCGTTCCGGCTGCTCGTCGCGCGGCACGAGGCGCTGCGCACCCGCTTCTCCGGTGAGGGCGAGGAGCCGCGCCTGGTCGTCGACGAGGCCCCCGCGTCCTGGCCGCTGCCGGTGACCGACCTGTCCGACCTGCCGGAGCCGGCCCGGGAGGAGCGCGTACGCCTGCTCGCGGACGCGGAGGCGGTACGGCCCTTCGATCTCGCCACCGGCCCCTTGCTGCGGACGGCCCTGCTGCGGCTGAGCGACACCGACCACGTCCTGCTCATGAACCTCCACCACGTCGTCACCGACGGCTGGTCGACCGGGATCATCGGCCAGGAGCTCTCCGCGCTCCACGCCGGCACTGATCTGCCTCCGCTCCCCGTGCAGGTCGCCGACTTCGCGGCCTGGCAGCGCGAGCGGCTGACCGGGGACGTCCTGGAGGGGCAGCTGTCCTACTGGCGGCGCACCTTGGCGGACCTGCCGGTCGTCGACTTCCCCTCCGACCGGCCCCGCCCCGCCGCACCCCGGCAGACCGGAGCCGTCGTCGACCACCGGCTTGCCGCCCCCCTGAGCGAAGAGCTGCGTGCTCTCGCCCGTAGTGAGCAGGCGTCGTTGCTGGCGGTGCTTCAGGCGGGTCTGCTGACGGTGCTGTCGCGGTACACGGGTCAGGATGATCTGGCGATCGGGTCGGTGTTCTCCGGTCGTACGCGCTCCGAGGTCGAGCCCCTCGTCGGGTTGTTCGCGAACACGCTGGTGCTGCGTACCAGCACGGCGGGTGATCCGACGTTCCGTGAGCTGGTGGGTCGTTGCAAGGAGACGGTCCTGGGCGCTCTGGATCATCAGGACGTGCCGTTCACGAGGGTCGTCGACGCGCTCAAGCCCGAGCGCGTTCCCGGCCGCAACCCGCTCTTCCAGATCAGCCTCACCCTCCAGGCCGCCGACGCCGCCGGCACGCCCTTCCGGATCGGCTCCACGGCCGGCGAGTACGTCGGGACCACCGGCACCCGGGCCCGCTTCGACCTGGCCATCAGCGCGAGCGAGACCGCGGACGGCGGCATCGCCCTGCAACTGGAGTACGCCACCGAGCTCTACGACCACGACCGCGTGGAGCGGCTCGTCGACCACTTCCGCACCGTGCTGGAGCAGGCCGTGGCGGCCCCCGACGCGCCCGTCGGCGGGCTCACCCTCCTCACCGCGCGCGAACAGCGGCAGATGACGGACTGGAGCGCCGCCCAGGGCACGTACCCGGCCGACGCCTCGCTGTACGCGCTCTTCGCCGAGCAGGTACGGCTGCGGCCCGACGCCGTCGCCGTCGTCGACGGCACGGCACGGCTCACGTACCGCGAACTCGACGCGTACGCCGGGCGCCTGGCCGCCAGGCTGCGGGAGCGCGGGGTGCGCCGCGGCCACCTCGTGGGCCTGTGCGGCACGCGCTCGGCCGGCCTCGTCGCCGGCATCCTGGGGATCCTGCGGGCCGGCGGCGCGTACGTGCCGCTCGACCCCGGCTACCCGGCCGAGCGGCTGGGGTACATGCTCAAGGACTCCGGCATCGGCGTGGTGCTCGCCGAGAGCGGCGCCGAGCTGCCGGACGGCCCGTACGAGCGCGTCCCCCTCGACGGCGGGCACCCCGCCGACCGCGGCCCCGCGCCGGAGCCCGTCACCGTCGGAGGCGACGACCTCGCCTACCTCATCTACACGTCGGGTTCCACGGGCCGCCCCAAGGCCGTGATGATCCCCCACGGCAACGTCGTCCGGCTGCTGCGTTCGACCCACGAGTGGTTCGGCTTCGACGAGCGGGACGTGTGGTCGCTCTTCCACTCCTTCGCCTTCGACTTCTCCGTGTGGGAGCTGTGGGGCGCGCTCGCCTACGGCGGCCGGCTCGTGGTCGTGCCGTACTGGGAGAGCCGCTCTCCCGAGGCCTTCTACGAGCTGCTGGAGCGCGAGCGGGTGACCGTCCTGAACCAGACGCCCGCCGCCTTCCGGCAACTGGTCGCCGTGGACGAGGAACGCGGCGCGGACCTGGCGCTGCGCA
The DNA here is from genome assembly GCF_002192455.1 of Streptomyces albireticuli. Lineage (NCBI taxonomy): Bacteria > Bacillati > Actinomycetota > Actinomycetes > Kitasatosporales > Streptomycetaceae > Streptomyces > Streptomyces albireticuli. The sequence continues at coordinate 7,743,259 of NZ_CP021744.1, forward strand.
CGGTGGTCTTCGGCGGTGACGCGCTGGACGTGGACGCGGTGCTGCGCTGGTTCGACCGGCACGGCGAGGACACGCCGCGGCTGGTCAACATGTACGGCATCACCGAGACGACCGTGCACGTCACCTACCGCCCCCTGAGCCGGGAGCTCCTCACCCGCTCGCCCGGCCCGATCGGGGTGCCGATCCCCGATCTGTCGGTGTGGGTCGTCGACCGGGCCGGGCAGCTCGCGCCGGCCGGCGTGCCGGGCGAGATGTGGGTGGGCGGACCGGGCGTGGCCTGGGGCTACCTGGGGCGCCCGGACCTGACCGCGGAGCGCTTCGTCCCCGACCCGTTCGGCGGCGGCACGGGCCGCCTCTACCGCTCCGGCGACCTGGCGCGGCGGCTGTCCGACGGCACCCTGGAGTACCTGGGCCGGATCGACCAGCAGGTGAAGATCCGCGGCTTCCGCATCGAGCTCGGCGAGATCGACGCCGTGCTGGCCGCGCACCCCGAGGTCGGCGACGCGTTCACCACCGTGCACGGCACCGACGACGGGCGGCGGCTGATCGGCTACGTCGTGCCCGCCCCGGGCGCCGGACCCGACCTGCCCGCCCGGCTCCGCGCCCATGTGGGCACGGAACTGCCGGACTACATGGTGCCGTCGGTCGTGGTGCCGCTGGAGCGGATACCCCTGACCGTCAACGGCAAGGTCGACCGCAAGGCGCTGCCCGCCCCCGAACTCACCACGGGCGCGCCCTTCGTGGCGCCGCGCACCCCCACCGAGCGGGCCCTCGCGTCCCTGTGGGCGCGGACCCTGGGCGCCACCCGGGTCGGCGCGCTCGACGGCTTCTTCGACCTGGGCGGCAGCTCCCTGGACCTGATCCGCCTGCGGTTCGCGGTGCGCGAGTCCTTCGGCGCGCTGCTCGACGTCCGCGCGCTCTACGCGGCGCCCACGGTCGAGGCGATGGCCCGGGCGATCGACGCGCACACCCCCGCCGCGCCGGCCGCGGCGACCGGCGCCGGGGTGACGCCGCTGGTGACCCTGCGGGCCGAGGGCGGCCGGCCGCCGCTCTTCCTGGTGCACGCCGTGGGCGGCGCGGTCGTGCCCTACGTGCCGCTGGCCCGGATCCTAGACGCCGACACCCCCGTCCACGCCCTGGAACACCCGGGCCTGCACGACGACACCCACGACGACACCCACGGCGCCGCCCCGGACCTGGGCGCGCTGGCCGACACCTACCTGGCCGCCGTACGCGGGGCGTACCCGTCCGGCCCGTACCACCTGGCCGGCTGGTCGCTGGGCGGCGCCGTGGCCCTGGAGATGGCCGCACGCCTGCGGGCCGCCGGCGCGGATGTGGCGACCGTGACCCTGCTCGACACCGGGTTCCCGCCGCAGGCCGGCGAGGCGCCCGGCGAGGCCGAGCTCCTGGCCGCCTTCGGCCACGACCTCGCCGGACTCCGCGGCGCCGAGGCGCCCGCGGCCGAGCTGGAGCGGTTGGCCACCGTACCGGCCGGTGAACGGAGGGAAGAGCTCCTGTCGCTCCTGGAGCGCACCGGGCTGATCCCCGCCGGGGTGCGCGAGGAGATCCGCACCCGTGTCGCCGTTTTCCTGGCCAACTCCCGGGCGTTCCACACCCATCGGCCCACCCCGTACGACGGTCCCGTCACCTTGCTGAGCGCGCGGGCGGAGCTGGATGATCAGGTCGACCGGTGGCGGGCCTTCGCGACCGGCGGCCTGGACCACCACGTGGTCCCGGGGACCCACCACACCATGCTCCAGCACCCGCACCTGCCGGCGCTCGCGCGCACGCTGCGGCGGGTCCTGGGCCACGAGAAGTGAGGACACGGACGACATGGGCGAAGCACCGGCCGGCGGACGGCCGAGGGGACTGTGGCGGGACGCGGACTTCCTGAAGTTCTGGTCCGCGGAGAGCCTGTCGATGTTCGGCGCGCAGATCTCCGTACTGGCGATCCCGCTCCTGGCCGCCACCACCCTGGACGCGACACCGTTCCAGATGGGCGTCGTCAACGCCGCCCAGTTCGCCCCCTACATGCTCTTCACCCTGCTCGCCGGGGTGTGGATCGACCAGAACAGACGGCGCCCCATCATGATCGGCGCCAACTTCGGCAGGGCGGTGATCCTCGGACTCATCCCGCTGCTGACCGCCCTGGACGTGATGGACGTGGGGCTGCTCAGCGTCATCGTCTTCCTCGCCGCCACGCTCACCGTCCTGTTCGACCTCGCCTACCAGGCGTACATACCCTCCCTGGTCGGGCGCGACCACCTGATCGAGGGCAACGGCAAGCTGGAGGGCAGCCGCTCGCTCGCCCAGGCCAGCGGGCCCGGCCTGGGCGGTGTGCTGGTCGGGCTGGTCACCGCCCCCGCCGCGGTCCTCATCAACGCCTGCACCTACCTCGTCTCCGCGATATCGCTGCTGTTCATCCGCCGCCGCGAGGCGGAACCCGCGTCGACGGCCGCCGAGGGCTCGGTGGTCTCCCGCATCGGCACCGGCCTGCGCCTGGTCGGCAGCAACCCCTACCTGCGGGCCATCGCCGGCGAGGCCGCCACGTACAACCTCTTCAACCAGGGCCTGTGGGCCGTGCTCATCCTGTACTTGACGCGCGAACTGCACTTCGCCCCCATCACGCTGGGCGTGGTGATGGCGATGACCGGCATCGGCGCGTTCCTCGGCAGCCTGGTCGCCGGGCGGCTGGGCCGCCGGTGGGGCATCGGCCCCACCATCATGGTGACGATGGTGATCGCCTGCGCCGCCCCGCTGCTCATCCCGGCGGCCGGCGGCGGACGGCTCCTCAGCGCCGTCGTCGTCGGCCTGGCCCTGCTGATCAACGGCATGGGCGTGGTCATCAGCAACATCCAGGTGATGAGCCTGCGGCAGACCGTCGTGCCGTCGGAGATCCTGGGCCGGGCGAACGCCGGCTACCGCTTCCTCGTCACCGGCACCGCCGCCCTGGGCGCCCTGCTCGGCGGCTGGCTCGGCGGGCTCATCGGCCTGCGGGCCACCCTGGTGGTGGTCGGCCTGGGCACGCTCAGCGCGCTGGTCTTCCTCGCCCGCTCCCCGCTGCCGCGGCTGCGGGACCTGTCCGAGGTCGTGCCGGACGACGGGCGGCGCGAGGAGGGCGGGACCGCCGCCCCTCCCACCGTGGAGGCGGGGGACCCCCACTGACGCCCCTCGCCGGGAACTCCCCTCAAGACGACGTACCGCCCGGTCCCGGCACCCCGGGACCGGGCGGTACGTGCGTAATATCTGGCCCGGCCCCCGGGGTTCGCTCCCGGGGGCCGTGGTCGCAGGCAATCCGAGAGAACGGAAGACCATGGGTATCCAGCTCCAGAACGTCGTGATCGACGCGGCCGACGCCGGCAAGCTCGCCGGTTTCTGGGCGGCGGCCACCGGATGGGAGGCGGCCGACTGGTCCAGCGCGGAGGAGGCCGTGGTCCGCAACCCCGACGGCGGCCCCCACCTCTACTTCATGCGCGTCCCGGAGGCGCGGGCGGGCAAGAACCGCGTCCACCTCGACGTCGGCCCGGCCGAGGGCGGCTCGGCGAGCCGGGAGATCGAGAGGCTCACCGGCCTGGGCGCCCGCGTGCTCTCCGAGCACGAGAGCCACACCGTGCTCGCGGACCCGGAGGGCAACGAGTTCTGTGTGACGGGCGAACGCGACTGACGACGCGCGCACGCAGGGGCCCGGCCGCCGATCGGCGGCCGGGCCCCTGCTGTTCGTACCTTCTGTTCGTACGGGCGTCAGTGACGGGCCGGCGCCCGCCGCGCCCGGTCGGCCACCGCGGCGGCGGTGATGCCGTTGCGCTCCAGCAGATGCCGCTGCCCGCCCGTACCGGCGGCGAAGGAGTCACCCACCGCCACCCGCAGCACCGGACAGCCCACGCCCAGCTCGGCGACCACCTCGGCGACGGCCGAGCCCAGACCGCCGGCGGCCCAGTGCTCCTCGACCGTGACCACGGCACGGGTCGTCCGCGCCGCCGCCGTCAGCGCCGCGGTGTCCAGCGGCTTGACGGTGTGCATGTTGAGCACCGCCGCCTCGACGCCCTCCGCGGCCAGCTCCTCGGCGGCCGCCAGGGCGGCGAGCACCGGGTAGGGGCCGGTGGCGACCAGCGTGACGTCGTCTCCCTCGCGCAGCCGCTGGGCACGCCCCACGCGCAACGGCTCCGCGCCCGCCGGCAGGTCCTCGGTGGCCCCGCGGCCCAGCCGCAGGTACACCGGCCCCGGAATGTCCGCGCAGGCCCGCACCAGTTCCTCGGTGGCCGCCGCGTCCGCGGGCACCAGCACCGTCATGTGGGGCAGCATCCGCATCACCGCCAGGTCCTCCAGCGAGTGGTGCGTCGAGCCCAGGTGCCCGGCCGACAGCCCGCTGTGCGTGGCGGCGATGCGCACCGGCAGGTTGTTCAGCGCGATGTCCAGCTTCACCGCCTCCACCGCCCGGGTGGCGGCGAAGGTGGACATCGTGTTGACGAAGGGCACGCGCCCCGACTTCGCCAGCCCCGCGGCCACGCCCATCAGGTTCTGCTCGGCGATGCCCAGGTTGACGTAGCGGTCGGCGGCGGTGCCCCAGTCCACGCCCGAGAACAGGCCCGTGTCGCTGTCCAGGCACACCAGCCGCTCGTCCGCCGGCAGCAGCCCGGCCAGCACGTCGCGGTAGACGTCCCGGTTCGGCCGCGGCGGCGCCGCCCCGGTCCGTACGTCCGGGCTCCCCGGCTCGGCAACCGTCACGCTCATGCCGTCGTCTCCGTTCTCCTGCTCCGGGCCCGCAACACCGCGAGCGCACGCTTGTGCTGCCGGCCGGCCAGCCGGGCGTAGTGACTGCGGGCCTGGCCCTCGACGTACGGCAGGCCCTTGCCCTTGACCGTGCTCGCGAGGACGACCGTCGGCTTCCCCGGCACCCGCGGAGCGCCGCCGAGGGCCGCCCGCAGCGCCTCCGTGTCATGGCCGTCGACCTCCAGCACCGTCCACCCGAAGGCGCGCCAGCGGTCGGCCAGCGGCTCCAGGCCCACGGCGTCCTCCGTGGACCCGGTGATCTGGAGGCCGTTGCGGTCCACGACGGCCACCAGCCGGTCCAGCCGGTGCGCGGCGGCCGCCATCGCCGCCTCCCACACCGACCCCTCCTGGAGCTCGCCGTCGCCCAGCACCACGAAGCACCGGCGGTCGCTGCCCGAGAGCCGGAAGTCCAGCGCGAAGCCCACCCCCAGCGGCAACCCGTGTCCCAGCGACCCCGTGGGCATCTCCACCCCCGGCACCGCCGGGTTGGGGTGTGCGGTCAGTACCCCGTCCGGCGTCCCGTACGCCGCCAGCTCTTCCTCGGGGAAGAAGCCCCGCTCCGCCAGCGCCGCGTACAGCCCGATCGCGCCGTGCCCCTTGCTGAGCACCAGCAGGTCCCGGCCGGGGTCCTCCGGCTCGCCCGGGTCCAGGCGCAGCACCGAGTGGTAGAGCGTCACCAGGATCTCCACCATCGACATCGAGCCGCCCAGATGGCCGCCCTCCGGGTTGGCGCACATGTCCACGATCAGTTCCCGGACCCGCTGGGCGTGCTCCTCCAGCGTCCGCCCGTCCGCCACCGTCTCCGTCATCACGATCCACCGTCCGTAGTCACGACCGGCCGGGCCGGAAGGGACGGCACCAGCGACAGCTGGTGCCGCGGGCCCAGGCGCTCGCCCAGTTCCTGGAGCGCGTGGGTGAGCACATCGATGCCGCGCAGGAAGTCGCTGAGCGCGATGTGCTCGTCGTCGGCGTGGTCGAGCCGGCTGTCCCCGGGGCCGTAGGTGGCCATCGGGACGTCCCACTCCTCCGCCAGTGTGTTCATGTCGGACGTGCCGGTCTTCACCTTCATCACCGGCCGCGCCTGCTGCGCCCGGATGCCGGCGGACAGCGCCCGCACCACCGGGTCGGTACGGCCCACCCGGCACGCCGCCACCGAGTTGACGACCTCCAGCCGTCCCGGGAGCCGCTCGGCCAGCCGCTCCACCAGGCCCCGCGCGTCGTAACCCGGCGGCGTCCGGATGTCGAACTCCGCCTCCGCCTCGGTCAGGTCGCCGCGGATCGACACCAGCGTCGCCCCCGGCACGTCGAACCCGCCGTGACCCGCCTGCGGGCCCAGCAGCTCCAGCAGCACCGGCCAGGCCGCGCAGGCCAGTTCGGACGCCTTGGGGACCGGGTTGCTGGGGTGCGTCGGCGCGCACTCCACCCGGTAGCGCAGGTCGAGCTTGCCCTTGTAGCCCAGCACGGCGGTCTGCCAGCCGCTGGGCTCACCGATGATCAGCGCGTCCGGCGCGGTGTGCGTGCGGCGGATGTGCACCGCGCCCCGCGACAGCGGAGTCTCCTCCTCCACCGCGCCGACCACCACGATCCGGCCCCGGAAGTCCACCGCGTCGGCGGCCGCGCAGACCATCGCCGCCAGCGGCCCCTTGGCGTCCACCGCGCCCCGGCCGTAGAGCCGGCCGCAGTCGATGCGCACGGGGATGTCCCCGGGCACCGTGTCCATGTGGCCCAGCAGCATCACCGTGGGCCCGGCCCCGCGTGAGATCTCCCCGACCGCGTTGCCCGCCTCGTCCACGTACGCCGAGAAGCCCATCTCCCGCATCACCCCGACCAGGTGGGCGGCGAGCTTGCCCTCCCCGTAGGACGGCGAGGGGATCTGGAGCATGCTGCGCAGCAGCCCGATCGCGTACGGCTCCGAGCGGGCGCACGCCTGCCCGGCCTTGTCGAACCGGCTCTCCGTCGTCATCGCCCCGCTCCGATCGCGGCGTCCGGCGCGGCGACGGCCGGCCCGCCCTCCAGGACCACCTCGGTGGCCGCCCCGCCGAGCGCGGCGCGCACCGGGTCGCGGCGCCGCCCGTCGGCGATCAGCACCCGGCCCACCCCGCCCTGGAGCGCCTCCCTGGCGGCGACGAGCTTCAGGCCCATCCCACCGCCCGTGAACGGCGGTGTGCCCGAGGGCGCCACCGCGCACACCGGCAGGACCGAGCTCTCGTCGGCCGGGTCCGCGAGCACCCCGGGCGCCCCGGTGAGCAGGACCAGCGTGCCCGCGCCCAGACCCGCCGCGACCGCGGCGGCGGCCCGGTCCGCGTCGGTGTTCACCGGGTTCCCGTCCTCGGCCACCGCGGGCGGCGAGACCACCGGGACGTGACCGGCGGCCAGCAGGGTTCGCAGCAACGCGTCGTTCACCTCGGTGATGCGGCCGCTGTGGTCGTCACGGATCACGATCCGCCGGCCGTCGACGACCGCCCGGTGCGCGGTCTTGCGCCGCGCCCGCAGCAGCCCGCCGTCCAGGCCCGTCAGGCCCACGGCCGACACCCCGGCCGAGGCCAGCGCGGTCAGCAGCCGGGGCTTGGCCAGCCCGGCCAGTGCCAGGTGCACCACCTGGAGGGTCTCCGCGTCGGTGTAGCGCGCCGACACCCCGTCGGGAGCGGTGAGGCGGCGCGAGACCACACCCATCCGGGCGGCCAGCCCCTCGATGTCGGCCGAACCGCCGTGGACCAGCACGACGGGACGCCGCTCGCGGGTCAGCCCCGCGATGTCCTCGCACACCGCCAGCGGGTCGACGGCGGCGTTGCCGCCGCACTTGACCACGATGGTCTCTTGCATTCTCGTCCCCTGCCTCGATCGGCCTCGGCTTGGTCAGCGAGGTGCCGGTCCGGACGGCCGCCGCGTGCGGCCGCCCCGTGCTCAGTACGGGTGATCAGTTGGGGTGCAGACCGGTGAACTCCAGGCCGGTCTCCTCCGGCCAGCCGAAGCGCACGTTCAGGCACTGCACCGCGTTGCCCGCCCCGCCCTTGACCAGGTTGTCGAGCGCCCCGACCAGCGACGCGCGCTCCCCGTCCACCGCGAACCCCACGTCACAGAAGTTCGAACCGGAGAGGATCTTCGGCTCGGGCAGCCGGTACGCCCCGCGCTTGTGCGCCACGACGCGTACGAACGGCTCGTCCGCGTACGCCTTGCGGTAGGCCGACCGCACGTCCGACTCCCGCGTCCCCTCGGCCAGCCGCACCCGGCACAGCACCTGCACGCCGCGCACGGCCTCCACACCGGTCGCCGTCATCCGCACCGGCAGGCCCGTCGCCTGGGCGATCTCCGCCTCGTGCCGGTGCCGGGTCGGCGCGAACAGCCGCATCGCGCCACTGCGCTCGGCGTGCAGGTTCGACGACCCCGCCGAGACGCCCGACCCGCTGGACCCCGTCCGCGCGTCGATGTCCACCGGACCCTCGATCAGCCCGGCCTCGGCCAGCGGACGCACCGTCAGGATCCCCGCGGCCGCCATGCAGCCGGGCACCGAGATCCGGTCGGCGGTCCGCAGCTCGTGGCGGTGCCATTCGGGCAGCCCGGTGGTGAAGGAGCCGAGGAGACCGGGTGCGGTGTGCCCGGTCTCGTAGTAGTCGGCGAAGACCTCGGCGTCCCGCAGCCGGAAGTCGCCGGACAGGTCGACGACCGTGCCGGCCAGCTCCAGGTACCGGGCCATCCGCCCCATCGTCCGCTTGTGCGGCATGGCCAGGAACAGCACGTCGTAGGAGCCCGCGCGCTCCTCCAGCGCGTCGTGCGCCGCGAACGACAGCTCCGTCCGGCCCCGCAGGTTCGGATGCGGACCGTCCACCCGGCGCCCGGCGAAGGTGTTCGACGTGGCCAGCACGACCTCGACCCGGGGGTGGCAGGTCAGCAGCCGCAGCAGTTCACCGCCGATGTATCCCGAAGCACCCGCGACCGCTACTCGAAGCATGACTGCGACCTCGCAATAAGGTGATCGACGATGCGGTCGGCCACCGGGATCTCCGGCCCGACCGCACGCTGGAATCCCGAGAACTCCACGCCGTGGTTGACCTCCAGGACCAGGAGGTTGCCCTCGCCGTCCTCCACGAGGTCCACCCCGGCGATCTCGGCGTGCACACACTGCGCGGCCGTGACCGCGAGCTTCGCCAGCTCGGGGGTGAGCGGACAGCGCCGCGTCTCCGCCCCCCGGGCCACATTGGTGCGCCAGTCGGCGCTGCTGCGGTACGTCGCGCCCAGCGCCTCGTCCCCCACCACGACGACCCGGATGTCCCGGTCCGGCTTGGGGACGAGCTCCTGGACGTAGACGATGTGCGACACCGGCGAGGGCAGCGCGGCGATGTACTCCATCACCGTCTCCGCCACCTCCCGGTCGGGCAGCTTCGACACCAGCCGGCCCCACGAGCCGGTCAGCGGCTTCACCACCGCCGGATAGCCGATGACCTCCAGCGCCTCCAGGGCGGCCTCGGGGGTGAGCGCGAGCGCGGTGCGCGGCGTGGGCAGCCCGGCGTCGCGCAACGCCACCGACGTGCGGTACTTGTCCCCGCAGATGTCGACGGCCCGCGCCGAGTTGACCACGGTCGCGCCGGACGCCTCCAGGGCCCGCGCCGCGTACAGGGCGCGCGCCTGGCCGATCTCGCGGTTCAGCACGAACGGCCAGGGCGTGCCCGACTGCTGGAGCACCCGCCACAACGCCCGGCTGTCGACGAACTCGTACGGCAGCCCACGGCGTTCGAAGGCCTCCAGAACGCGCTTCTCATCGGCGCGCAGCCGCGAGGCGACGACCGCGAACGGCGCCGCGGACGCCGGGCGCGTGGCGGCGGTCACTCGCCCCAGTCCTCTTCGACGTCGGGGGCGAGCGCGACCTGGAGGGGATCCACCGTGAGGACCTCCAGCTCGCTGGAGCAGTCCCCGCACTCGATGATCTCGTTGACCTTGGGGGGTTCGGCGAGAGCCACGGAGCTCTCGCACTCGGGACAGATGACCATTCCGCTGTTCCTTTCCGAGACCACCCGGACCCGTCGCCCGGGCTCCGGTCTCCACCGGATCGCTGGACAGTAGATCCGTCCGACCACCGCGGCTGCGTCCATCGCGGTGATGAACGGGCTCCCGAACTCCGTTGACGCCCCACGGCACCGGGCCCAACGGGCGTCGACACGCGTCCCCGCCGGATCGACGCCACGTCGACACCCTGTCGCTCTTTGCCGTGCCGGGCCGCTCCGGCCTTTACACCGCTCGCCGGGGCGTGCGTTGCTTGCCCTCGCAGCGGCCCGCCGGCCGCGAGCCGGCCCGTGGAGACCCGCGGAGCACGTGGCGTCTGTGGAGGGAAATCCTGTGAGCGACCTCGGCACCCGACCGAAGATCCTGGCGCTGTGGAGCGCGCCGCGCAGCCGGTCCACCGCGTTCTTCCGCATGATGTGCGAGCGCGGCGACTTCCAGGTGCTGCACGAACCGTTCTCCTACCTCGCCGAGTTCGGGCAGGTGGAGGTCGACGGGGAACAGCGCCGCACGGAGGCGGACGTCCTCGCCGCCATGCGGACGACGGCCGGACGGTCACCGCTGTTCTTCAAGGACACCACCGACGAGCGCTACCCCGGCGTCCTGGCGGACCGGCGCTTCCTCGGCGAGGACGCCGCGCACACCTTCATCATCCGCCACCCGGCCGAGACCATCGCCTCCTACCACGCGGTCAACCCGGACGTACGACGCCACCAGATCGGCTTCGAGGCCCAGTACGAGCTCTTCCAGGCGGCCTGGGAGGCGACGGGCCGGACACCGGTGGTCATCGACGGCAACGACCTCGTCGAGAGGCCGGAGGCCGTCGTCGAGGCGTACGCGCGCGCCACCGGCATCCCGTACCTGGAGAAGGCCCTCAGCTGGCAGCCCGAATCCCGCAAGGAATGGCGGCCCAGCGAGCGCTGGCACTCCGACGTCAGCACCAGCAGCGGCTTCACCGCCGAGCGGCGCAAGCACGACGTCGACGTCGCGTCGCACCCCGTGCTCGGCGGCTACCTGGAGCACCACCTGCCGTTCTACGAGAAGCTCCGCGCCCACCGGCTGGCCGTGTGAACACGGGAGCGGGAACGGCGATGAGCGCACCGTCCGGCGCCGGCGGGGCGACCGTGTGGCTGACCGGTCTGCCCAGCGCGGGCAAGACGACGATCGCGCGGGCGCTGGCCGAGCGGCTGCGCGGCGAGGGGCGGCAGGTGGAGGTGCTGGACGGTGACGAGATCCGCGAGTTCCTCTCGGCCGGCCTGGGCTTCTCCCGGGCGGACCGGTTCACCAACGTGCAACGGATCGGCTTCGTCGCCCAGTTGCTCGCCTCGCACGGCGTGACGGTGCTGGTGCCGGTGATCGCCCCGTACGCGGACGCCCGGGAGGCGGTGCGCGAGCGCCACCGCGAGCACGGCACCGCGTATCTGGAGGTGCATGTGGCGACGCCGGTCGAGGTGTGCTCGGTGCGGGACGTGAAGGGCCTGTACGCGAAGCAGGCCGCGGGCGAGATCTCCGGGCTGACCGGGGTCGACGACCCGTACGAGGTTCCCGAGGCCCCCGAAGTCCGGATCGAAACACAGGGGACGAGCGTGGAGGAGTCGGCGGCCGTGGTGCACAAGGAGCTGGTGGGGAGGGGGTTGCTGTGAACCCGTACGCGCTGTCGCACCTGGACGCGCTGGAGTCGGAGGCGGTGCACGTCTTCCGCGAGGTGGCCGGGGAGTTCGAGCGGCCGGTGATCCTCTTCTCCGGCGGCAAGGACTCCATCGTCATGCTGCACCTGGCACTGAAGGCCTTCGCACCCGCGACCGTGCCGTTCTCCCTGCTGCACGTGGACACCGGGCACAATTTCCCCGAGGTCCTCGCCTACCGGGACCGCGTGGTGGCCGAACACGGACTGCGCCTCGAAGTGGCCTCGGTGCAGGAATTCATCGACGACGGAAGGCTGCGCGAGCGCCCGGACGGCACCCGGAACCCCCTTCAGACCCTCCCCCTTCTCGACGCCATCGAACGCCACCGTTTCGACGCGGTGTTCGGCGGTGGCAGGCGGGACGAGGAGAAGGCGCGGGCCAAGGAACGCGTCTTCTCGCTGCGCGACGAATTCGGCGGCTGGGACCCGCGCCGCCAGCGCCCGGAACTCTGGCAGCTCTACAACGGCCGCCACGCCCCCGGCGAACACGTCCGCGTCTTCCCCCTGTCGAACTTCACCGAGCTCGACGTGTGGCAGTACATCGCCCGCGAGAAGATCGAACTGCCCTCCATCTACTACGCGCACGAGCGCGAGGTCTTCGCCCGGGCCGGGATGTGGCTGGCCCCCGGCGAGTGGGGCGGGCCGCGCGAGGACGAGCGGGTGGAACGGCGTCTGGTGCGCTACCGCACGGTGGGGGACATGTCCTGCACGGGCGCGGTCGACTCCGACGCCGCGACGGTCGAGGCCGTCATCGCGGAGATCACGGCGTCGCGGCTGACCGAGCGCGGCGCGACCAGGGCCGACGACAAGCTGTCGGAGGCGGCGATGGAAGACCGTAAGCGCGAGGGGTACTTCTGATCATGACCACTGTCACCGAGACCTCCCTGCTGCGTTTCGCGACCGCCGGTTCCGTCGACGACGGGAAGTCCACGCTGGTCGGACGTCTCCTGCACGACTCGAAATCGGTCCTGGCCGACCAGCTCGAAGCCGTCGCCCACGCCTCCCGCAACCGCGGCCAGGAAGCACCCGACCTGGCACTGCTGACGGACGGGCTGCGGGCGGAGCGCGAACAGGGCATCACCATCGACGTCGCCTACCGCTACTTCGCCACCCCACGCCGCCGCTTCATCCTCGCCGACACACCCGGCCACGTGCAGTACACCCGCAACATGGTCACCGGCGCCTCCACCGCCCAGCTCGCCATCGTCCTCGTCGACGCCCGCAACGGCGTCGTCGAACAGACCCGCCGCCACGCCGCCGTCGCCGCCCTGCTGCGCGTCCCCCACCTCGTACTCGCCGTCAACAAGATGGACCTCGCCGGCTACGCCGAACCCGCCTTCGCCGCCATAGCCGACGAATTCACCGCCTACGCCGCATCCCTCGGCATCCCCGAAGTCACCGCCATCCCGATCTCGGCACTGGCCGGCGACAACGTGGTGGAAGCGTCCGCGCACATGGACTGGTACGCCGGTCCCACCGTCCTCGAACACCTGGAAGGCGTGGAGGTGGCCGCCGCCCCGGACGCCGAGGCGGCACGGTTCCCCGTCCAGTACGTGATCCGCCCCCAGACGCCCGCCCACCGTGACTACCGCGGCTACGCCGGTCAGATCGCCTCCGGGATCCTCGCCGTCGGCGACGAGGTCACCGTCCTGCCCTCCGGGCGGACCAGCACGATCGTGGGCATCGACGCGCTCGGTGAAGCCGTCGAGGAGGCATGGGCCCCGCAGTCGGTCACCGTCCGTCTCGCCGACGACCTCGATATCTCCCGCGGCGACCTCATCGCCCCCATCCGCACCGCCCCCGTACCCACCCAGGACGTCACGGCCACTGTCTGCCACGTCGCCGACAAGCCCCTGCGCGTGGGTGACCGCGTCCTGCTCAAGCACACCACCCGCACGGTCAAGGCGATCGTCAAGGACATCCCCTCCCGGCTCACCCTCGACGACCTCTCCCACCACCCCGACCCCGGAGAGCTGACCGCCAACGACATCGGCGAAGTCACCCTCCGCACCGCCGAACCCCTCGCCCTCGACCCCTACAGCCACTCCCGCCGTACGGGCTCCTTCCTCCTCATCGACCCCACCGACGGCACCACGCTCACCGCCGGCATGGCGGGCACCGCCTTCGCCGCTTCCCTCACGAGGTGACTTCCCGCATGGCTCCTACGCCGCGCCCGCAGCGCTGGCTGCTGCGCAAACCCAAGGGAGACGCGCCCACCCGGCTCTTCTGCTTCCCGTACTCCGGAGTCGGGGCGTCGATGTACAACCGGTGGCCCAAGCGGATCGGCCCCGCCGAGGTGTGCCTGATCCAGCTGCCGGGCCGGGAGAACCGCCTGCGCGACCCGCACTACGTCACGTACGAGCGGCTCGCCGGGCCGCTCACGGAGGCGCTGCTGCCCTACCTGGACCGGCCGTTCGGGTTCTTCGGGCACTGCGGCGGCGCCCTGCCCGGCTTCGCCACCGCCCTGCACCTCCTGCGGGAGGGGCTGCCGACGCCGTCGGCGCTCTTCGTCTCCTCGCAGGTCGCCCCGCACGACGGCCCCTTCGGCCGGTTCCTCGGCATGACGGACGACGAACTGGCCGTCGAGCTGGGCGAGCTGACCCGGGCCATGGGAGGCACACCGCACCCCGGCCTGATCGACATGAGCCTGGGCGTGCTGCGGGCCGACGTGGACGCCAACCGCGCCTACCACCTGCCCGAACCGGTCCGGCTGCCCTCCGTGGTGCACACCATCGGCTGGGACGCCGACCGGGAGATCAGGCCGGACCGGATGGGCGGCTGGGAGAAGTACGCCGAGCCCGGCCGGTTCCGTTCGACGGTCCTCCAAGGGGAGCACTACGCGTTCCTCGGCGCCCCCGGCCACCTGGTCGACGTACTCGCCACCGGAATGCGGCGGGCGCGGGACGAGCACGAGGGAGGTGGCACCGATGGATCTCGCGCCGACGCCTGAGCAACGGGCCTACCGCGACGAGGTGCGCGCGCTGCTCGACACCGACGAGGTGCGCGCCGAGACCGCCGCGATCCGTACCCGCCCCGGCACCGAGGGCGGCCTCCTCGGCGTCTACCGCAGGCTGGGGGAGCGTCGGCTGCTGGCGCCGAACTGGCCCCGGGAGTACGGCGGGAGCGGGCGCGGCATCGCCGAGAAGGCCATCCTCACGGAGGAGCTGATCGCCCACGGTGTGCCCGACATCGCGCACACCCTCAGCGTCGACATCGTCGGCCTGGCCCTGCTGCTGTACGGCACCGACCGGCAGAAGGAGCGGCTGCTGCCGCCGATCGCGCGGGGCGAGAGCGTTGCCGGGGTGCTGTTCAGCGAGCCGGACGCCGGTTCCGACCTCAGCGCCCTGCGGACCCGCGCCGAGCGGGACGGCGACGGCTGGCGGCTCTCGGGCCGCAAGGTCTACAGCGCCAAGACCCACCTGGCGGACTTCGCGCTGTGCGCAGCCCGGACGACCGAGTCGGACGTCCGCTTCCACGGCATCACCGTCTTCCTGGTGCCCCTGCGCACCCCGGGCGTCGCCGTGGAGCCGCTGTGGAACATCGGCGACGAGCGGTTCAACGAGGTGACGCTCTCCGGCATCCGCGTCACCGAGGAGGACGTGCTCGGCACCGTCGACGACGGCTGGCGGATCATCGGCGAGGTGCTCGGCCTGGAGCGCACCGGCATCGAGTTCCAGGCCAAGGCGCGCCGCTGGCTGGACGCCGCCCTGGAGCGGACCGGCACCGCCGGGCTCACCCCCGCCGAGGCCGGCCGGCTGGTGGCACTCGACGCCGACGTACGCGCGGCCCGGCTGCTGGCCTGGCGGTGCGTGGACGACCTCCACGCCGGGCGGAGCGACGAGGTGCGTTCGGCGATGGCCAAGTACTGGGCGGGGGAGACGGGCCGTGAGGTCGCCCTCGCCGCGTCCGAGGCGGTGGGCCTGGACGCCCTGCTGGCCGGGGACGACGAGGAGAGCCTGGGGCACGGCGTGCTGGAAGCGGCCTGCCGGGAGGCGCCCGGCCTCACCCTGGCCTCGGGGACGTCCGAGGTCATGCTCACCGTCATCGCCTCCGCCGGCCTGGGACTGCTCGCCTGAGCGGCCGGAGCCTTTTGGGCGCTTCGCGCGCCGGACAGAGCCGAGCCACCGAGAGAACCGGAGAGACCGGACCGCCATGGACGTCACACTCGCCGCGGAGCACCAGGAACTGCGCCGGCACGTCACCGAGACCCTGGGCGACGAGATCGCCCCGCTCATCCGCCGCATGGCCGACCGCCCCCGCCACGGTGCCGGGCCCGACGACAGCGAGATCCGCGCGCTGGTCTGGCAGGCGCTGCTGGGGACGGGCGCCCTGAGCCTCAACCAGTCGCCCGTCCCCGGCGACCGCCGTGGCCTGCGCGCCCTCGCCGTACTGGCCGAGCGGCTCGGCGAGGTCCTCTACCAGGGTCCGCTGCTGGACACGGTGCTCACGTCGGAGGCGCTGCTGCGCTGCGCGCCGGGGCCCGGACGCGACCGCTTCCTCAAGGAGATCGCCGGGGGCGCTTCCGTGGCCGCCGCGGTGCGCGACGGAGGCGTCCGCCCGTACGACGCCCCTCTCACGGCCGGCGCGGCGGGGGACACCGTCAGCGCCGAGCGGCGCTTCGTCGGCTTCGCGGCGGAGGCCGACTGGCTGCTGATCCCGGGCCTGACCGCCGACGGTGTCCACCGCACGGCCCTGGTACGGCGCGACCGGCCCGGCGTCCACCTGCGCAGGCACGAGGAGCTGGGCCGCGGCGAGCTGTACGCCGTGCGGCTGACGGACGCGCCGGTCGCCCTCTGGCTCACCCCCGAGGAGGACACGGAGGGCGCCCGGCACGAGCTGATCGCGTCCGCCCGTACCCTCCAGGCCGCCTACCTCGTCGGCCTCGGCCGGGGCGCCCTGCGGCTCGGCACCGACCGGCTCAAGGAGCGCCGGCAGTTCGGCGGCGCGCTGGCACGGCAGCAGGCGCCCGCCTTCCAGCTGGCCCGCCTGGCCACCCGGGTCGACGCCGCCCACCTGCTCACCCAGCAGGCCGCCTGGGAGGGCGACACCGGCCGCGACCACCGCCTGACCGCCGGCCAGGCCCTGGCCATGGCCGCCGAACTGGCCCGGGACACCGGCCGCGACGTGCTCCACCTGCACGGCGCGCACGGCATGCTGGACGCCGGCGACGCCCAGCTGTTCTACCGGCGCGCGACGGTGGAGTCACGGGTGCTCGGTTCGCCCGCCCAGGTGCGGGCCGACGTCCTCCCGCTGCTCCTGGCACGCCGCCCGGCGGACTGACACCGGGACGCGGGGCCCGTCACCGCGCGCGGGCGGAAGGGCGCGGCGACGGCACCCGGCGTGGTGCGGGGCCGGTCACCGGCCGCTCCGGCCGAACCGCGCGAGCGCTTCCAGGACCGCGTCCCGCATGGCGGGGCTGCCGGTGTGCCCCGAATCGTCGATCACTTTGAGTTCGGCGTCCGGCCACGCCTTGGCCAGCTCCCACGCGGTCTTCAACGGGCCGGCCAGGTCGAGCCGGCCGTGCACCAGGACCGCCGGGATACCGGCCAGCCGGTGTGCGTCACGGAGCAGCTGCCCGTCCTCGAGCCAGGCGTCGTGGGCGAAGTAGTGCGCGCAGATGCGGACGAAGGCCATCAGCGCGTCGTCGGGCTTGGCGCTGTAGTGGCCCGGACTACCGAGGGCCTCGTGGGCGATGACGGCGTCCTCCCAAGCGCACCAGTCCCGCGCCGCCTTGGCCCGGACGGCCTCGTCCGGGCCGTTCAGCAGCCGGTCGTAGGCCGCCACGAGGTTCCCGTCGCGGTCGGACGGCGGCAGCGCGTCACGGAACGCCTCCCACGGGCCGGGCAGCAGACGGCCCACGCCGCGGTAGAGCCAGTCGATCTCCTCCGGCCGGGTCATGGTCACGCCGGCGAGGACGATCTCGGAGACCCGCTCGGGGTGGCGCTCGGCGTAGGCGAGGATCAGCGTCGAACCCCACGACCCGCCGTGGAGGAGCCAGCGCTCGACGCCCAGGTGCTCGCGCAGCCGCTCCATGTCGGCGACGAGGTGGTCGGTGGTGTTGTGCGCGAGGCCGACGGCCGGGTCGGAGGCATGGGGACGGCTCTCACCGCAGCCACGCTGGTCGAACAGGACGATCCGGTAGACCTCGGGGTCGAACATCGTCCGGCTGCCGCGGCGCCCGCCGTTGCCGGGGCCACCGTGCACGCACAGGGCCGCCTTGCCGTCGGGGTTCCCACTGGTCTCCCAGTAGATCCGGTTCCCGTCGCCGACATCGAGGAGACCGTGCGCGTACGGCTCGATGGGCGGGAACGGCTGGGCCATGACGGTCCTCCTGACGGCGCGACGGGTCACCTGGTGAGGCTAGCCGACGGCCGGAGAGGTCTGCCGGTCCGCGGGTGTGCGGTCGGCTCGGCCGGCGCGCGTCCCGTCCTCCCCTCGCGGCGCGGTCCTCAGGTGGTGGGGGACTTGCGCCGGGCGCGGGAGGCGCGGAGGTCGGCGGCGTTGCCGCGGGTGTCGGGGTCCTCGTCAGGGGCGGAACGGGCGGGTGGCCGCCCGCTGCCGCGCCGGCCCGCGCGGACGGGCCGGCCCAGGGTGACTCCGGCCAGGACCAGGGCGAGTCCGCACAGCTGCCGGAAGGTCAGCACCTCGGCGGCGACCACCGTGCCGAGCAGCACGCCCGTGACGGGGTTGAGCAGTCCGATCAGGCCGACCGTTCCCGCGGGCAGGTGCCGCAGCCCGGCGAACCAGGCGGCGAAGGCCAGCGCGGTGGCGACCAGGGTGACGTAGCCGAACGCGAGGAGCGCCGACGGGGAGAGCGCCGGGGGAGGGCCCTCCACGACCGCGGCGGCGGGGAGCAGGAACAGGCTTCCCGCGGTGAGTTGCCAGGCGGTCGAGGCGAGCACATCGGTGTCGGCGCTCCACCGTTTGGCCAGGATGTGGCCGAAGGACGACACGAGCACGGCGGCGAGCGAGGCGAGGACCCCCGGCACGCTCACTCTCTCCGCCCCGGTGAGCAGCATGAGGCACACCCCGGCGAGCCCGATCGCGGCGCCGGTCAGGTGGGTGGCCCGCGGGCGCTCGGACACCAGGGGCCAGGCTATGAGCATCATCGTCAGCGGGGACACGGCCATGACGGTCGCGGCGACGCTCGTCGGCAGCAGCTGGGATGCGACGTAGACGAGGACGAAGAAGACGCTCACGTTGAGCAGCCCGAGCACCGCCGACCGCCACCACCACGCACCACGCGGCCGCTGCCGGGACAGGGCCAGCAGGACGAGGCCGGCGGGCAGTGCGCGCAGAGCGGCTCCGTAGAGCGGGTGCTCCGCGGGGAGGTACTCGTGCGTGACGAAGTAGTTGGTACCCCATGCCACCGGTGCGAGCGCGGTCAGCGACACCCAGCGCATATCAGCTTCCATGGAAGGTAATGTAACTTCCATGGAAGCTATCCTGGTGACCATGGAAGAAGACAGGCAGCCGATGGACCGTGTGGCACGCATCCAGGCCGACTGGCACCGGGAGCGGCCCGACCTCGACGTCACCCCGCAAGCGGTGATCGGCCGGTTGCACCGCCTGGCGGGCCGGCTCACCGAGGAGCTCTGCCTCGTGTACCGCCGCTACGGCCTCGGTGAGGGGGAGTTCGACGTCCTGTGCGCCCTGCGCCGCGCCGGCGAGCCCTACGAACGGGCGCCGGGCGAGCTCGCCGCGCACACCATGGTCACCACCGGCGCGATGACCAAGAGGATCGACCGCCTGGAGCGGGCCGGCCTCGTCACCCGCCGCCGCTCCCGCGACGATCAGCGCGGCCGGATCGTCGCCCTCACCGAGCCCGGGCGGCAACTGATCGACCAGGCGTTCACCGACCACATGCGCAATGAACGCCACCTGCTGGATCTCCTGACACCCGCCGAGGCCGAGGCGCTCGAAACGCTGCTCACGGCCTGGCTCTCCCGCATGGAACATCCGGCCGGCAGCGCTGATTGACGGGTCGCCCTGCTCCTGGCCCGCCGGCGGCGGCGGGCCAGGAGGCTCCGGGCGGAGTCGGGCGTAAAGACGGAAAGGCGGATCGGCAAGCGGCGAACGGCCGGGCTGCCGCCGTCCGGCGGCCCCGTGCCGTCGATATGCCGGTCAGGCCTTTCGGACCACGCTGGACTTGAGCTGCATCGCGCCGAAGCCGTCGATCTTGCAGTCGATGTCGTGGCCGTCCGTGCCGTTCACGAGACGGATGTTGCGCACCTTGGTGCCGGCCTTGATCCCGGTCGGGCTTCCCTTGACCTTCAGGCTCTTGACGACGGTGACCGTGTCGCCGTCGGCGAGCACGTTGCCGACCGAATCCTTGATCACACCGTCCTCGGTACCGGCGGCCTCGGATGCGGCGGCCGGGAGCGACCACTCGTGCCCGCATTCCGGGCAGATCAGGAGCGCGCCCATTTCGTAGGTGTACGCGCTGGAGCATTCGGGGCACGGGGGCAGGGTCTCGTTCACCGGAGGAGTGTATTTCACCTGCGGAAGGTGATCGACGAGCGAGCACGCCCGGACCGGGCGGCGGCCGGCGCCACCTGCTGGCACCCCCACCCGCAGAGGGAGCGCGACCCCCTCCCGCAGGAGGGGGTCGTGTGGACCGCGGGAGAAGCCGAAGGGCCTTTCGGGCGACGATTCCCCGCCGCGAGAACTGAAAAAATCCGGGCACCGGACCGGAAATTCTCGCACCCACGGCAGAGGCAAAGAATGAGAAATGCAGGACGCCGCCCCGTCATACCCCGCGTCATCACGACGGTCATGGCATCGGCCGTGGTATTCGCCGTCACCGGCGAATCCACCGCCCTCGCCGCCCCGCCGGACAAGCCGGGCAGTGCGGCCGTCGCCCCGCAGGCGCACGCCGACGAGTACACCCATATCGTGGTGGACAAGCGGCCCCGGGGAGAAGCGAATCCCGACGAATTGCGCGAGTCCCTGAACAGGAACGGCCTCCAGACCTCGAAGAACCGCTGGCTCGCGGAAGGAAAGGACGTGGAGACCGAACTGCGGAGGATGGGTTCGGGATACTCGAAACACGGGCACCACGAGCACGTCTTCATGTGGGATTCCACGAAAAAGGGCATCGAGGGCGGCAACGCCATCGAGGGCAACGGGGACGCCGTCCGGGTCAAGATCCGGTGGGACGCGCTGCAGAAGGACGGCAACTTCCTCAGCGGCACGCTCAAGGGGGACCACGGCGGCGGCCCGCTCGGCGGCGCGTCGACCAACGGCGCCTGGGCGTACAAGGGGGACATACCCCGGAAGTACCTGTTCATCGTGGGGGTCGACGACCCCGCCCACCCCGGCATGAGCCAGTGGCTCGCCGGGAAGGGCTGGCCCGACGGCACCGGCGTGTGCGGCACCGGCGGCGCGTCGGGCAGGGCGAAGCGTTCGGCCGACGCCTGCGGCATCGCGGCCGCCGACGATGCCAAGGTCGCCCGTACCCAGCGGGAACGCCTGCGCGCGCAGGGCGCCGACGTCGAGTACGTCACCTCCCTGGAGGAGTTCGAGAAGAACCCCAAGGCGCTGATGTCACCACTGCGCGAGACCAACAAGGTCCTCACCGGCGCCGCGGCCACCGAGCTCGGCGCGAAGGACTTCGAGACGTTCTCCACCCAGGTCACCGAAGCCCTCGGCCGTGACCTGACAGCCGTGCACGGACTCACCACCGACACGGGCCTGCTCGCGAAGGTGGGCCGCCAGGTCGGCCGGGCCGGCGAGCTGGGCGTCAAGATCCTGCCGTACGCGGGGATCGCCGCCACCGGCTACGCCGTCGCCGAGGACGCCAAGGCCGGGGACTACGGGAACCTCGCCTTCGACTCGGTCGCCGAGGGCCTCCAGGTCGCCATGGTCGCCCAGCCCGAGCTCACGCCGCTCCTCGAACCCGCCCTGCTGGCCGAGCAGCTGGCACAGCTCGTGTACGACGAGGTCGCCGGATGGATCGCGGAGCAGAAGCAGCTCGACCACGACCGCGGTCAGTGGAACGACGCAGTCAAGGACCTGGTGGCGCACCGTGACACGCAGTGGCGCGACCGCCTCGAAGGCCAGGCGCTCCAGGAACTCTTCCCCCAGCTCAACGAGAAGTTCAACCGCGTCCTGACGTCCGACGTGGTCACCCTCGGCAAGTGGGCCAAGGCCAAGAAGGCGGCCGTCTCCCGGATCGCCGAGAAGTCCCGGGCCGGCGCCGCCTCCGCCGAGGAGAAGCAGCGCATCAGCACGCACGAGTCCGCGCTGAAGAAGAAGATCGACGCGAAGATGTGGGAACAGCAGGACGCCCGCACCGAGCTCTACGCCCAGGAGATCGTCAAGGTCGCCACGGGGGCCTTCGCCGCCGTGCTCCAGCCCGGAAAGAACGGCAAGAGCGGTTTCGACACCTTCAACGACCACTTCGTCGACAAGAGCGCGAAGCCGTATCTGGACAAGCTGATCGGCAAGATCTCCGAGGACGAGTTCCGCGCCAGCGGGGCCAGGGAGTGGGGCCAGCGGGAGCTCAACCGCCGTCAGGCGCGCTGGAAGAGCATGACGGACGGCAAGCTCGCCGAGGTGCGCAAGGCCCTGTCCGGCGCGGGCCGGACCACGCTGTCCGGGGAGGACCTGCGGAAGATGCAGCAGCGGTACTTCCCGGCGAAGGAGGTCTTCCGCGACCCGGAGCGCGACCGGGAGCGGATCTTCCAGGAGCTCGTACGGGACCAGCGGAAGCCCTGAGGGGCCGCGGCGCCCGGCAAGGTCGACGGCGCTGTCCGGAGGATAGACTTCACCACCCATCCGGACATAGTGTGATCATCTGAAGGGTGCACGGGCATGGAGTGGTACACCGCGCTGTGCAACAGCCGGTGGAAGAACACCGTCCTGGCGGTGGTCTACGGCATCCCGCTCGTCGACATCGCGCTGGTCGTCCCGGACGCGGGGCTCGTCCCGAACCGGACCGCGGGTGTGCTGGTGTCCCTCGCCATCGCGGTGACCACGGTGTGGCGCGAACGCCTCCTCCTGCCCTACAGCGTGCTCTCCGCCGCCGGCGTGATGGTCACCGGCCATCTGCTGAGCACCACGGTGGCCTGCTACACCGCGGTCCGCGGGGGCCGCTCCGTACTGGCCGCCGGCCTGGTGCTCGTCTCCCTGGTCTTCGCGCTCGCGACGCCCGAGGCGCTCATCGCGCACGCCCCGCACCCGGAGGCCACCTTCTCCGGCGCCGCGGTCATCGTGCTCGTCCCCGTGCTCATGGGCTGCCTGGCCAAGGCCAACAAGAGGATGGCCGAGCTCACCGCCGAACGGCAGGCCAGGGAAGCCCTCCTCCAGGAAGGCCGGCTCCGCGAGGCCGCCCTGCGCCAGCGCGAACGGCTCGTGCGCGACATCCACGACGGGGTCGGGCGGCAGATCACCCTCATGGTGCTCCAGGCCGGAGCCATCGCGGTCCGCAAGGACGCCCCGGCACCCGTCAAGGACGGGTGCCGGGTCATCTCCGACGCGGGGCGCGACGCCGTCCACGCCCTGCGCGAGATCGTCACCCTCGCGAAGACGCCCGACCCCGGCGAGGTGCCGCCGGCCGAACGCCGGCACACCCTGGCGGACCTCGCCCCCGTGATCGGCCGCTACCGCGGCGGCGGCCGCCTGATCACCATCAATGTCCACATCTCCCCGGTCCCGCCCGACCCGGCCGCCCAGGACCTCGCCTACAAGGTCGTCACGGAAGGGCTGAGCAACGCCGCGCGCCACGCCCGCAGCGCCGCCGTCGACATCCGGATCCACCAGACCGGCACCGAGCTGACCGTCACCGTGTCCAACGGGACGCCGCCGCCGGACGGCGATCCGCTGCCCGGCACCGGCCACGGCCTGGCCTGGCTCCGCGAAGAGGTCCGGTCCGCGGGCGGCACCCTGACGACGGCCCCCGTACCCGGCGGGGGATTCGTCCTGGAGGCCCGGCTGCCGCTGTCCGGCGACGACACCCACCGCCCCGCTTCCCCCACCCCGGAGATCCCATGATCCGCGTCCTGATAGCCGACGACGACGCCCTGGTGCGCGCCGGGATCCGCGCCCTCGTGGAGGCCTCCCCGCAGATCACGGTCACGGGGGAGGCCCGGGACGGCCTCGACGCCCTCGACCAGGCCGGCCACTGCCGGCCCGACGTGGTGCTGATGGACATCGAGATGCCGGGCTGCGACGGCCTGGCCGCCACGCGCCGCCTCCTGGAGCGGCCCGACCCGCCCAAGGTCCTCGTCCTGACCACGTTCGGCATGGACGAGAACATCACCGCCGCGCTGCACGCGGGGGCCTCGGGATTCCTCCTCAAGCAGCTCAACCCGGAACAGCTCATCCACGCGGTGTGCACGGTCGCCGCCGGCGGCACGGTGCTCTCTCCCACCGTCACCCGGCAACTCCTCTCCCGCGGGACGCCCGTGCCCCGGCGTACGGCCGAGGCCCGCGCCCTGGTCGCCAGGCTCAGCGCACGCGAACGGGAGGTCTTCGCCTGCCTCGGCGAGGGCATGAGCAACGCCGGGATCGCCGAAAAGCTGTACATGAGCCCGTCCACCGTCAAGACCTACGTCTCCCGCGCCCTCACCAAGCTCGACGTCGACAACCGCACACAGGCGGCACTGCTGGCGTACGAACTCAACCTGTGTGAGACCGGCGGCAACCCGTAGACGCGTGGCCCCTGCCGTGCCGCGCCAGGCAACATGCGCGGGGTACGGGGCCACGGCAAAACCAGGTGCGGGACGTCCCGCCCACGTCCATCATGTCGATCATGACTGCGTACGTGTGCGCCCCCGCCCGGCTCGGTGAGAGCCGCCTGTCCGACGGCCGGCTGCTCGGGTGGGCCGAGTGGGGGCCGCCGGACGGGCACCCCGTGGTGTTGTGTCCGGGTGCGGCCACGAGCCGGTGGCTCGGTTTCGGCGCGGGCGTCGTCGAGGCGCTCGGAGTGCGTCTGGTCTCCGTGGACCGCCCTGGGCTCGGCGCCTCCACCCCCGCGCCCGGCCGGACCTTCGCCGACTTCGCCGATGACCTTCGCCAACTCGGCGCACTGCGGGGGCTGGGGCGCCCGGCCGTGGTCGGCAACTCCCAGGGCGCGCCGTTCGCCCTCGCCTGCGCGCGGGCGGGTCACGTCTCGGCGCTGGCCGTCGTCTCCGGCGCGGACGAGGTCGCCGCACCGGAGTTCGCTCCCGCTCTGGCGGCGGACCTGCGCGGCCTCGTCACGCGGACCGCACGCGACCCGGCCGGCGCCGAGGAGTTCTTCGCGGGCTTCGGCGCGGACGCGATGTGGGACATGGTCATGTCCGGGAGTCCCGAGTGCGACCTCGCCGTGTACCAGGAGCCCGGTTTCGCGGCCGCCTACCGCAGGGCCTTGGACGAGGGCTTCGCCCGGGGCGCGGCCGGTTACGCCCGCGACACGGTCCTGGCGATGGGCCGGTGGCCGTTCGACCTGGGCGGGATCGCCGTCCCGGCCGACATCTGGTACGGCGACCGGGACGCCGGCCACTCTCCCGACCAGGGCGCGCTGCTCGCCACTCGTGTGCCCGGTGCCCGCCACCGTGTCGTACCGGGAATCGGCGGCGCGTTGCTGTGGACACATGCCGAGCCGATCCTCGCCTCGCTCCTCGAGAAGGCGGCCGGCGAACGATAGACGACGGGCCGGCGGGAAGGCTCCTCCCGGCTTCCGCCGCCGGGTTCTCAGCCGGTCAGCCGGGACCGCAGCCGACGCCTGTCCGGCTTGCCCGCCGCCGTCAAGGGGAGGGCGGGCACCAGGTGCAGCGCGTCGGGGGCGTACAGGCGCCCCTTGCGCGTGGTGACGAAGTCCCGGATCTCCTTCAGCGAGGGCCGCTGTCCGGCGGTGGGCACCACGGCGGCGTGGACGTGTTCCACCGACTCCTCGTCCTGGCCGCCGAAGACCACGCACTGGGCGACGGCGGGGTGGCTCAGGAGCAGGTCCTCCAGCTCCGCCGGGTATACGTGGCCGCCGACGACCACGATCATCTCCTTGATCCGGTCCACGATGTAGAGGTAGCCGTCCTCGTCGAGATAGCCGACGTCACCGGTGTGCACCCAGCCGTCCCGCAGCACCTCGGCGGTCAGCTCCGGCTGCTTCCAGTAGCCCTGCATCATGTACGGCGAGCGCACCTGCACCTCGCCCCGCTCCCCGGCCGGCAGGGTGGTGCCCTCGGTGTCCCGGATGGCGATCTCCACACCGGGCAGGGCCCGGCCGACCGTAAGGTGCCCGCCCCGGCCGGTCCGCTCCTGGTCCCCGGGGCCCGCCTCGGTGATGGACTGCGCCTCGGCCTGCCCGTACCAGCCGTAGAGCACGGGTCCCAGGGCCTTGACCGCCTGCCGCAGCCTGGCCGGTGAGGCCGCGGTGCCGCCGTACGTGACCCGGCTCAGGCTGGACAGATCGGTGCGGGCCAGGTCCGGGTGGTCCAGCAGCTGGTAGAGCAGCGGCGGCAGCAGCCAGGTGTGCGTGACGCGCTCGCGCTCGATCGCGGCCAGCACCTCGCCGGGCTCGAAACCGCGCAGCAGGACCACCGAGCCGCCCTGATAGAGCGTCATGTCGGTGAGGATTCCGGCGAGGTGGGCGAGGGAGGTGCAGGCCAGGTAGCGGGGCGGGTCGCCGGCGTCGGCGAGCCGGTGCCCCAGGCCCCGCCGGTACGCGCCGTGGGTCATCCGGATGCCCTTGGGGATGCCGGTGGTCCCGCCGGTGTGCCGGACGCACCAGTCGTCCTCGGGGCCCACGAGGCCGCCCATCGGCCGCGCCGGGCGCCCGGCGGCCGCGGCCAGCACGTCCTCGGCGAAGCCGCTCGGCCCCAGGGACAGCGCCCGGGGAACGCCTTCGAGCCGGAGCAACTCCTCGGCGGTGGTGTGCCGCTGGTCGTCCACCAGCAGGAGGGAGCAGTCCACGCTCTCCATGACACGGGCCATGGTCGACGGGCTCGTGCCCTCGTAGAGGCCGACCACCCGGGCACCGGCCAGGTTGGCGGCATAGCGGGCGACGAGGGCTTCGGCGGTGTTGCCGGTGAGCAGGGTGACCGTGGTGCCGCGGCCCACACCGCGCCCGGCCAGCTCCCCGGCGAGCCGGTACACCTGGTCCCGGAACTCCGCACCGCTGATCACCAGTCCCTCGGCGGTGATGACGGCCGCCCGCCCCGGCTCGGCGGACAACACGTCGAGGACGGCCTCCACGTAGCCGCTGAAGCCGCTGTCGGCGGCGGAGTGTCGCTGGCTCATCGCTGTTCTCCCTTGTCGGAACCCGGTGGACTCCTCCGACGCTAGTGCCGTCCCCTCATGCCTTCCACGACCTGATGCGCCATATGCTCATGCCTCCGCGGGCATGATCCGCTCCATGGCCAGCCTGCGGAACTCCAGGGCGGCGGGGGAGAGGTAGGCGTCCTGACGCCACACCAGGGTCAGCGTCCGGTGGCAGTCCGCGGCGTCCAGCCGCAGCCAGGTCACCGGGCTGCGCCCACCCAGGGTCCGCCGGGCGACGGCCGGCATCAGGCCGATGCCCAGCCCGGCGCCTATCAGCTCCGGGGTGGCGGCGGCTTCGTCGCCCTCGCAGACCACCCGCGGCGTCAGTCCCTCACGGGCGAAGAGCCGCTCCAGCAGGGCGCGTTGCCAGTGCCCGGCGCGTGTGCTGACGAAGTCCTCACCGGCCAGTTCGGCCACCGTGACGCGTTCCCGGACGGCCAGCGGATGCCCGGGCGGTACGGCCAGCAGCACCTCCTCCCGGACCAGCTCCACCGAGCGCAGTTCGGGACCGGCCAGCGGCTGGGAGGCGAGCGCGAAGTCCACCTCGGCGGAGCGCAGATGGCGCCGCATCGACTCCACGGGAGCCTGGAACAGGCGCACCTTCACCCCCGGGCGGCGCGCGCGGAAGGCGGGCAGCACCCCGGCCAGCTGAACCAGGGTCTCGGCGGCGACGGCCACCCGCCCCGGCCCGTCCCCGGCGGCATCGGCCATCTCCCGGCGGGCGTCGTCGAGCTCGGCCAGCGCCCGCTCGACCCGGAGCAGGAAGGCCTCGCCGTGCTCGTTGAGCCGTATCCGCCGACCCTGGCGGTCAAAAAGCGGAATGCCTAGTTCCGATTCCAGCCGGATGATGGTCCGGCTCACCGACGGCTGGGCGACCCGGAGTTCCTCCGCGGCCCGGCTGATGTGCTGGTGGCGGGCCACGGCCTGGAAATATCGCAGTGAGAGGAGATCCATGACGGTAGTGTCGCCGGATCTTCGAATCGGGGCGGGTCGGTGCTTCTCGGCCGTGCGGAGGAACGGCGATGCCGCCGGGGCCGCGCGCCCGGCTGTCGCGTGACGGTCAGACCCCGGCGAACAGCCGGCGCCGAGGCGTCGACACGCACATCGAGAAGGCGCGGCCTGAGCCGCACGGCGCGGGGCCGGTTCACGATCAGCTGAAGAGGCGCGAGACCGGGACTGCCCGTTCACAGCGACCGGCGGAGGGAAAGGGGGAGTACCCGCTCCTTTCCATGCTCAACTTATAGCGCACCGGGGGGCTTGCGGCAAGGCCCTGGCGGTGCCGCAGAATCGCCGACCGAAGCCGGAAACCTACGGGAATGAGAGTCACGGATGCGTGTATTGCTGTCGACGTACGGATCGCGCGGGGACGTCGAGCCGCTGGTGGCGCTCGCGGTGCGGTTGCGGGAACTCGGCGCGGAGGTACGGGTGTGCGCGCCGCCGGACGAGGACTTCGCGCGGCGGCTGGCCGGTGTCGGTGTGCCGCTGGTGCCGGTCGGCCCGTCGGCGCGGGCGCTGACGAAGTCGGGGGCGGCACCCTCGTC
The DNA here is from genome assembly GCF_002192455.1 of Streptomyces albireticuli. Classification (NCBI taxonomy): domain Bacteria; kingdom Bacillati; phylum Actinomycetota; class Actinomycetes; order Kitasatosporales; family Streptomycetaceae; genus Streptomyces; species Streptomyces albireticuli. The sequence continues at coordinate 7,771,492 of NZ_CP021744.1, forward strand.
CCTGCCCCGGCGCGCGGCCGAGCTGATCGCCGGTCAGTTCGAAACGGTCACCGCGGCGGCCGAGGGGTGTGACGTGCTGGTGGCCACCGGCATGATGCCGGCCGCGGCCGGCGCGCTGTCGGTGGCCGAGAAGCTGGGCATCCGCTCCGTGTCCGTGACCTTCCAGCAGCTCACCCTGCCGGCGCCGCACCGTCCGCCGCTGGCGTATCCGGGCCGGCCGTTCCCGCCGGAGGTGACCGACAACCGGGTGCTGTGGGACCTGGACGCCCGGAGTGTCAACGCGCTGTTCGGCGAGGCGCTGAACACCAACCGGGCGTCGTTCGGCCTGCCCCCGGTGGACGACGTCCGCGACTACGTCGTCGGCGACCGGCCGTGGCTGGCGACGGACCCGGCCCTGGACCCGTGGCGGGAGACACCGGACCTCGACGTCGTACAGACCGGCGCGTGGACCCTGCCGGACGAGCGCCCGCTCCCGGCCGATCTGGTGGCCTTCCTCGACGCCGGCACACCACCGGTGTACGTCGGCTTCGGCAGCATGCCCATGGGCGCGGCCGAGGACGCCGCCCAGGTGGCCATCGAGGCGATCCGCGCGCAGGGCCGCCGCGCACTCGTCGGGCGCGGCTGGGCCGACCTGGCCCTGATCGACGGCCAGGACGACTGCTTCGCCGTCGGCGAGGCCAACCACCAGGCCCTGTTCGGCCGGGTGGCCGCCGTCGTGCACCACGGCGGCGCGGGCACCACGACGACGGCCACCCGGGCCGGCGCGCCTCAGGTGGTGGTACCCCAGGCGACGGACCAGCCGTACTGGGCCGCCCGGGTGGCCGACCTGGGCATCGGCGTGGCACACGACGGCCCGGCCCCGGCCTTCGAGTCCCTGTCGGCCGCGCTCCGGACGGCCCTGACCCCCGAGGTCCGCGTACGGGCGCGGGAGGTGGCAGCCACGGTCCGCACGGACGGGACGACGGTCGCCGCGAAGCTCCTGCTCGACATGGTCGGTCAAGAGGGGGCGCCCAGGTCCGGGTGAGTCACGCGGTGTCCTTGCCGCGCGGGCGCCGGCCCAGGTCCCTCGGCGAGGGGCGGTACGGCCGGCGGTGTCATACGCGCAGCACCTGCGGGCCCAGGAGCGAGTAGCGGTGCGCCTCGCTCCGCGGCAGCCGGGTGTCCGTGACGAGCGCCTCGAACTCGGCCGGCTCGGCGAACCGGCAGAAGCTCACCGCCCCGAACTTCGTGCACACCCCGGAGAACACCCGGCGCCGTGACACCCGCACCGCCTGCCGCTTGACCTCGCTCACCGCAGGATCGGGTGTTGTCAGACCGTACTCCCAGGAGATGCCGTCGGCGCCGATGTACGCCAGGTCTATCACCAGCCCCGCCAGCATGCGGGCCGCCCAGTGGTCGACCGTCGCCATGGTTCCGCCGCGCACCCGGCCGCCCAGCAGCATCACCGTGACGTTGTCGCGGGCGGCGAGCAGCGCGGCGGTGGCCAGCGAGGCCGTCACTACGGTCAGCGGCCGCTCGCGGGGGAGCGCGGCGGCGATCAGCCGGGGTGTGCGGCCCTCGTCGACGAACACGCTCTCGGCGTCGCCGAGCAGCGCCGCCGCGCCCGCGGCGATCCTCGTCCTCTCCGCCGCGTGCGTCCTGGTCCGGGGCGCCGGGGCGGACTCGTACCCCGCGCTCTCCACCGGGTACGCGCCGCCGTGCGTGCGCCGCACCAGGCCGTGGTCCTCCAGGACCCGCAGGTCCCGCCGTACGGTCTCCTTCGCCACCCCCAGGTGCGCGGCGAGCTCGGCCACGTTCACGGATCCGTCCCGGCGGGCCGTCCCCACGATCCGGTGCCGTCGTTCCTCGGCCTCCACCTCACACTCCTGTACCCGGTCCGCTCCGCCGTCGGTGCGGCGGACGCCTCGGCGTTCGGTCCTTCCCAACATGCCTTGTACGACTGCCCGTTCGGGCTTCGGGCCGTCTCCGGCCGGGGTGGATGAGGGCGGTCATGCCCGAGGGGCTCCGGGCGGGCTGGCCGGAACCGATCTACCGCCGATCGTGCGTGCGGGGAGGCCGGCGGGGGACCCGCGGGTCGCCCACGTGACCGTTACGGACGCGGGCCCGGCCGGGTCACGGGTGAAGGTGTGCCGTGAGCTGGGCCCACCTCCATGCCCGTTCGGGCACGGCCTTTGGCGGGCGTGCCCGTTTGAGAGCCGGGGGAACGAGGGCCTCGGCACGTTGTCGTGGTCCTTTTCGGACGAACCGGTCCTGGGCTCTGGTTCCTGGCCCGGTGGCGGGATCACCATGTTCACCCACGTGTCTCTGGTTCACGGCTTGAGATCGCTCATCACTCCACTGACATTGAGCACTTCGTGACACCCGGATGCCTGCTGCCCGGTGGCCGGTGTACCGGGCTTCGCACAGGTCACGGCCACGGTGACGGTGGCGTTCTCGGGCACTCGGAGAGGGGTGACCCAGTGGTAGTCCTGATTGCGGAAGGTCTCCAGCGCGATCGTAGTGATCTTGCGGTCGCCGAAGGTGATGGTCAGCACGCCCTCGTCGCCCTGGAAGTTGGCCACGACGACATCGGTGATGCCGAGGATCCTCCCGGCCGGCACCCGGTACGTCCCCACCTTCTCGGCACCGCCGTCCGTCTGGACGTCGATCGTCGCCGAACTCTGCCGAGCGCTGCCCGGCACGGTGTCCGCCCCGCCGCCCCCACCGACATTTCCGGTGCCCGTACCCGCTCCCGTTCCCGCACCGGTGTCCGTGCCGCCTGTACCGGGGGACGCCCCGGGCTTGTCCTTCCCGCCCGGGGCCGCCCCGGACCCGTCGCCCTGCCGCCCCTCGCCCCCGGTGGCCGGGCTGTTCCGGACGGCCTTGTCCGCGGCCTCCTCGGCCGCGCTGCGCACCGCGGGCCGGACCAGCGTGAACCAGGCGAGGAGCAGGGCCAGCAGCGCCGCGAGAACGGCGAGCAGCCACTTCGGCAGCACCGACAGCTGGACGAACTCGCCCCGCAGCGCCTCGCGCCGGTCCGCCGGACCCGGGCCTGCCGAGGTGTCAGGGGCAGGGGCGGCGGCAGGGGCCGCGGCCTCCGCTCCGGTCTCCGTGACGTCGAGCTCGAACGGCCAGGTCACCGGCGGGCCGAACCAGGTGAGCCGGTGGACCCTCACCCGCAGGCCCACCTCCAGGGATTCACCGGGGTCGAGGGCGGGCCGCTCCGGCGTGAACCCGAAGCGCAGTTCCTCCCCGTCCTGTCTGCCGCCGAGGGCCACGTCGACCGGCGTGTTCCCCAGGTTCCGCACCGCGGTCCGGTACCGCGCGCCGAGCCAGCCGCGTCGGCGGTGCGGCTCCAGCTCCGCCCGCAGTTCGTGGAACGCCTCGATGTGCACCGTGGTCTCCGGCACCGTCACGGCTTCCGGGTGCTCGGCGGGCAGGACGCGGATGCCGAGAGGCAACTGCCCGGCGCGGACGTCGGGCGTCCGGGGCGGGGCGAGGCGCACCGTCACCGTCTCGGAGGTCCCGGGGTAGAGCGAGACGCGCGCCGGTTCGACGGTGGTCCACGCGGCACAGTCACCGACCACGTCCAAGGTGTACGCCTCGACGATGTCGCTGCCGTTGCGGACGGTCAGGCTCGTGGTCGCCTCTCCTCCCGGAGAGACCGTCACGGCCGGCATTGCGAGTTCGGCAGAAGTGGTCACCGCCCGAACGTAGGACGGCCGGTCCCGTCGCACGAAGGGCGGCGGGGGCAATCGGCGGGCAGGGGCGCTGCCCCCGCGGAACACCGCCGCGCTGCCCCCGGCGTCCCGCCGGCACCCGCCGGGCCGAGGGCTCACGGCACCCGGGTCCGGGGCTCCGGCCGCTGGAGAACAGCCGATCCGAAGCGAAGAAGAGGAAGCGAGCGGACGTGGACATGGCATCCATAGCGGAGCAGCACGTACAGGGGACGACCCGGCGCCGGTACGGGCCGCCCATGGAGAACGCGCCGGTGCGGCCGGCCGCCCGACCGGAGCCCGAGCCCGTACGGCGGGCCGCGGACAGACCAGTGCCGGACAGACCAGTGCCGGACGGGCCGGTGCCGGACGGGCCGGTGCCGGATCGGCCGGTGCCGGAAAGGATCTCCGTGGCGGTCTACGCGGAGGACCTGATCCTGCACACCGGAGTCGTCCAGCAACTGCGGCAGCGGCCGGAGGTCGAGCTGCTCGCCGGCGGCGAGGCCGATGACGCGCGGACCTCGCTGGTCGTGGTGGACACGCTGGACGACCCCACCGTCCAGCTGCTGCGCCGGCTGCGACGCGACACCAGGACCCGCGTCGGCCTGATCGTGGGCTCCTTCGGGGCCCGGGACCTCCAGCCGATGATCGAGTGCGGGGTGGCGGCCGTGCTGCGGCGTTCGGAGGCCGACCAGGACCGGCTCGTCCACCTCGTCACGGCCATTGCCAACGGTGAGGGCGTGCTGCCGGGAGACCTGCTGGGAAAGCTCCTGGAACACGTCAACAGCTTGCAGCGGATGGTGCTCGACCCCCGGGGGCTTTCGCTGTCCACGCTGACGACGCGGGAGGCGGAGATGCTCAGGCTGGTGGCGGAGGGCCTCGACACCGCCGAGATCGCGCAGAAGACGTCGTACTCCGAGCGCACCGTCAAGAACGTGCTGCGCGAGGTGACCATCCGGCTGCAACTGCGCAACCGGGCACACGCCGTCGGCTACGCCATGCGGTACGGGCTGATCTGACCCGGGCCGACCCCCGACGCCACATCTGTGCGGCGGGCCCGGACGCGGCCGCCCCGTTGCCCCGAAGGGCGGCGGCGACTGCCCCCGGGGCGGGCCCTCCCGGCCTGTCCTCCGCCGCCGGCCGCCGTCACGCTCGTGCCCGTACGAAGACTCCCGGACTGTGAGGTGGATGCGATGGGCACCGCTGGCCCGGCGGGGAGATCCCGCCTCGGCAGACCGGGCGTGGCCCTGCTGCTGTTGGTCCCGCTGCTCGCGGTGGGCGCCGTGTCCCTGCCCTCGTCCCCCGTCGCCCGGCGGGACGCGGCCGCGGCGGCGGAGGCCGGGCGCATCGTCTACGCGGGCACGGAGCACCGCAGCCTGGGCCGTGTGAAGGCGCCCCGTTCGAGCGAGCCGCTCTTCGGCCCCGGCCCCGTACACCTGGACCGGCAGCCCTCCGCGCGGGGCGACATGACGGTCTTCACCAGCCTCCGGGACGGGACCTTGCCGCAGGTGTACCTGCGGCGGGGGAACGGCGCGGTACGCAAGCTGACCACCGGCCGGGACGCCGCGCACCCCAGGCTCGCGCCCGACCGCACCTCCGTGGTGTTCGACTCGCGGGAAGCCGGAGGGCGGCGGGACCTGTGGATCGTGGGCGTGGACGGCACCGGGGCACGCAAGCTCACCGACTCCGCGGCCGACGAGACGTCGCCCACGTTCTCCCCCGACGGCGCCCGGATCGCGTACTCCAGCGACGTCGACACCGCGCGGGGACGGCAGATCTACACACGGGCGCTGGCCGGCGGCCCGCAGACCCGGATCAGCCACGGGCCGCCCGGCGACGCGACCGAGCCGGTGTGGAACCCGGTGGCCGACCCCGCGCACCGCGACCTCGTCGCGTACACACTGGACGCGCGCGGCGCGACGGGGCCTCAACTGCGGGTGACGGACGGCAGCGGCCTGGACGAACCTCTGCTGGGCGGCGACGCCGCGAACTGGACCGCCCGGTCGGCCGACTGGCTGCCGGAGGGGAACGACGTGGTCTTCGTCAGCCCTGACCGGACGTGCGACTGCACCAGCTTGTACGACCACGTGTTCCAGGCGAGGACCCGGGCGGCCGAGGTGCCACGGCTCGTCCTCGACGAGGACCGCGCGGTCGCCTCCCCGACCTGGCTCGGCACCCAGGCGGACGGCGCCGTCGTCGTCGAGCGGACGTCGGCTCCGGCGACCCACACCGCGACCTTGCAGGACATCCGGACGGACGGCGCGGACCCGAGGGACCTCGGCCTGACCGTCCTCAAGGAGGACCCGGCCGCCGACACCACCACCGACCCCGCGGCCGACCCGCTGTTCAACCCGCGGGCGGGGTACGACCCGTGGACCGAGCGGCAGAACTACACGCCGGACGGCCGGCGGATCGTGGTGACCCGCTTCGAGGACTCCGAGGCCGGCCGGATCCAGCGGATCTGGCTGGCCGACGCCGACGGTACGAACGCGGCGCCGGTGCCGCTCGCCGGGCGGGGCCTACAGGACTGGGACACCGACCCCACCTTCTCGCCCGACGGCAAGCTCCTGGCGTTCACCCGGACCTCACCCGGCGGCACGGGCGGGAAAGGGGGCCCCGGCCGGATCCTGATCGCCGACGCCACGAGCGGAGCGCTCGTCGGCCGGATCGACCCACCCGCCGGGCAGCCGTCCGGCGGCGACGCCCAGCCGGCCTGGTCCCCGGACGGCACCACGATCGCCTTCACCCGTAACCATGTGATCGGCGGCAACGGTGGCAACAAGCACGTCTGGACCGCGCCGGTGGCCTCGCCCGACCGGCAGCGGGACCTGAGCGCCGCCCTCTGCCCCGGCGACTGCCAGGTGATCGACGACAGCCCGGCGTTCTCCCCGGACGGCCGCGGCATCGCGCTCAACCGCAAGGACGGCGGCGGCCGGATCAACGAACGCAACGGCATCCTGCTCGCCTCCCCGACCGGCGAGGGCTGCCAGGTCGTCCTCCCGGCCGACCTGCGCGACAACCCCGCGGCGTGCCGCCAGGAGCTGCCCGAGACCTCCTCGACCGGCCCGTTCCAGCCCCGCGACGTGGCCTGGACGGCGGACGGTGGCACGCTCGTGTTCAGCGCGCGCCGGGCGCGCGCGCCGAACTCACCGGAAGGCCTCAAGACCCTGGACCTCGCCGACGGCAAGCTGACCCACCTCACCCGCGGACTCCCCGGACGGCAGAAGGAACCCGGCGTGCACCAGTCGGTCGACCTCACCCTCGACGCCCCCTCCACCGCACCGCCGGTGAAGACCGGCTCGGCCACCTCGGTGACGGTCACCGTGACCAACAAGGGCCCGGCCGCCTCACCCGGCACCGTGTTCACCGCGGCTCCGCCACCCGGCGTGCGCCTCGACCGGCTGTCCAGCACGGCGGGCCGGTGCGCCGACGGATCCCCGCAGTGTTCCTTGGGGGTGCTCCGGCCCGGCGCGTCGGTACGGGTGACGGCGCACCTGACCGGCGTGACGGCCGGACGGCAGCGGCTGGAGTGGTCCGTCGCCGGTGCCGTGGTCGACCCCCGGCCCGACGACAACGCCGCGCGGACCGGCATCGAGGTCCAGGACGAGGAACGACCGCCGACCCGGCCGCCCACGACAGCACCACCGTCCCCATCAGCCCCTCCCACCTCCCGGCCGCCGACCCGCCCGGCACCGCCCCCGCCGCCGGCACATCCCGCGCCGCCTCCGCCTCCGCCGCCGGTGGCGGGACCCGGAGTGACGGTCACCGCCCAGCCGGACCCCGGCTTCGTGGGCGGCCGGGTCGTGGTGACCTACCTGGTGCGCAACGGCGACAACGCCCTGGCCACCGGACTGCGCCTGAGGCTCGGGCTGCCCGCCCGGATCCCCGCCGAGCCGCTGCCCGCGGGCTGCGCGGCCGGTGCGTGCGCACTGCCCGACCTGGCGCCCGGCGACACCACGGTCACCCGCGTCGTCCTGAAACCGGACAAGGCCCTCGCGGCCAGGATCGTCGCGACCCTGACGACGACCGGCACCGACGCCGACCCCGGTGACAACGTCGCCAGGGTGCCGCTGCGCATCCTCCAGCCCCGCATCGTCGCCGTACCGCCCCTCGGCAAACCCGGGTTCGTCACCCTCGTGCGCGGCAGGGACTTCCCGCCGGGCGCGCCGGTGACGCTCACCTGGGAGCCCGGCATCACCGCGGCGGCCGCGCCGAGCCGGCCCGGCGCCGACTTCCGGTTCACCGCACAGCTGCTGATCCTCGCCAAGGACCGGACCGGCCCGCGCACGATCACTGCCCGGGGCCCCGGCTTCGGCCCCGTCACCACACCCTTCCTGGTGGTCAACGGCAGCGTCCAGCCACCGTACGAGGTGGACCGCCGGTGATCCACGAAGTCGACGAAGGGCTGCGGCTGCTGCTGAACGAGGCGGGCCTGCGGGACAGCGGCGTCGAGGTGGTCTTCGACGCGCCCACCAGGGACTGGTCCACGCGCCGCAACGCCCCGACCGTCAGCGTGTACCTCTACGACATCCACGAGGACGTCACCCGGCGGCAGACCGGCTCGGCCGAGGTGCACGACGGCGACGGCCGGGTCACCGGACGGCGCGCCCCGCCCCGCTGGTTCGCGCTGACCTACATGGTCACCGCCTGGACCACCCGTCCGCAGGACGAGCACCGCCTGCTCTCACAGGTGCTCCGGTGCCTGGCGGCGGTGGACGTGCTGCCGTCGCGCCTGCACACCGGCTCGCTGGCCGAGCTGGGCCTCGGCGTCGAGATCGACGCGGCGGGTCCGAGCACGGCCGGGGTGTCGGCGGCGGACGTGTGGTCGGCGCTGGACGGCGAGATGAAGGCGTCGATCGACGTGCGGGTCACCGCGCCACTGGCCGGTGACGTACGGCCCGCGGGGCCGCCGGTCACGGAGGGGCTGACGGTGCGGTCCGCCGCGGGGACCGGCGGCGCCGGGGACGAGGACGGGCGACGGCTGCGCTACGAAGGCGCGTCCGACCCCGGCCCGCGAGGGTTCACCGCTCGGCGCGCCCGCGAACTGCCGCCCGGCCGCCGCCGTCGCGGCGGGGGCTCGGCCCCATGACGACGCAGAGCGTACGCGCGCGGCCCGGCGCCGGGCAGGACCACCTGTGGGAGAGGATGCGCCGGGTCGAGAGCCGGGTCCGGCACGTCGTCGCCGAGCGCCGGGCCACCGACCCGGAGCCGGACGATCCCTACCGCGGGCAGTACCTCACGCCCGAGGCGGTCGAGCGGATCCTCGACGGAACGTCCGCGTTCCTCCCCGCGTCGCCCGACGACCGCCGGCCGCCGCCGGAACCGCCGCCGGGCTCCCGCATCGCACGCCTCTCCGCGGACTTCGGCCTGGTCCCGCTGGACGTCGAGCTGCTGCTGATCGCGCTCGCCCCGGACATCGACACCCGCTTCGAGCTGTTCTACGGGTACCTCAACGACGACCTCCTCCGGTGCCGGCCGACCATCGGGCTGACACTGGAGCTGTGCGGGCTGCCCGTGGCGGGAGCGGGCCGGTTCCGCCTCGCCCCGTCCGCGCCGCTCGTGGCGGGAGGGCTCCTCGAAGTCGAGGACACCGAACGTCCCCTTCCCTCACGGACGTTGAGGGTTCCCGACCGGGTGACCGCGCACCTGCTCGGTGACGACGCGCTCGACGCCAGGCTGCGCGGCCTGGTCACGCTGGGCCGGGCGGTGGACGGGACCGCCGAGGGCGCGACGCGCCGGGTGGCGGCCGCCGTCGGCACCGGCGGCGGTCTGGTGCACCTGCTCGACCAGGGCGGTGACGCGGCCCGGCTCGCCGTCGACGCCCTGGCGGCGGCGGGCCGCACCCCGCTGGTGCTCGACATCGCGGGGCTGGCCGCCGGGCCGGCGCCCGCGGACCTGCCGCGTGCCCTGGCGGCGGAGGCCAGGCTCAGGGGCGGCGGCATCGTCCTCGGCCCGCTCGAAGCGCTGGAGCCGGAACGGCCCGAGCGCGCCCGGCTCCTGCGCGGTCTGTGCGCGGCCGCCACCGGGATCCCGCTGATCGCCTACGGCACCAAGGGCTGGGACCCGCTGTGGACCGCGGAGAGCCCGGTGAACGTCACCGTCCCGCCACCCACCCCCGCACAACGCACCCGGCGGTGGCGGCACGCACTCGCCGCCGCCTCACTCACGGGACCACCCGCCGGCCCCGGCGCGTACGTGCCACCGGGCGACGGAACGGCCGACGCGCTCGCGGAGGCGGTCGCCGGGTACCGGCTCGACGCCGGGCAGATGCGCAGGGCCGCCACCGTGGCGACGAGGGTGGCCGCCGTCGAGCGACGGCCGGTGCGCACCGAGGACCTACGGGCCGCGGTCCGGGCGCAGAACGGCGCCGGCCTGGCCCGGCTCGCCCGGCGCATCGAGCCCGCGGTCGGCTGGGACGACCTCGTCCTGCCCGCCCCGACGCGCCGTCAGCTCGATGAACTCGCCCTGCGGGCCCGCCACCGGGAGCAGGTGCTCGGCCGGTGGCGGATGCGGCCGGGCGGCGGCCGCGGGCGCGGGGTGACCGCGCTGTTCGCGGGGGAGTCCGGCACGGGGAAGACCATGTCCGCGGAGGTGGTCGCGGCGGAGCTCGGCATGGAACTGTACGTCGTCGACCTGTCCACCGTCGTCGACAAGTACATCGGCGAGACCGAGAAGAACCTCGAAAGGATCTTCGGCGAGGCGTCGGAGGTGAACGGGGTGCTGCTCTTCGACGAGGCCGACGCGATCTTCGGCAAGCGCTCACAGGTCAAGGACGCGCACGACCGGCACGCCAATGTGGAATCCGCCTACCTGCTCCAGCGCATGGAGTCCTTCGACGGGATCGCGGTCCTCACCACCAACCTGCGGGCCAACCTCGACGAGGCGTTCACCCGGCGCCTCGACACGATCGTGGATTTCCCCATGCCCGCGACCGGCCAGCGGCTCGCCCTGTGGGACCGCTGCCTGGGGCCGGAGCTGCCCCGCGAGCAAGGGCTCGATCTGGAGTTCTGCGCCCGCCGCTTCGAACTCTCGGGCGGCTCCATCCGCGCCTGCGCGGTGACCGCGGCCTATCTGGCGGCGGACACGGGCCTGCCGCTGAGCACGGCGCAGGTGATGACGGCGGTCCTGCGGGAGTACCGCAAGCTCGGCCGCCTGGTCCTGGAGAGCGAGTTCGGGCCGTGGCTCGGCCTCGACGAGGAGCGCGCCGCGGCCGGACCGTAGCGTCATGGGTGCGGGGCGCCGACCGCCTCGCCGGTGTCGGTGCCGGCCACGGCGAACCCGTCGGCGCCCGGGCCGGTCACATGATGACGCAGCACTTGCAGCTCGCGTCGTGCTCCGCTTCCGGGGCGTACCTGACCACGAACGCGTTCCTGCTCGCGATGTAGGCGGCGAACCCGTCGGCGTCGCGCGTCGTGGTCCGGCCCGTGTTGGGGTCGTACATCAGGAACTGACCCGCCGACGTCACCACCGCCGCCTCGGCGTGCCGGCTGGTGCCGAACCAGATCAGCGTGCCCGGGGGCAGCTTGCCCGAGGTGGCCTGCCCCGCCAGCCTCGTGCCGTCGACGTCGGCGCCGCCCAGCCGGGTACGGGCGTACTGCTCCTGGGCCTCCAGCCCTCCGGAGGCGGCCCAGCGGCGCACGGTGTCGGAGGCGTCGCGCCGGGTCGCGTCGTCGAAGCCGTCGTAGCGCAGACCGGCCGGCGTGCCGTGGAGCAGCCAGTAGGTGGCCATGTACGCGCAATGCTGGTCGACGTCGAAGAAGCCCTCAGGGGGGTTCGGGCCGACCCAGAACTGCGTGTCGCCGTCGGTGTACAGGAACGGGTTGGCCGGGAGCGACGGGGCGAACGAGAAGACCGGCTCGGTGGAGTGCTGCGAGCCCCCGGAGTGCTGTGACCCTCCCGAGTCGGCTGCCGGAGCGCGCTGGACGGACCTCCCGGCGGGTGACGGCCGGCCCGCTGCCGTCGAGCGCTGCACGGCGGGTGCCCCGGACGACCGCTCGGCCGGGACGGGGGAGCTGATGAGCTCGTGGGCGACTGCCGCCGCCTCCTTCTCCTCGGGGGAGTCCGGTTCGGAGACCTTCAGACCGTCCCCGTGGTCCTTTCCCGAGACCGGCCCGTGGCTCTGCTGGAAGGTGTGCCACACCTCGTGGAGGACGTCCTCCGTGGTGCTGCCCGCGCCCAGGACCATGTGGTCGCCCGAGGTGTAGGCGCGGGCACCGATCCCGGCCGCCGAGCGCTGGGCGACGGCACCGGTGTGCACCCGCAGGTGGGAGAGGTCCACTCCGCCGTAGCGCGCCTCGACCTCACCGGCCAGCGGCCCCGTGAAGGGCCGGCCGGGTTCGCTCAGGACCTCGTGCACGGCCGAGTGCCGCATCTCCTCCTCCGGAGCCTCGGACGCCCGGCCCTTGCTCCTGGCCACCAGACCGGCAACCGCGGCGTTGCCGGCGCTGCGCTGAAGCGCCCGGAGGTTCCGCGGGGTGGGCCGGGGCGGCCGGCCGGCCGGGCCGCGGGGACGGCCGGCGCTGTCGTACCGGTGGTGCGGTGGGACGCGGTCTGACCGGTCGTCCTGTCGGGCCGTGGCTCGGGTGTCCGCACGGGTGACCTCCTGTCGGCGAGGTGGCGGCGGTGGCGGTGCGCTTCGAAGCCCGGTTCCGGTCACGGGCCTGTGCGCGTCAAGCCTAGGCCCCGGGCGGGCGGGGCAGGGGTGCGCGAGGGCGAACATACCGCTGTCGTAGGGCAGTTGTGCCCGGCCGAGGTGCCCGTGAGGGCAGCGTTCCTGCCCCGTACCGGGGGCTCGGGGGCCTACTGCCCGGGAAAACCTCCGCTGAGACTCGGCGGTGACCGATCGGCGACCCCGAAGGAGCGAGCATGCCGTCGTACCTCACCCCGGGCGTCTACATGGAGGAGGTGCAGTCCGGAGCACGGCCGATCGAAGGAGTCGGCACCGCCGTCGCCGCCTTCGTGGGCTTCGCCGAGCGTGGCCCGTTCCACGAGCCGACCCTGGTGACCACCTGGGACCAGTACGTACAGACCTTCGGCTCCTTCACCGAGGGGACGTATCTGGCGCACGCGGTGCACGGGTACTTCGCCAACGGCGGCGGCACCGCGTACGTCGTCCGGGTCGGTGGAGCCGCCGAGGGGGCCGAGGCGCCGGAGGAGCCGCCCGCGGCAGCGCCCGCCGCCTCCGCCGCCATCGGCGGGTTCCTGGTCTCCGCGCTGCCGGGCGCAGGCGGTGACATCTCCGTGGAGGTCGCCGACGCGGAGGGCGAGAACCCGCCCGAGGACCGCTTCAAGCTGGTCGTCCGCAAGGGCGGCAAGGTGGCGGAGACCTTCGACGTCACCACGCGCAAGAACGTCAAGGGCTATCTGGTGCAGCAGGTGGCCGAGTCGAAACTCATCGAGGCCGCCGAGCAGCCGGGAGTGCAGCAGACCCGCCCGGAGAAGCAGACGGTCCGCCTCCCGGCCGCCGCGAGACCCGCGCCCGCCCCCGGCCGGCACGGTACGTCCCGGCCGGGCCCGGCCGAGTACGTCGGCGACGCCGAGGCACGCACCGGCCTCGCCGGACTCGAAGCGATCGACGAGATCACCATGGTCGCGGTGCCCGACCTGATGAGCGCGCACCAGCGCGGCGACCTGGACGCGGAGGGCGTCAGGTCCGTACAGCTCGCGGTGATCTCGCACTGCGAGCAGATGGGCGACCGGGTCGCCGTCCTGGACACCCCGCCGGGCATGAACGCGCAGCGGGTCCGCGCCTGGCGCACCGAGGACGCCGGTTACGACTCCCGTTACGCCGGCCTGTACTACCCCTGGATCAAGGTCTTCGACCCGGCGACCGGCGGGAACACCATGGTGCCCCCCAGCGGCCACATCGCGGGCGTGTGGGCGCGCAGCGACGGCGAACGCGGCGTCCACAAGGCCCCCGCCAACGAGGTCATCCGCGGCGCGGTGGACCTCGGCATCCGCCTCAGCAAGGGGGAGCAGTCCCTCCTCAACCCGATCGGGGTCAACTGCGTACGGGCCTTCCCCGGCCGCGGCATCCGGATCTGGGGCGCGCGCACCCTGTCCTCGGACCCGGCCTGGCGCTACCTGAACGTGCGCCGGCTCTTCAACTACCTTGAGGAATCCATCCTGCTGGGAACCCAGTGGGTGGTGTTCGAGCCCAACGACGACCGGCTCTGGTCGAGCATCCGGCGCAACGTCACGGGGTTCCTCACCGAGGAATGGCGCCGGGGAGCGCTGTTCGGCCGCGTCGCCGAGGAAGCCTTCTACGTCAAGTGCGACCGGGACAACAACCCCCAGGAGTCCATCGACCTCGGCCGGGTGGTGTGCGAGATCGGAGTGGCCCCGGTGAAGCCCGCCGAGTTCGTGGTCTTCCGGCTGGCGCAGTTCTCCGACAGCACCAGCCTCGTCAGCGAGTGACCCCCGGGTGCCCTCCGCCGCGGGGGCACCCGGCACCGGGCCATCGGACCAAAGGAAAAGGTGACACACAGCCATGGCAGAGGGCGACGCTCTTTCCACCCATATCTTCGGCGTCCAGCTGGGCGGCTACCTCGTCGAGTCCATCCAGGAGGTCAGCGGCTTCACCGTCGAGGAGGAGGTCGTCGAGGTCCGTCAGGTGACCGCGGAAGGCAAACACATCATCCGCAAGCAGCCCGGCGCGCGGCAGGCGGGCGAGATCACCATCACCCGCGGCCTCGACAAGAGCAGCGAGTTCACGAAATGGATCAAGGAGACCCTGAACAACGGCGCGGTCGACACCGCACGCCAGAACATCACCATCGAGGTCAAGGACTCCACGGGCGAGACCGTCCGCCGCATCCAGCTGATGCAGGGCTGGGCGAGCAAATGGGAGGGCCCCTCGCTCAGCGCCCGGGAATCCTCGGGCGCCACCGAATCCGTGACCATCACATTCGAGGAGATCGTGGTCGAATGAGGCGCCGGACCGTGACGGCCGGCAGTCCCGAGGACCTCCACGAGGGCACCGAACCGGCCGAGCGAGAGACCGCCCCCGCACCGCGCGCCGGGGCACGGCAGCACCAGGAACACCGCACGGAGTTCCCCTTCGAGCTGCCGCGTGGATATGTCGACGAGGACGGCGATCTGCATCGCGACGGCGCCATGCGGCTGGCCACCGCACGCGACGAGCTGCGCCCGCAGATCGATCTGCGGGTGAAGGAGAACCCGGCGTACCTGAGCGTGGTGCTGCTGAGCCAGGTGATCACCAGGCTCGGCACCCTCAGGGACGTGCACGCCGGCGTCGTGGAGCGGATGTACGCCACGGACGTGGCGTTCCTCCAGGACTTCTACCGGCGGATCAACAGCGAGGGGCACACGCGTGCCGCTGTGACCTGTCCGATGTGCGAGGGCTCGTTCGAGGTGGACCTCTCGGGCGGGCGCCTGGGGGAATCGTGACGTACGCCCTTCCCCGGCTGCGGGAGGAGATCGCGTACGTCGCCTACCACTTCCACTGGCGGCTCGAGGACATCCTCGACCTGCCCCACGGTGAGCGCCTGCAATGGGTGCGGGAAATCGCGCGGATCAATACCCGCGTCAACGAAGGCGGGTGACGGCATGGGAATGCGGGACGCGCTGCGCAGGCGCGGGAGCCGGTCGCGTACCGGGCGGCGGGGCGGGGCGGCGCCGGTCCCCGACCGCCCTACGGCTCGCGAGGCCGTGGACGAGGGGCTCCCGGCGGAGGCGTCGGCCGCCGCCCGGCCACCGGCCACGGGCCGGTACGGCACGCCGCCCGGCTGGGACGGCGGCTGGCGGCGGGTCGCGCCACCGGAGGTGACCGTCGCCCGGTCGGCGACCGGCGTGAGCGATGGACTCCGCTTCCGCTCGGGCCTGGCCGCCTGGCAGCGAACCGTGTTCGGCGCGCCGCTCGGCCACGCGGTGCTGCCGTCCGCGCCGGCCGGACTGATCCACGGGGTCGCGCGTCCGGCTGCTCCCGGCACGACGTTCGGTGGCGGCCCGCTGCTGCTGCCCGCCGCCGGGCCGGAGCCCGAGGGGCAGGTGCTTTCCGGCGGGAGCGCGGCGGGAGCCGGGACCGGGACCAGGACCGGGGGCCTGCCTGTTCAGCGACGGGAGCGGGCCCATGGCGGGGCGGGTGGAGGGACGGAGTCGGCGACGGGCTCGGCGGCGGGGCCGGGTTCGGAGTCGCCGGAAGCGCCGGGCCCGGTGTCAGGACCTCTGATGCCGGTGCGACGGGCGTCAGCGCCCGGGCCGGAGGTGAGGCCGTCGGTGTCAGGAACGGCCTCGGCGTCAGGGCCGGGTTCCGCGTCAGGGCCGGCACATGCTCCCCGGTCGGTGAGGGACGCTGGTTCGCAGCGTCGAGCCACGCCGGGGTCAGATCCGGGCCCGGGGGCGAAAGCCCAGGCCGGAGCGAAGAGCTCCACCGCATCGACGCCGCCTCCATCCGCCCCGAGGAAGCACCCACCGGCCACACCAGGGACCCCTGTGCCCCCATCGACCGACCCACAGCCCCCAGATCCGCTGCCGCTCCCGCGCGCCCTGGTACGACCGAGGCCACTCGGCCCCTCGCGGATCGTGGCGCGGCGCCCGGCAATGCCGGTGCGCCGGATCCCCGCGATCCCGGCGGCGGCCACCCACCCGTCGGCAGGACGCGCCAAGGGCGCGGTGCCCTCGGCCGATGGACGCGTTCCTACAAGGGAACCCGCTGCCTCCGCGCAGGCCGGACCGGCTCCGGCGGGCGCCGGTCCGGCCGCTTCCGCTGCCGCTCAGGCGGTGCCGGACAGTCGGCGGGACACCGGACGCTCGCGCCCACACGTACGCCCGGCGCTGGGGGAACCGCTCCGACGGCTGCCCGACAGCGCCGTACCGCCGGAAGGCCAGGGCCGGGTGAGCACTCCCGGCCCCGCCCCGGCGCCGGAGACCGGCTCGATGCCCGTACTCCAACGAGCGGCTCCAGGCCCGACGGACCGGTCGGGCACCCCGCAGCCGCTGACGGGCCCGGTCCGCACGGACGGCGCGGAGCCCCCGAGCGCGCCACTGCCGCGACAGCCGAAGCCGCCGCGGCCGGACAGCCCGGCGCGTCGGCCTCGGGCCCATGGGGGGATCGGAGTCCCGCTCACGGAGTTACCGCCCACCGCCCGGCCCCTGCCCGACGGCTCCGGTCCGGTGTGGGCACAGGCACCAGCCGCTGTTCCCCGGTCCGTGCCCACGGCTCCCGCCCTCACCTCGTCCACGGAACTGCCGCCCACCGCCCGGCCCCTGCCTGACGGTTCCGGTCCGGTGTGGGCACAGGCACCAGCCGCTGTTCCCCGGTCCGTGCCCACGGCTCCCGCCCCCACGTCGTCCACGGAACTACCGCTTACCGCCCGGCCCCTGCCCGACGGCTCCGGCCTGTCGCGGGGAAGAGGCGCACCGGCACCGGGGCAGATCGCTGCTCCCCGAGTCATGCCCGTGACTCCAGCCCCCGCCGATGCCGTTGACGGCACGCCGGTCCAGCGGAGGGCGACGCGCGGTAGCGGTACGGGCGCCGTCCCCTCGCCCGTACCGGCACCAGCCATGTCCGGCCCACCTCCGACCGCACCGCTGCTCGGCGAGCCTGACCGAACGCGGGGAAAGGCGCGGCGGGACCCGGAGCCGGCCGCCGGGGGTGACGCCCGGCACCCGTCCGCCGCGACGCCGGAGGCCGGTACGCCTGCCCTGCCGTTGCGTTCCCCCGGTTCCCCTCAGCGGCCCGATACCGTGAAGACCACGCCGGGCGGCGGAACGTACGTGGAGCACTCCACCGGTACGCGGGCCGTCGGCCACAGCTCCCGGGCGCCGGTACGGCCCGTCACGTCGACTCCGCCGAACCCGTACCCCTCGCCCACCGGCGGCGGACGCGTGGTTCCCGCTGTCCAGCGAACCCTGGGGCTCCTCCCGGCCAGGCCCTTGACGGTCAAGACGGGTACGGCAGAAGGCTTTTCGCTTCCCCGGCGGGCTGCCGCGCCCGGCCGTCCGGTCGTACCCGCGACCTGGCGGCGCGATCCGCCACCCGCGGGGGACACGGGCCGGACGCCGCCGCAGGCGGCCGCGCCGCGCCGCGATGCCGCTCCCGCGAAGCGAGGCCGGTCGCACCCGGACGGATCCGCCCGAACGGCCGCGCACACTCCCTCACTTCACCCGGCCTCCCCGGCCGTGATAGACCGTCAAGCCAGTGGCGGGACGGACCATCCGAGGGATACGGCTGCTCCAGGCGCCGTCCCGCTTCCCCCGGTACAGCGCCGGGTGTCCGGCGGACCGACGACCGGGCCCGGCCCGGCGCTCCCCGCGCCTCCCGGGTGTCCCTCCTCCCCGCCCGTCGTGCGTCCCGCGCCTCCCGGACCGGTCATGGGCGCCGGGCTTTCGGCATCCCCGGCCCGTGAGGAATCCCAGGCGTTCCTCATGACTCCGGTGTCCGGACCCGCGCCCTTCGCCGACGATCCCGTGACGGCTCCGCCGGTCCACGCCGTGCGGCGCGTGCGGTCGTCCGGCACGGAAGCCCCGCCCATGCCCCACACACCTCTGCCGATGGTGTTCCGCCCGCAGCCATCCGCCCATCAGGCGCAGGTGGCCCACGGCCCCGCGGCGACCGGCTCTCCGCCTTCCCGCGCCCGGCCGGCCGCGCCCGCGGTGCCCGCCGCACACGCCCTCCAGCGGTCCGCGCCCGGCGCCGGAACGGCCGGCATCCCGGTGACCACCACCCCCGCGCGCACCCCCGCCCAGCGCCCGGAGACGCCGTCCGGCGGTGGCGGGACGGGCGCGACCGGCGACCGGGCCACCGCCGGGACCGACGGCATCGACACCGATGAGCTGGCCCGGCGCCTGCTCGACCCGCTCAGCCGGCTGCTGCGCGCCGATCTGCGGCGGGGACGGGAGCGCGCCGGGCGGCTCTACGACGGCCGCCGCTGACGGGCGGCCCCCGCAACGGCGACCGGCGGCCCCGCGACGACAGGTGACGGAGAGACACGGATGACGGACGAGATCTTCGCGACGAGCGTGTTCTTCACGCTCGCGATCGGCGGCAACGACCTGGGGGCGTTCCACACCTGCGACGGGCTCGGTGCCCAGGTGGAGGTGGAGACGTACGCCGAGGGCGGCAACAACGGATTCTCCTGGCAGCTGCCGGGGCGCGTCACGTGGTCGAACATCATCTTGACCCGCCCGGTCACCTCGGACACCGCCAAGATCGCGCGATGGCTCGACGAACTCGTCCGGCGGGTCGAGCCCAAGAACGGCGAGATCGTCGCGCTCAAGCCGGACCTGAGCCGCATCGTCAGCTGGCAGGTGCTCGGCATCGTGCCCGTCCGCTGGCAGGGCCCGTCCTTCGACCCGTCGAGCTCCCGGGCCGCGACCGAGACCCTGGAGATCGCGCACGAGGGACTGCGCCCCGCCTGACCGCCTCCCGCCCGTACCCACTGCCCACCACCCGCCCACCACCGACAACACACCGCGCCCCGCCGGAAGGAGGAACGGGATGGCAGCCGCCCGCGCGAACCGCGCCCGCGCCCAGCTGACGATCATGGAGCCGCCCACGAAGGTCGGCGGTAGGCCCGGCGCCACGCTGGTCCGCCTCAAGCTCCAGTTCAACCCCGCCGGCCTGTCACTCAGCAAGAGCACCGAGTGGCGGCGCACCCCGTCACGGATGGCCGGGCAGTCCGCCCTGCCCGAGTTCGTCGGCAGCGGTCCGCGGTCGCTGTCGCTGGACGTCTTCCTCGACGCGACGGCGAAGCACGACAACTCGGTGGAGGAAGCGGTGGAGAAGCTGATGCGGGCCTGTGTGCCCACCCCGGCCAGCCTGGCGCGCAAGGCGCCCGCGAGCCCCTGGGTGCGGCTCGACTGGGGCAGCGCGAGGACGACGTCCTTCGACGGGGTGCTGTCGAACCTCACCGTCAGCTACACCCTTTTCGACGTCGACGGAAAGCCGTTGCGCGCCACCTGCGGCCTCTCCATCGAGGAGGCCACCGTCGACCCTCCCGGCCAGAACCCCACCTCCGGCGCGCGGGAGGCGCGCAGCACCCGCCGGGTGGTCGCCGGTGACAGCCTGCCGCTGCTGGCCTGGCAGGAGTACGGCGACCCCACGGTGTGGCGGGTGATCGCGCGGGCCAACGGCATCGACGACCCGATGTCCCTCACCCCGGGCACGGAGCTGATCGTGCCGGGCATGGACGAGGCGCGGACGGCGGAGGACGTCGGCGGAACGGAGACGGCAGAAGCGGCGGAGCCGGCTCGGACGACCGCTGGGGATCACGGAACGTACGGCGCGGCAGGAGTGCCGAGGCCGGCCCGTGCCCTTCCCGGGGGGTGGCGATGAGCGGCGCGCAGGCGGGCGGCGGCCGTTCGTTCGCGGCCGACCCGATCGTCGAGGCTCCTGGCGAACTGCCCCGGTTCTGGGCCACCCAGCTGGTGAGCTGCGTGGTGGACGAGAACGTGGGCCTGCCCGGCAGCGCCGAGCTGACCTTCCGGGACCCCCAGCACACGATGCTCACCGAGACGGCCATCACCATCGGTACCCCTCTGAAGGTCTCGGTGGTCACCGTGCGGGGCGGCGCCCGGCAGCGGTTGTTCGGCGGCGAGGTGACCGCGCTGGAACTGGACTCCGACACCACCGGCTCGTTCACCGTCGTCAGGGCGTACTCGAAGGCGCACCGGTTGCGGCGCGGCCGGAAGGTGGTGGCGTTCCGGAACATGTCGACGGCGGACATCGTCCGCAAGGTGGCCGCGGGCGCGGGGCTGAGGTGCGGCAGGATCGACGCCGCGCCGGTCACCCATCAGCAGCTGTCGCAGGCCAACGTCTCCGACTGGGAGTTCCTCCAGTACCTCGCGGGGGAGAGCGGGGCGCGGGTGAGCGTGGACGACGACGGTCTGCTCCAGTTCACCCGGCCCACGCCGGCCGCGTCGGCGCCGCCGCCCTCGACCCCCGCCACCGTGAACCCGATGGTCCTGGAGTACGGGCGCAACCTCCTCGCCCTGCGGGCCGCGCTGACCAGCGCCGAGCAGGCCGGCAGCGTCGAGGTCCGGGGCTGGGACGTACGCACGAAGAAACCGCTGGTGGCCAAGGAGCGGTCCGTGATCAGCAAGGTGGTGAACCCGGGGCTGAGCCCGGGGGTGGTCAGCGCCGCGTTCGGCGCCCCCGCCCGGCTGACGGTCGCCGACACCCCCTACCGCACCCAGGCCGAGGCCATGGCCGTGGCCGGGTCCCTCGCGGCCTCGGTGAGTTCCGGCATCGGCGAGATCGAGGCGGTCGTCGAAGGGCATCCCCGGCTGCGCGCGGGCACGCCGGTGGCGCTGGGCAACGTCGGTCCCGCGTTCTCCGGGCGCTACACGGCGACCTCCGTGCACCACGTCCTGGAGCCGTACCGCGGATACCGGACGACCGTCACCGTCAGCACCGCGCCCGACCGCTCCCTCGCGGGCCTGGCGGCCGGGGCGAACGCGCCGTCCCGGGGCCCGCGCATGCCAGGTCTCGCGATCGGCGTGGTCACCGACATCCGCGAACAGGGCGGCCAGCGCGGCTGGGTGAGACTGAGGTTCCCGTGGCTGGACGACACCTACGTCACCGACTGGGTCCGCACCGTGCAGTGGGGCGGCCAGGGCGGGGGAGGGGTGTTCGGCCCCGAGGTCAACGACGAGGTGCTCGTCGGGTTCGAGCAGGGGCTGCTGGACAGCCCGTACGTCCTGGGCGGGCTCTACAACGGCGTCGACAAGCCCTCGCCGCACGACGTGCCGCTGGTCGACAGGACGAGCGGGAAGGTCAACCGCCGCTCCCTGGTGTCCCGTTCGGGCAACCGGATCGAGCTGCTCGACGCCCCGCGCGGCCCGTCCGGCGTCCGGCTGACCACCGGTGACAAACAGCTGGTCGTCCACCTCGACGAGCGCCGGAACCGCCTGGAGCTGAAGGTGCTCGGCCCGGGCGGCAGGCGGCCGCTGAGCTCGGTGACCCTCACCCCGACCGGCATCACCCTCGACGCCGGTACGGGTGAGGTGAAGGTGCGCGGGCGCTCCGTACTCGTCAACGGCACGCAGCAGGTCGTCGTGAACGGCGGTCTGCTCGGCATCCTCAAGGCCAGGCTCATCCGCATCAACTAGCCGGGAATCCAGGGGTCCGACGCGTCGTCCACCACGCGAGCGCCCCACAGGAGAGCCCCAAGCGAGCAAGGAGAAGACGACCATGCCTCCCGCAGCCCGTACGGGTGACATCACCGCCCACGGCGGCGTCATCGGCACCCCGCCACCGGGGGCCGTCCAGGTCGCCACCGTACTGATCGGCGGCAGGCCGGCCGCCGTCACGGGGAGCCTGCACGCCTGCGTACCGCACGCGTACCTCGGTCCGGGGAACGTCATCCTGCCCGACCCGGCCGCCGCGGCCACCGGCCCGGTCCTGATCGGGGGGCTGCCCGCCGCGCGGATGCGGGACAGGACCACGTGCGGCGCTTTGATCACCAGCGGCGCCCCGGACGTGCTGATCGGAGGGCCGGTGTGAGCGAGCGGTTCATCGGCCGCGGCTGGGCCTTCCCGCTGCGGGTGGGGCCCACCGGCGGCATCGGCATGGTCGAGCGGGACCGGGAGATCGCGGAGGCGATCCGCCTGGTGCTGGGCACCGCCCCGGGAGAGCGGCCGATGCGCCCTGACTTCGGCTGCGGCATCCACGACTACGTCTTCGCGCCCGGCGACGGCGCCACCGCCGGCCGCGTCGCGCACCACGTCCGGTCGGCACTGGAGCGCTGGGAACCGCGCGTCGAGGTCACCGACGTGCTGGTCGCGTTCGACGCGGTCGACGACGGCACCCTCTACATCGACGTCCGCTACACCGTGCGGTCCACCAACGACCGCCGCAACCTCGTCTTCCCCTTCTACACGATCCCCTTCACGGAAGGCGCCCCGGACGGAGGCGCGGGCTGATGGCGCTCCCCTCGCCCAACCTGGACGACCGCCGCTTCCAGCAACTCGTCGACGAGGCCAAGCGGTACGTACAGCAGCGCGCCCCGGAGTGGACCGACCACAACGTCTCCGACCCCGGCGTCACCCTCATCGAGACCTTCGCCTACATGGTCGACCAGCTGATCTACCGGCTGAACCGGGTACCCGACAAGAACTACTCGGCGTTCCTGGACCTGCTGGGCATCCGGCTGTTCCCGCCCGCCGCGGCCACCGCCGACGTCGACTTCTGGCTCTCCGCCCCCCAGCCGGAGACGGTGACGCTCCGGTCGGGCACCGAGGTCGCCACCGCCCGCGGCGAGACCGAGGAAGCCGTGGTCTTCACCACCACCGAGGACCTGCCGATCGTCCCCAGCTCCCTCGAACGGCTGGTGACGGCACCGGTGTCGGGCGAGCGGGCCGACCGCACGACCGAGCTGGCGGAGGGCCGGGACATCCCCTGCTTCCAGGCCCGCCCCGAGCCGGGTGACGCGATGCTGTTCGGCCTGCCCGCCGCCGTACCGCGCTGCGTCGTCGCCGTGCGCCTGGACAGCCGCGTCGAAGGCGTCGGCGTGGACCCGCGCCAGCCGCCCCTGGCGTGGGAGGCCTGGGACGGCGCGCGCTGGAAGGCCTGCGAGACCGGCACCGACACCACCGGCGGGCTCAACCGGCCGGGCGAAGTCCTCGTGCACGTACCCGCCGGCCACACCGCGTCGGTGGTCGCCGGCACCCGCGCGGGATGGCTGCGCTGCCGGGTCACCCCACCGGAACCGGGTCAGCCGTTCTACTCCGAGTCACCCACGATCCGCGAGGCCGAGGTGTTCACGGTCGGCGGCACCGCGACCGTCGAGCACGCCGAGACCCTGACCGATGCGCCGCTGGGCGTCTCCGAAGGCGTCGCGGGCCAGCGGTTCCTCCTGGACCACCCACCGGTCCTCCTCGACGGCCGGCCTCCGGTGGTCGAGGTGTCCTCGGCCGAGGGATGGCAGACCTGGACCGTCGTCGACCACTTCGGCGGTGGCTCACCCGAGGACCGCCACGTCGTGCTCGACGCCACCACGGGGGAGTTCGCCTTCCCGCCCGCGGTGCGGGAACCGGACGGGACGCTGCGCGCCTACGGCGCGGTGCCCGGGAAGGGGGCGTACCTCCGGGTCCCCCGGTACCGGACGGGCGGGGGAGCGGCGGGGAACGTCGCCCGCGCCGCCATCTCCGTCCTGCGCAGCTCCGTGCCCTACGTCGCCAGGGTGGAGAACCGCGAGGCGGCCCGCGGCGGGGTGGACGGCGAGACCGTGGCCGACGCCAAGCAGCGGGCACCCCACGAACTGCGCGTGCAGGAACGGGCCGTCACCGCGCGGGACCACGAGTTCATCGCCCGGCAGGCGGCCCCCTCGGTGCGCCGGGTGCGCTGCCTCCCGGCCGTGGCGGGCGAGGGCGGCGCGGTACGCGTCCTGATCGTGCCCGACGCGGTCGCCGACGAAGGGGACCGGCTGCGCTTCGAGCAACTGATCCCGTCCGAGCAGGTGCTGTCGGCGATCACCGCGCGCCTCGACGAGCGGCGGCTGCTGGGCACCAGGCTCGTGGTGGAACCGCCCGCCTACCAGGGCGTGACCGTCGTCGCCCGGATCGTGGCGGCGGGCGACACGGACCGGGTGCGCGAGGACGCGCTCGCCGCGCTGTTCCGCTACCTCGACCCCCTGCGCGGGGGAGCCGACGGCGACGGCTGGGCGTTCGGCAGGCCCGTGCAGTACGGGGAGGTCTTCGCCGTGCTCCAGCGGGCCACCGGGGCCGGCCTGATCGAAGGGCTACGGCTCTTCCCCGCGGACCCGATCACCGGGCGGCGCGGCGCGGCGGCCGAACGGATCGACGTGGCGGACAACGCCCTGGTCTTCTCCTATCAGCATCAGGTCATCGTCACCGACCCGGACGGCTCCCCGTGACGCGGGGGCACCTCACGAACGGGGCCACCCCATGACCAGGGCCGCGATACCCGGACTGACCGGCCGTCACCCCCTCGGCACCCTGCTGCCCGGCCTGTACACGGACGACGACCTCGCCCAGCGGTTCACCGCCGGACTCGACACCGTGCTGGCCCCCGTCCTCTCCACGCTGGACAACCTCCCCGCCTACTTCGACCCCCAACTCACGCCCGCGGACTTCCTCGGCTGGCTGTCCTCCTGGGTGGACGCCGGCCTCGACCCGGCGTGGCCGGAGGCGCTGCGCCGGGCCGCCGTGGCGCGAGCCGTGGAACTGCACCGCCGGCGCGGCACCCGGCGGGGACTGGCCGACCGGCTGTGGCTGTGCCTCGGAGCGCGGGCCGAGATCTCCGACGGCGGAGGCGCGCGCTGGTCCACCACCGCGGACTCCGAACCGCCCCCGGAGCCGGCCGGGGAACTCCTGGTGCGGGCCTGGCCGGTGCGCACCGACCGGCTGGACAAGGCCCAGGTCCTCGACGTCGTCCGGGCGTCCTGCCCGGTCCATCTCACCTGCCGGGTCGAGATCCTGCCCGGCCCGCCCGACAGCGCAGGAAGGTGACCCCGTGCGCTCATGCCCGGTGTGCCAGGCGGCCAACGGCGAGACCGACGACTTCTGCGGGAACTGCGCTTCCTACCTCGGCTGGTCCGAGCCGTCGGCGGCACCCGCCGCCGCCCGGACCGGAGAGCCGCCCGCCACGCCCTCCGCGGAGGTGGCCGGCCCCACGGCGAGGCCCCCGGCCGGTCCCGCGAAGCCGTCCGGCCCCGCCTCGCCCACGGAGCCCGCCGCCGAGGACAGGGCGACACCCGCCCCGACGGCCCCGGCCCCGTACGACCGTGGCGGCACCGCCGGACCGGACACGCCCGGCCCCGCGCGCCCGGAGACGCCCGCGGGTGACCCGGTGGTCCCCGTCCAGCCCGCGAAACCCGTCGCGCGCCGCCCTGTCGTACGCCCCGTACCGGTGACCGAGCCCTCGGGCGGCGGCCCGCCGTGCCCCTCCTGCGGAACGCCGAACCTGCCCGAGCGGCGGTTCTGCCGGCGCTGTGCCGCACGGCTGACGCCGCCTCGGCACGTGGTGGCGCTGCCGTGGTGGCGTACGCGGTGGCCCTTCCGGCGCCGGGTGCGCGGCGGCTCCGGCCAAGGGCTCCGGCGGCTCCTCGCGGTGCTGGTGGTGATCGCCCTAGCGGTCGCCGGGTTCCTGCTCGTACCGGCCGGCCGCGCCCTCTTCGAGGACACCCGGGACAAACTGGGCAAGGCCGCGGAGGTCGGCCCGGCCGCGGTCACGGCGAGCGCCGAGGTGCCCGGCCACCCCGCGGCCCAGGCCGCGGACGGGCTGTCCAACAGGTACTGGGGAGCCCCTGGGCTCGGCGACTCGGTCTCGTTCACCTTCGGCGCGCCGTTCCGGCTGGTGGCCCTCGTGGTGCACACCGGCACCTCGGCGAAGCCGGAGGACTTCCGGCACCAGGCGCGGCCCGTCCGGGTGGATCTCGTGGTGGCCTCGGCGGACGGCAAGGTCCACAGCACCGCTCTGACCTTCAACGACAAGCCAGGCCCGCAGACGGTCCGGCTCGGCGTCAGCGACGCGGTCAAGGCCACCCTTGTCGTACGCGCGGCGGCGGGCCTGGAGCCCGGCCGGCACATCGCCCTGGCCGAGGTGGAGTTCTTCAAGCGCACCTGACGGCCGGGGCGGCCCCTGTCAGTCCTCCAGGTGACGGGTGTCGCCGAGGCGGACGATCTGGCGGTTGTGGAAGAAGTCGTCCTCGCGCAGATGGGTGATGCTGCCCGAGGGCGCCCGGAGGTTGACGTAGCCGAGGGACTCGACCGGCATCCTGATCCAGGACGCCACGACGAAGGTCAGCGCGAAACCGTGGGTCACGATGATCTGGTGCTCGCAGGGGCGCTGCACGATCTCGTCCATGGCCGCGTAGACGCGCCGGGCCAGGTCCGCCTTCGTCTCGGCCCCCGGCACGCCCTCGTCGTGTGCCATCCGGTCCCCGGTGGCGGGCGGCGGCACGAACCGCTTGTCCAGCCACTCCTGGGGCCGCCCCTCCGCCTCCCCGTAGGACTTCTCCCGCAGCCGGTGGTCCAGGACCGGCTCCACGCCGAACAGCCCGCCGATCTCCTCGGCCGTGCGCCGGGTCCGCAGCAGGTCCGAGGAGATCAGCTCGACCTCGGCGTCCTCGGGGATCTCGGCCCGCAGCGCCTGGGCGATGGCGGCCGCCGCCCGCAGGCCGGTGGGGGTGAGGTGGGAATCGTGCCACCCGCCGACGAGCCCCTCGACGTGGTGGCTCGCCTCCGGGTGGGTGACGACGTGGATACTGCGCACCGGCGCGTGCCTTTCCGCTGGAGGGGTAGCTGCCTGACGCCGGACCGTACCGCACGGGAGGAACGGCGCGCGGGGGATTCACGGGAGGGACAGCTCCAGGACCATCAGGCCCCACAGCAGCCGGGCGTGGTCCCGTCCCGCCGTGTGTTCCGCGAACACCTTCCGTACGGCCGCCCCGCTGAGGAACCCGGCGTCGCAGAGCCGGGGCCTGGCCAGGACGTCGGTGGTGAAGTCCCAGAGTTTGGTGCCCGGGGTCATGAAGGCGTCCACGGGGAACGTGAAGGGCTGTTTCGCCCGCTTCTGGACCGACCGCGGGATCAGCCCTCTTCCGGCGTCCCACAGGATGCCCTTGCGCCGGGACCCGTCGACCTTCAGGTCGTCGGGGGTGCGGCGCGCGAAGGCGGTGACGGAGGGCTGGCAGTAGGGCACACGGCCCTCGACCGCGTGCGCCATGCCGAGGTGATCGAGTTTGCGCAGGTTGAGGCTGGGCAGCTTGTGCAGCCGGTCGAAGGTCAGCAGCTGCTCCAGGCGTGAGGGAGCCGGCCGGCCGAGGAGCTCCAGGGACCGTTGCCGGCTGCTCGCACCGGAGTCGATCAGCGCGCGGTACTCGGGGGTGTAGAGCCGCCGGTAGCGCGCCTCCGGGACCAGCGACAGCCGGTCGAGGTAGCGGGCCTGCCAGGTCCCGTCGTCCGCCGCGAGTGCGGTGCTGTAGCGGCGGTAGCCGCCGAACTGTTCGTCGGCCCCGTCGCCGACGAAGCAGACCCGGAAGGAGCCGTGCGCGATCTCCTGGAAGAGGACGTACGCGCTCAGGGCGTGCGGTGTCGCGTTCGGGGTGCCCAGCGCCGTCACCATGGCCGGTATCAGCTCGGGCAGCCGCGCCTCCCTGATCTCCACCACTTCGAGCGGGATGCCGGCGTGCGCCGCGGCCTGGCGCGCGTAGCCCTCCTCGTCCGAGTCGTGGCTGCCCTCGTGGGTCACGTGGAAGCCGGTGACGTCGGCACGGCGGCGCCGGAGCAGCGTGGCGAGGACGGCGGAGTCGAGGCCGCCCGAGACCTGGACGGCCACCGGCGCGGACTGGAGGGACATCCGCTCCACCTCCCGGGTCAGCAAGGCGGCGAGGCTCCCGGGCGTGCAGGCGTCGTCCGCGGGCCGCGGACGGGCGTCCCGCCGCCGGCGCTTGACGACGGTCCTCACGTCGTGGACCAGCTGCTCACCCGGGTGCAGGGACGACACTCCCGCGTACCAGGACGTGCCGTTGGGCAGGCACTGCCAGTTCATGTAGTGGTCGACGGCGAGCGGGTCGACGGAGAGAGGCTTCGGCCGCAGGGCGGTGATACCGCTCAGCTCGGATGAGAAGACGACGCCGTCCCCGGTGGCCGCGTAGTACAGGCTCTTGACGGCGAGCGGGTCGCACCACAACTTGAGCCGGCGCCCGAAGCGCAGGTCCACCAGGGCGATCGCGTACATCCCTTCGAGCCTGTCGGCGAAGCGGTCGCCGTGCAGCTCGTAGTACGGGATCAGGACCGACCCGTCCGAGTCGCCATCGATGTGTACGCCGTGTCCGGCGAGCTCCGCCCTGATGGCGCGGAAGTTGTAGATCTCGCCGTTGAACACCGCGTGCACCGAGCCGCCGGCGTTGGTGAAGGGCTGGCGGCCGTGGGACGGGTCCTGGATCGAGAGGCGGTTGCACCCCAGGCCCCAGTCCTCACCCCGGGCGCAGTGCTGCTGGTCCGGGCCGCCCGGCAGCTGGGCGTCCCGCGCGGCGTGCAGGGCGGTCTCGTCGGTACCCGCTCCGAAGTAGCCGTAGATCCGGCACAAGGGCGTCTCCCCCTGGCGATCGCTGAGGGCCGGGGTGGCCTCTCAGGCGGACTTGTTGTTCTCCCCGGCGGGTGCCTTCCGGCCGGCGGCCCATTCCCGGAGCGGCAGGCCGTGCTCGGCCGGGCGCCGCGCCGTCATGGCGGTCAGGAGCTCGCGCAGGGAGGGGACGTCGGCCTCGGCCTCGCGGGCGCGGAAGCAGTACTCGTTGGAGATCTCGGCGTTCCAGCTCATCGTCCCGTGGAGTTCGCCCTTCAGCAGGCCGAGGAACTCCTGCCGGCCGACGAAGGCGTCGGCGCCGTCGCGCACCCGGCGGATCTCGGCGAAGGCCAGGTCGATGAGGTCGAGCCACTCCAGGACGGCGTCCGCCGCTTCGGCCGGGTCCGCCACGCCGTACGCGTTGAGGTGGCGGAACCGCCCGGTGAGCCCGGACAACTGCCGGGGGAGCCGGGTCAGGAAACGGGCCAGGTACTTCGGGTTGCGGTTGGTGTTGCCGTACGCGTGGGTCAGGCCCCGGAAGGTGTCGGCACCGAGCTTGCGGGCCGCGATCAGCGCGGACTCGTGGTCGCCCTGTGCCCACATGCCGGCCAGGTCGCGGAAGTCCGGGTAGCTGCCGACCGCGGTGCGGAACGCCGTGTACGCGACCTCCCCCGGGCGCACCTCGGCGGTGAGCTTCTCGAACTCGTCGGCGCGCGTCAGCGGGACGCCGTACGTGAGCCGGGAGAGGAGGCGGAAGTCCACGGCCGAGGACGCGAAGCCCGACGACTTGCGGGCGCGGCCCCTCAGCTGGGCGTACAGCCGCGTGTGCGCGGCGAGCATGTCGGAGATCTCCTGGACCGTCCAGTACTCGACGTCCACCCCGAGCAGGCTCTCGGGGAGGTAGTCGAAGCTGGCCCTCACCCGGTCGCCGCTCGTGTAGTACCTCATGTGGCTCTCGCGGGGGAAGGTGTCGCGGTGGAACCTCTCGTCCTCCGACCGCGCGATGACGCTGAAGTCGAAGTCCGACGACGGGGTGCCCGAGCCGTCGACGAGCGAGCCGGACAGCATCAGGATGTCGCTCCCGACGAGGTGGATCTTCGCGAGTACGGCCTCCTCGTCGAAGTCGTCCATGCCGTCGACCGAGGAGACGTGTGCGCGGAAGGAGAGCATGATCGCCCTGCCCCTCTCTGCGGAGTGGGTGGCTCAACGTATGTGGTCCGATCGCCTTGCCTCAAGCGGTGATCCGGCCGACCGGATACCGTGTCCCGGTGACTTCGCCCCGTCTTCGCCACTCGGTGCGCGCGCTCGTCCTGGACGAGCGGGACCGCGTGCTGCTCTGCCGGTTCGCCCTCCGGGAGGCGGCCGGGACGACCGTGCTGTGGGCCGCTCCCGGCGGCGGCGTCGCGCCGGGGGAGACTCCGCTCGGGGCTCTGCGGCGGGAGCTCCGGGAGGAGGTGGGCCTCGCGCTCGCCTCCGATCCGCCTCATGTGTGGCACCAGGAGATCGTCGATCCCGGTATGAGCCGGGGGTACGACGGCGTCGTCAACGACTACTACCTCGTCCGCGCCGCGTCGTTCACCCCGCGCGGTGAGCTGACCGAGGAGGAGCTCGCCGCCGAGAACATCACCGGCACACGCTGGTGGCGGGCGCGGGACGTCGTGGACCACCGCGGTCCGGACCTCTTCTCGCCCCGCGACCTCGGCACCCCGCTGACCGCGCTGCTCACCGGAGGGGTTCCGGAGCGGCCGGTGCGGCTCGGCCTGTGACCCGGTGCTCCCGCCCGCGGTCCGGCCCCGGCACGCGGGCACGGAGGTGACCGGACAGCTGTCCGACCTGCCGGCGCACGTCGCGGAACTCGTACCGGAAACGGAACGTCGGCAGCGCCGTCAGGGCGTCACGGGTGCGCTCCGACGCCCCGCCCTCGGGTTCGTGGCCGAAGATGTTCAGGTGCTTGTTCGGCAGGCCCAGGAGGCGCTTCTCCAGCAGCCCGTCCCGCTCGGCGGGCGGTACGGGCGCGAATCCGGCCTCCGAAGGGTCGTCGGCGAGGCTCAGGTGCACGAGCGCGTCGACCCCGGTGGACCGCCCGATCCTCGTGTGCAGCAGGTCCGCGTACTCCCAGGGGTAGACGAGAGCCGTCCCGTGCTCCTCGGCCCCCGACTCCCGCAGGCTCAGCAGCGTCCGGTTGGCGGGGTGGGTCAGCGAGGCCCGGACGGCCCGCGCCCGTTCCCGCCCGAACAGCAGGTCCAGGGTGTCCAGCCGCACCGACACGGACCGGGGCCAGCCGACGCCCAGGACCCCGTTCCCGTCCGGCTCCGCCGTCAGGCTCACGTCGTCGTTGCACACCATGACGCCCGAGCCGTCCAGCACGCCGGCCATGATGAAGGAGGTCTTGCCCGCCCGGCTGCCGCCGACCAGGGCGACGCCGAGGCCGTCGAGTTCGACGAGTCCGGCGTGGAGGAAGAGCACGCCCTGCCGGCTCGC
Organism: Streptomyces albireticuli; assembly: GCF_002192455.1. NCBI lineage: Bacteria > Bacillati > Actinomycetota > Actinomycetes > Kitasatosporales > Streptomycetaceae > Streptomyces > Streptomyces albireticuli. Next base: position 7,802,659 of record NZ_CP021744.1, read on the forward strand.
GGCCGAGCGGTGCGCCGCCCGGGTGGCCCGCAGGAGGGACTGGGTGACCCACTCCTCGCCTCGGGGGCCAGGTGGTAGAGCGTCTTGCGGGGATGGTCGACGGCGTAGTCCACGGTCACCTCACCCTGTGCGGTGACCGATTCCCGCACGGCGCCCTCCGGAGGCTCGGCGCCCGCGGTCATCTGCCACGTACCCGGGTCCGAGGAGCCCGGTTCCAGGGTCAGATAGGGGCCGGCGAGGCGGCCGATGTGCTCCGCCACGGACCGGGTACACGCGAGGCCGGTGCTCGCGAAGTGCGAGCGGACGGTGTACCGGTGCGTCGGGCTGCTCGATCCCATCGGGTGCGTCACCCCCGTGTCGGCGTACGGACCGGACGTCGGCCGCTCGGTCGATCATGACAAGGTTTCCGTGCCCTGTCCGGAGCGATTCCGCTGGGCGGAACGGCCTCGGGGCCCGGCCGCCGGTCAGGGAGTGCCCGGGTCCTCGTCACCCACCAGCGGGCCGCGGGTGTCCCATCCCAGTTCCCCGAGGCCACGGAAGAACCTGCCGTTGGACCGCGTGGCGGGAAGGTCCAGCAGGCGCACCAGATCGTCCGCAGCGGGCCCGGGTTCGAGCGGCGCGGCCTCGGTGCCCATGCCGGTCCGGATCCAGCCCGGGCAGTAGGAGAAGGCCGACAGGTCCCCCGGGCCGGCCGCGAAGTGCCGGGCCACGGTGAGGACCAGCGAGTTGGCCGCCAGCTTGGAGGAGCGGTAGGCGAACGACGCCCCGTCGGCGTCCTGGAGCCTGCCCATCCCCGAGGAGACGCAGACGATCCGCCCCGACCCTCGCGCGAGCATGCGCGGCGCGTACCTCAGGACCAGGCGCGCGGTGCCGAAGAGGTTGACCTCGAAGGTGTCCCGCAGATCGGCCACGGAGAGCGAGAAGAGGTCGCCGTAGCCGCGGCGGGGGTCGTCCAGGTAGACCCCGGCGTTGCTGACGAGCACGTCGACGTCCTCGCCGGCGAACAGGTCGTCCGCGAGCGGTTCGCGCAGGTCGGCCACCTGGTAGTCGTCGAGGGCGCCGTTCCGGGGCGAGGCCGCCAGGCCCGCCCCCAGCACGCGGTATCCGGCCTCCTTCAGGGCACGGCAGAGGTGCGCCCCCAGGCCGCGGGAGACGCCGGTCACCAACGCGCTCGGCATGCCGGCGAGCGTAACCCGTCCGCCGGGAGATGTCTGCGGGCGGAACCGGTGGCGCGGCAGCGGGTTCCCGCCTCGTGCCGCCGCGCGCCTCGTGCCGCTCAACACGACTGCTGTATAAGGTGGTTGGAACTGACCCAGGCACCCGAGGAAGGGAAGGCGGCGGATGCGCGGGCACCGGCTGCTCGTCACGGGACCGAGCGGAGCGGGAAGCACGACACTGGGACGCTCGCTCGCGACCCTGTGGGCGGTACCCCACGCGGACGTGGACGACTACCTCTGGCTGCCGACCGCCCCGCCCTACACCCACAAGCGCCCCGTCGAGGAGCGCCTCGCGCTGATGCACGCGCTGTTCGTGCCGCGCGCCGCCTGGGTGCTGTCCGGATCGCTGCGGGGCTGGGGCGACGGAGTCATCGCGCAGGCGGACGGCGTCGTCTTCCTGACCATCGACGCGGACACCCGCATGGACCGGCTCAAGCGCCGCGAGTACGTCCGGTACGGCGAGAGCATCGAGAACGGCGGCGCCCACGAGGCGGCCCACCACGACTTCATGCACTGGGCGCGGGGCTACGAGGACACCGAGGTCCCCGGCCGCCGCTCCAAGGACGAGCGCTGGCTGGCCCGGCTGACCTGTCCGGTCCTGCGGCTCGACAGCACCCGGCCGCTGGACCTGCTGGTCAAGGCGGTGACCGACTGGTGCGGCGAGGAAGTGACCGCCGGCGGTCGCAGGCCATGACCGGCTCCGCGCGCCCCACGGTCCGGCGCGCCATGGAGCTCGTCGCGGCCGGTGCCGCCGAGGCGCTCGAAGGCCGCGGCCTCAACACGTCCTACCGGGTCGCCGGGCCCGGCGGCGGGACGCTCTCCGTGAAGGTGCACTGCGCCGAACGCTCCTCGGACACGGAGTTCCGGCGCATCCGGTGCGTGGACGCGGCGCTGCGCGGCGCGGCCTGGTACCCGCCGGTGGTCGACATGGGCTTCCACACAGTGGAGCGGCCCCGCCTGGTGGTGGTCCGGCCGTACGTCCCGGGGGAGCCCTCGGACGACGCGCGGCGGCAGATCGCCCAGGTCGTCGAGGTGCTCGCGGAGCTGGCGGTCCGGGCCGGCGGGGTGAGCGCCGGGGAGGAGCTGGTCGGGGACTACGCCTCGCCGTGGATGTCCGGCGCGGAGCGCGAGCGCGCGCTCGTGGACCCGCTGCTGACCGGCGAGTGGCGGGGCCTCGCCCGGGCCCTGGACGACCACCTGGGCGGGCTCCGGGCCGGCGCCGCGCGGCTGACGCGGCCGGACGCCCTGGTGATCCACCACGGTGACCTGCACGGCCGGAACCTGATCCACGGCGGCCCGCGGCCGCTGACCGTGATCGACTGGGACGAGGCCGGTCTCTCCCGCCGGCCGGCCGACGCGGGCAAGGCGCTGTGGCTCTCCTGCCGCCTCGGCCGCGGCGACTTCCTCCTGGACCCGTGGGCGCTCCGCCGCTTCCTCACGCACCTGCGCACGCGCCTGCGCGTGCCGTACGCGAGCGCCTGCGACCTGGCGCGGCTCGGCGCCCTGTGGTTCCTGCCGAGGCACGGCCATGTGACGCTGCTCGGGCGGCGCGACGCGAGCCTGGGACCGTGGTACCTGGGCTGGGTCTCGCGCTTCTGGGACCGCTACCGGCGGAACATGGACCTGCTCGCCGGGACGGCGGCGGCGCTCGGCGCGTGACCGGACCGCGGTCAGGACCGGGGCCGCCGGGCCGCCCGTACCGCCCCGGGCCCGGTCACCTCCGCACGGCGTCCTGGAACCCGTCGGCCAGCTTCGTCACGTCGGAGGCGCTGCCCACGGAGCAGCGCAGCACGGGAAGTTCCGCGAGGTGCTCCAGGAAGGCGTCGACCGACGGGGGTTCGGCGCGGCGCCGGACGGGGACGTTCAGCCAGTCCTCGCCGTAGAGGTTGTCGTCGAGGGAGAAGCAGTTCCTCCTGATCACCTCGGCGGCGTGGCCGGGCGTCGAGGGTTCCAGGGAGTAGCCCGCCATGAGGTCGACCCGGGGCAGGAGAACGCCGGCGAGCGGGGCGTCCGGCACGACGCGGACGCCGAGGTACCGGTTGACCTCCCGGGAGCTCAGCTTGAGCTTGTCCTCGCCGTGGAAGCGGTCCCAGTCCGACCCCGGGGGCGGGAATCCCGCGCGCACGGACCAGGTGGCGAAGTCGGTGACGCCCATGACGTCGAGCGAGCCCTTGTTGACGGCGAGCGGCAGCGGGCAGGCCGTCACCCGGTAGCCCCGGTGCTCGTCCGGCCGCCGGTCCAGGTGCATGCGGTCGTTGCCCATCCAGCCGGCGGAGGGCAGCAGCCGGGCCAGTGCGACGGCCGTGGTGGACTTGCCCGCCCCCGAGTCCCCGATCACCAGGTAGGCGCCGCCGTCGTGGACGAACGCCGACGAGTGCAGGACCAGGGAGCCCTCGGCCTTGGCGATCCGGGTGGCCACGTCGCGGACGATCCGGGTCAGCCACCGGTCGCCCAGCACCGACCGGGGGCGTACGACGGTGAGGCGGCCCTCCGTGCGGACGAGGGCGGCGACCTCGTCGGAGTTCACGTCCTTGAGGGTGAACACCGTCCACCCGTCGCCGTCGAAGCGCGGCAGCCGGTGGTTCCGGGTGAGTTCGTACTCGCCCCGCACGGCGGTGGCGGCGGCCTCGTCGAGCAGCTCGTGGATCCCGGCCGGTCCGGATGTCAGGTCGGCCACGGTGAGGTCGGGCCCGGAGGCGTGCGCGGTCTCGGTCACGCCCAGCATCCCCGGTGGCCAGAAGGTCTCCGACACCAGGGCGCCGGCTCCCGCGGAGGTGGTGACGATCCGCAGCGGGTGGTCCCGGACCAGCAGGTACCGGTCGGTCGCGCCGGCGGGGTCGCCGCCGGCGAGTTCGTTCACGCGCATGGGGGCTCCAGACTCCGGACGCCGTGGTCCGGTCGGTCAGAACAGGGGGCAGGCTCGTGCGGTACCGCGGCGGAAGACCGTCCAGGTGCGGAATCCGATGTCACCGAGCACCTTGACCACTTCCGGGTACTGGTCGCAGACGCGTTCGGGAACGTGCGCGTCGGAGGCGAAGGTGATCGGGACCCGGAAGTGGTGGGCGCGTTCGAGGAGGTCGAACTCGGGGTACCAGCCGCCGCACTTCTTGGTGCCGCCCGAGGTGTTGATCTCCATCACGGCGCCGGAGTCGCGGATCGCGCGCAGCATCTCGTCGGCCGCGGCGGGCGCGGGGACGGCCCCCAGCTTCGGGTAGTTGCCCTTCAGCGCGTCCACGTGCCCCATGACGTGGAAGAGCCGGGACCGGGCGCACTCGGCGATCGCCCGGAAGTACCGCGCCTTGACGGCGGGCAGGTCGTCGTCCTCGACGGTCTCCCAGCGGGTGACGTCGAAGATGTCCCGGCCCTCGAACATGTGGACCGACCCGATGACGTAGTCCAGCGGGTACCGGCCCAGCGCCTCGGTGTACGGGTCCATGCGGCCGCTGAAGAAGTCGGCCTCGGTGGAGACGAGGATCTCGATGCTGCGGGCGAACTCCTCCTTCAGCGCCAGGGCTTCGGCGATGTAGGAGGGGAACGCGGACTTCGGCATCGCCACCCGCGGCAGCGCGTGGTCCTCCTCGGCCGCGAACATCGGGGTGTGGTCGGAGAGCCCCAGGACCTTGACGCCCTTGTCCAGGGCCGCCGTGACGTAGTCGCGCAGCGAGCCGGTGGCGTGCCCGCACCGGCTGTGGTGCGTATGGAGATCGATCATGATGTCATACCGCCAAGTACCCTCCGTCGACCGGCAGGTCGGCACCGGTGATGAAACTCGCCTCGGCCGAGAGCAGGAACGCGATCGGCGCCGCGACCTCGGCCGGGTCCGCGAACCGCTTGAGCAGGAACTTGCCGCCGTGCTCCGGGGCCGCCTCGGCCGCCGCCCGGTCGAGCCCGAGCACCTCGCGGTGGTACCGCTCGTTGCCCGCGTTCCACACGGTGCCGGGGCTCACCGAGTTGACCCGGATGCCCCGCGGCGCCAGTTCCTCGGCGGCGCACCGGGTGAAGCCGAGCACGGCGGCCTTGCTCGTGTTGTACGTCAGGTAGCCGCTCTGGGCGATGTGCGCGGAGATGGAGGCCATGTTGACGATCGCGGCGCCGGCGTCGCGCTCCGGGAGCCCGGCGGCGAACTCCCGGACGACCAGGGCGAGGCCGACGAGGGTGGGGTCCAGCGCGGCGTGCCATTCCTCGGGGGTCGCGTCCAGGCCCTTGAAGACGAAGCCCGCGGCGAGGTTCACCAGCAGTGTCGGCCGCGGCCAGCCGGCCGGGAGGCCCGCGAAGGCCGCCGTCACCGCCGCGCCGTCCGACACGTCGCCCACGGCCAGCCCCACCTCGTGGCCCCGCGCCCGCCACGCGTCCACGGCGGCCCGCCCGTGCTCAGCGCTCTTGTCGTAGACCAGGACGCGGCAGCCCTCGGCGCACAGCCGTTCGGTGACCGCGGCACCGATCCCCTGGGCGCCGCCGGTGACCACGGCCGTGCGCCCGGCGAGTCCGTTCACGTCCCCAGCCCCTTTCCGGTGGCGGCCCAGCGCAGGACGCGGTCGAGGACCGCGGCGCGGGGAAGGTTCTCGGTCGCGCCGTGCGGGGACACCGTCTCCCCGGAGTCTTCGGCGAGGTTGTGGTCGGCGGCCAGTGCCGCCACCGCCGCCGGGGAGACCCCGCGTTCGGCCAGTGACCGGCCGAAGGCGGTGCTCCCGACGCCTTCGCCGTCGGCAGCGGCGAAGTACCGCCAGGCCTGGAACATCCCCTCCAGGTGGCCCGCCGACAGATGGACGGCGTTGCGGCCCTCGGAGAGGCCGGTCCCGTGCTCCCGGGCCAGGGCGCCCAGGGCACCTCTCAGGGACGCCGGGGGCGCGTGGAAGGGGTGGAGCGGCCCCAGGAGTTCGCCGCGCAGCGCGTCGATCTCGCGGTGGCTGTGGCATTCGAGGAGGCCCACCAGTGCGCCGGGGCCGGTGTATCCCGCGGCCAGCGACGGCAGGAATCCGTTGAGCACCGTGGCCGGGCGCCCGTTCAGCTCGGTCACCGAGGCGTACGAGCCGGAGCCGAGCTTGCGGATGCCCGCCGCCCGGCAGCGCTCGTCCAGGGCCGCCGGGGACAGGTCCGCCTCACGGGTCATCGCCTCGTACGCCCCGACCGCGCCGCCGGTCCCCGACGCGGCCAGGAGCGCCCCGAGTTCCTCGCGGGCACCGGAGGACAGCGCCTCGGGGCCGTCCGCGGCGACCCGGTGCAGGCGCGGGTAGTGCAGGAGCAGATACCCGCGCCCGAGGAAGTCCCCGGCCGGCATCACGGCGGCGCGCAGGACGCCGGCATCCCCCTGTCCGAGCACCCGTACCGCTTCCGCCAGGGCGTCGGCCGCGCTGCCCGCGGTCATGACCTCGGGCTTGACCAGCACCACGACGTGGCTGACGGCGTGTGGCACCGGTGCGGGACCGGTGTCCGCGCGGCGGCCCGTGGCACGCGCCCGTACGACGAGGGCGCGTGCCACGTCTCCTGTCACCACAGGGTGATCCCCTGCTCGATCAGCTCGACCGTCAGCTCGCCGGAGCCCGCGACGGTGGCCTCCACCAGGGCCTTCAGGTCCGCCTCGGCCGCGTCGGGGGTCGTCACCACGACCTCGTCCGGGCGGTCCAGGGGCGCCTCCTTGGAAGTGAAGATGTGCACCTGGGCAGGTCCGCCGAACCGCTCGTGCACCTGCCGGGCGAGCCGCATGGCCATGACGTTGTAGATCTTGCCGGTGTGGTCCAGCGGGTTCTTGCCCGCGGGCGCCTCGATGCTCATCGGGCGCATGGGCGTGATGAGCCCGTTGACCCGGTTCCCCCGCCCGACGACGCCCACGTCACCGGTGTCCGCGACGGAGCCCAGGGCGGTGAGGTAGGGGCGCCCGTTGCGGTCGGTGGCGTTCATCAGCATGCGGAAGTCGCGGACGCCGAACGAGCCGACGAGCTCCTCCAGCTCCTTCTGGATCACCGCCTTGCGGGTCAGGTAGTGGTCCATCGAATCGATGCGGCCCGCGAGGAAGGGCATGTTGACGACCAGGCTGAAGGCGTCCCGGCGCCTGCTGCCGAACACCTTGACGTCCCAGCCGGTGTCCGTGTGCCGCCGCTTGAAGCCGGGGCCGTTGATGTGCCGCTCCAGCCCCAGCACCGCGTTCTCCAGGCGGGAGA